>NZ_RIZI01000099.1 GCF_003721225.1 Acidithiobacillus sulfuriphilus | reverse complement strand
CCTGCACGGCCTGCCCGAAGTTCACCGTGCCCGCCGTGCCCGCCAGCAGGGGGCCGTTGATGTCCAGGTTGGTGAGACTCTGGTAGCCAGCAGTGGTTGAGCCATGGAAATTTCCGTAACCCGTTGAGGGATCGCCACTGGTCTGGTTGGGGTGGTAGGCGACGTCGATGGTCGGAGCGGAAATGGAGCCCAGGGTCGTGACCGTGAAGTTGTTGACGAGAGGGGCGGTGCTGGCCGTGCCGGTGCTCGATCCATGGGCGTAATAGACGAAGGTTCCAGCGGAGACCGGCGCATTGATGATCATGTTACTCGCCGATGCGTCGATCTGGTCGCCAGGACTATATAGATTGGGGCTGACGTTCAGGGCGGTGTTGATGAAGATGCTCTGTCCCACGGAGCTTGCCATGAGGTCGACATCATCGAGCCCCGCTCCGGTAACGGCGCCGCTCAGGTTGATGGACCCGGAACTCGCATTGACGGTCAACTCATCGCCACTCCCGGAAAAGTTCAAAACACCGAGGTTGGTGAAGGAAGTGCCGTAGGCCGTCAGGTAACCGCTATTGTCATTTCCTCCGGCACCGGAAATGTTGATGGTGGCGCCGGTGCCGTTGAGAAATGCGCCGCTGCCGCCGAAGTACAGTCCACTATTGTAACTTGTTGCGTTATCTCCGGAGATCGAGATAGACGCGCCGGAGAGGTTGCTGAAGGACGTGCCGTAGGCGGTCAGGTAGGCATCACCGCTGTTGGCGTTGATGTTGATGGTCGAGCCGCTGCCGCTGTTCGTGAAGGCGCTGTTGCCGTCGAAATACAGCTCGGCGTAATTGCCGCTTCCGGAGGCGGAGACCGAGATGGACGCGCCGGAGAGGTTGCTGAAGGAGGTGCCGGCGGCAGTCAGATAGGCGTTGTAGACACTGTTGCTGATGGTGATTTTGGCGCTACTACCGGTATTGATGAAGGCGCCATTCTGCGCGGTGCTGCTGTTGCCGTAGATATCGGTGGTGTTGATCGTCATCCCTGCGGCGCTGATGCCGCTGGTATTGGTGATGGTGCCGCTGGCGTTGAGGGTGATGGTGCCACCAGATGCGTTCAGGACCCCGGAGTTATCGAGGGTGCCGTCCGCATAGGCGGAGACATCCTCCAACGCAGGCGCGGTGCTGGCGGTGCCCAGATTCACGGAGACCGAGGTCGAGGCGTCCTGGTACACGAATCCGCTGCTGTAATTGCTGGTAGAGAGACTGGCGATGGAAGACGCCGAACCCTGATCGCTGGTCGCGATCCCAGCCCCTATCGGGGAGAAGTGCCCGCCCACACCACCATCGATGAACAGAACGCCTCCGCCAGGAGCGCTGCCCACATTGACGGAGCCAGCTCCAGCAACGAGCAGGAACGAAGTCGTTGCTCCCCAATTCACGCCATTCTGCACCGACACGCTGCCGGCGGTATTGTCGAAGTTCAGGGGCACGGCGCCGCAACTGGCGAAGACCGCTTGGGCCTGGGTACTGTTCAGATCGGCACCAATGAAGCCGACGCCATAAGGAGCAGAGATGGTGGCCCCGCTGCCGACCACGACACCGTTGGCGTTGGCTACATAGAGGGTGGGGGCGTCGTCGGCTGTGGCGCTGCCGCTGACAGTGGCCGACAGGCTACCATAGATCTGTGAGGGGGTGCCCGTGACGTCAATGTTCAGGACCGCGGCACTGCCTAGAGCATTGTTCTGGAAGACCACGGCGGCGGAGCTGCCGATGTTGAATCCGGTGCTGCTGCCGGGCAGAAGGGCGCCGCTCGCGCCCCAGGTGATGACGGTGTTGCCGGAGCCGACGGTCACGGTGGCGGTGCTGCCGGCGATGGCGGCGGTCACGGTGCCGTACACCGCAGTGCCGTTGCCCGGAAAGGGGCCGGACGGGGTCGGCGTGGCAAAAGCCACCGGGGCGCTCAGGGCGAAGATCATGGCGGCGAACAGGGGTTTGCGGCTGAAAGCGGGTTTTTTTGCGGTACGCATGCGGGGCGTCTCCTTTGGAGTTGGGTAGAGCTAAAACTCATTGCCTATCAATCTATTATGTAATTCTACGGCATAATAGACGATGAATTGTCGCACACCTATCGTTAATGCTCCGTTAACTGCGTGGTGTCCTGAAATACTGCCAAGAAGTTAATTTACAGGTATGGATATATTGGCTTGTACATAGCTGCGATGATAGCCCGCACCCCCGCCATAAGCACTGGCGACCTGAGTGTATCCGCCCGTGAGGCTCACCTGTACATACGGTGAAACCAGACCGGTGAGGGTCCCGAAAATGTCTTTTGCCGCAGTTGTGGTTCCATTTGCGGTCTGGCTGCCAAAACCGGCGTAAAGCCGCATGGTCCAAAAAGGCGAGAATTTTTGTACGTAGATGACATAGCCCAAGGCTTCTCGGTAGTGTTGTGGATTGAAATATCCGTCAAACGGCACATAACCACTGCTGTAGTCACGAAAATATCCCTGAACCCCTATGTTCACCGGAATACTGTCGAAGCTGTAAAATTCCGGTGTAACCCGCGCCACTACGCCATTACGCTGGTTGCCGTCACTGAATGCCTGATGAAAATACGAAGCAGCAAAGGTGCCCACATTGCGCAGTCGCCCAAAGCCGCCAGCGCTGATGGAGTTGACGATAATATGATTTTGTACGGCCTCAAAAGTACGTATGGGCGTGCGGTCAACACTCACCGCCAGGCCCCAACTGTCATCTGGCTGATATGTGATTTGCCCCTCGGCCTGGCCGAAGGTCCAGTTACGAGCTGTGCCCACCCCGCCGCGGACCATGTACTGCCAGCTTCGATCAAAACTGGCTCCCCAGCCTCCTGAAAGCGCGCTGATGCCCACTTGGCCGTCACTGTCGTTGATCTGTGTTTGCCGATAGCCGACGTGCCATGTGGTTGGGCCTAGCGCGTTGTCTCCCAGGCCTGCGCCGGGAATGGTCACTCCAGCATCGTAAATCTGGTTGATGTTGTGATCACTGTCGCTGCTGTAGTGATAACCGATATCTACCCGTGGTTTCAGTATGAAGTCGACATAATTTCTCGTTTTGCCATACAGGCGCTGCAACCAGAGAGGTCCGACATAATGCCCGGTGGGCGCAGCCTCTTGTAGGGACGCCCATGCCAAGGTGTTCCAAGCCAAAAGATTGGCAGCGATGGCCGATTGTAAGGCTGCTTCATGGCTCACTTTGTGTATCGGTTGCAACAATTGGTATGCCTCACGCGGACGGCCAAGGTCAATGAGCGCACGCGCCAGGCCAATGCGCATGGTTTTTTGATCTGCGGCACTGTGTGCCAGCAATAGCCCCTGCCGATAGGCGCGTTCGGCTTCATGTGCATTGCCTACCCACAGCGCGGAGTAGCCGATGCCGGACAGGGCAGAAAGGCGATCTGCCCGGTAGGCGGAAGGATGGGTATCGATTTCAGCGTTGGCCGATCTGAAACAGGATAACGCCGCGTAGGGATGGTCCTGCGTCATGGCCACTCTTCCCAGCCGGATCATTGAGGCGGGATCCCCATAAGCCGCAGAAAGACCATACGTCCACAGCAAGCATCCCGTAACCAGGAAAGCGCTCGCATGACAGGTGGATATCTTCATTTGGTGCCCCAGGTTTTGCTCAGGCGAAACAGTTCAGAAGCATATCCCGCCAAAGAAGCAGGTGCCATGATGAGTTGAGAGAATACGGCATATATGAAGAAGCCCCGCAAATTTTTGCGCACCTTAAGACCACGCTCTCTGAACATTTTTCTCTGCACCATATAAATGATGGCGTTATTGACTATTCCCAGCGGAATAAGGAAGAGCGTGATGGGACCGGCCAGGAGGAATATACCGAAAAATGCGGCTATAATGCCTGGGATAAAAAACAATAAATAGCTGATATCCAACCACGGGAAAAGCATATTGAGAACCACAAATTGCACGCTGAATCGTTGGGTAAGTAATATGCTCGGATGGGCTTTCAGCGCTTCAAGCATGCCGCGAGCCCAACGTCGGCGCTGCAGAAACAGTTGCTTATAAGTTTCTGGCACATTGGTGAACACCACCGCATTCTCCGCGTACCCGATACGATAACCTTTTTTGAGCATCGCCCAGGACAATACGATATCTTCCCCAACGCAGGAGGGCCAGCCACCAAGGTCTCTGACCACATCACGCTCATAGAGCGAGAAGGCACCCTGCGCCACAAGCGTCCCCTGATACAGACTTTGAACACGCTTCACCGCCGCGATGCCGTGGAAATAATCCCATTCCTGAACACGCGCCACCCAGGATGCCCGTGAATTGCGCACGGAAATGGAGCCAGCTATGGCCACCGTATTTTCCGGATCACTCAGGTAACGCCCGACGATGTACTGCAGCGCATCCTGATATAAACAGGTGTCCGCATCTATCGTGATAAGAATGGCATGTGTAGCGTTCTCCAGACCAGTGTTAAGGGCGCTCGCCTTGCCGCCATTTTTTGGCTGGACAATCAGGCTTATTTTGGGATCATCCAGGCGTCTGACCATGCCTGCGGTATTATCCTTGGAACCATCGTCAATCACAATGATCTCGATGGCGCCTGGGTATGCCTGCAGAAGGATGGAGCGCAGAGTGTCAGTAATGGCTTTTTCCTCATTATAAGCGGCAATCAAAATGCTGATTGGGGGGTATTCTTTTATCGAAACTATTTTTGGTCGGTTGTCTAATATCACGCTAAACAGAATTAAACCGGAAATATACCCAGGTAAGATCGCCATGCCGCCAATCGCAAATATCGTAAGAGCCCAACCAAAAACCGATGAAAGACTGATGATCCACGGTAGGGCGATCCACAGACTGAGCGCTACCCAAAGTAGCGCGCCCAGTTGGGCTAGCATAAACTTAACGCGTACAGAGATGTACATATCTTGGAAGTGCCCGCCATCTGCGCGGGATCGGGGATTTGGTGATAGGTGTCCACTTTCTATAGTTACAGGGAGAATTAACATATCCTCTGATGCGTTACAGGTACTCGTAATATCTTCGGCGACCGCCACTGAAGTTGTCGTACTGGAGCTAGGTTTCATTGCGGCACGCATGCGGTCCATCCCTATTGCGGTGAGAGTTAAAATTCATTATTTAATCAATCTATTATATAATTTATTACATAAGAATAGTTGTATTATCGCACATCTATCGTTTATGGACCGTTAAGGAACCAGTGGCCGGCCGGCATGCCGGATAAGGACATCCCCCGGATTCGCCTCCAGCGTGATGGGATGAGGCGAATCCCGTTCCATTTATCCCGTGGCCTTCAATGCTTCCTGGCCCATGAGGGGGATCAGTGATGCGGCCGCATCGATGACATCCCGCTCGGCATCGAGCACATCCCCTTTGGCCCGCTCCCGTTCCACCAGGCCGATGATCCTGCTCACCTGTGCCGGCTTCACGGCCAGATACGCGGCCACGGCCTTGATGTCCTCTTTGAGTTGGGATTGCATGGAGGCGATTCCCTCCCGGCGATTGATGATGTCCTCGATGGCCTCGCGGGCCCTGTGGTCCAGTTCCAAATTTCACCTCGTCTGTCCATGGCGGAGAGACAGGGGTTCACGAGCCGCCGCCAGGCTGCCGCACTGCTGTGCGGTCTTTGGCGGCGGGATATCCCGTAAGCCGCGACCAGGGCAGTGCGAGCGCCATGGCCTGGGCTTTCCCCCGGGGGTGGACAGGCTTTGCGCAATCCCCGTGTGCCCCTGATGGCCGAGCCAGTACGCGATTAGCGCAGCGGTTGCCCTTGCAGGGTGCAACAACGCTCCTTCCCCCATCAGGGAAGTTTGCCCCATCCAAGTGATGGGGCTTTTTACCGTCCCGCCCTGGGTGCGGCTGAGCTTGACCGTTACACTGTAACGGCTTATCCTATCGTTATGGTACGATTAGAAAGGGGCACGCCATGGGCAAAACCGCCGCACAGAGGCAAAGGGAGTACCGGGACCGGGCGATGAGAGACCCGGACGGGCTGTTGCTGACCCGCCTGCAAGTCCTGGTCAACGCGCAGGCGGCCGCTGGGCTGGACCGCATCGTCCAGGCGACCGGCTGGACCAAGCGGGAGGCGGTCGAGGCGGCGATAAAACTGCTGGAGAAAACCGTACCAGTGTAACGAATTCCTGCTGATTATGGGCAAACGGAATGCCTTGCACGGGGGATGCGGTTGCATCCCGTTTTGGACCAGTGAGGTTTGCCCGTTATGTCTAAGACGCAACGGGGTGAGAGGGAGCGCCAGCGACCGCAACCCCGGCGGCGTCGACCGCCTGATCCGCCAAGATGCAGGCGGAGCGGAGATCAGGCGATAAATTTCACCAGCGCGACGATGACGCCCACGGCGACGACCATCATGCCCCCCAGCTTGATGATCAGGCGTTGTTCCAGGTCCTTGAGGGAGGCGGTGAGGTCATCCTTCGTCACCAGGTCCTGGATGTTCAGTTCGATGACTTCCGCCAAAGCCTCCGCCTGAGCTTCCGCCTGGTCTGGCGGAAGCCCCGCCGCCTTGAGCTTGTTGGCGAATTTCAGGGTGTCGAAAGTGAGCGTTGCCATGATGCAAGTGTAGCCGTTCCCCGCCTTACCCACAAACCCTTGCAGGGTGCAACCCCACGGCCTTGTGGACGGCTCCTGTCACAGTGACAGGACCAGCCGCGACACCTGGTTTCACTTTTTGGCTGTCCATTGGTTCGTGACCAGCGACACTATGCCTCCCAGAACGAAAAGCACCGGCATGGCATACTGGAAGACTCCGGAAAAGATCCTACCTACGATTATCCATGCATGGCCAAAGGCGCTGTGTACTGCTGAGGTGGCGGCAGTAAGCGGGTTTACGCCAGACTTGGGGACAGGCGGCGGAAAGGCCGTTAATCGGCCCAGATGGACGTACAGCAAGTGCAGTCCAATATAGGATAAGGCTGCCACTATCGCGTCCATCCACCAGGGGATTCGTGACGCCATGTTGAGCAAATCCTCGACGAGGGATGTGTTGCGACGTCTGGGCATGGCTTCCTCTAAAATGTCCGACCTTCGGCAAGTTGTGATGATACCCACGTATAGCGGCCATGTCTCTGCAATAACGGACTCTCCAGCGTCGCCCCGCCACCGCAAGCCGCGCCTTCCTTCGTCAGTCACGCCCCGCTATCCGTGCCGGTGCGGGAGACGGAAAAGCCTTCCATACCAGCCATCCATGCCACGCGGCCACCCCCGCAGCCAGTGCCCGTCCCACTCCCTTTCTTTCGCCTCCCCTGCTTGGGTGAGGAAGGCGAAAGCGGGAGCAGGACAGGCACCAAACCGGCAACGGGGAGGGCCACAATCGCGTACCTCTCAAAAGGAATCGCTCATTGCCGCTGGGCTAGAGGGGCTCAACAAGAGCAGGCATTTGGCCGAACTCTACCCTACGCACAGGAGAACAACACCATGAACAACACCATCAAGACCTACAGCCTCCGCGACGCCGCCGAAGCCTTCCCCACCCTGCATGACTTCCTGGGCCGGGCGCAGATCGACATGCTTGCCGATAGCTGCCGAAGCAGCGAAGAAAGGCAATGGTTCCGGGCCAAGGCCGTGGAAATCGCCGGCATCATCGCCACCATGCCCAAGTCCTACGAAACCGACGGCCAGGGCAAGGACGCCGTGGCCCACCTGCACTACTTCACCACATCCTGGGACTGGTACATCACCGAAAAGGATACAGACCATGACGGCCAGGGGCAACGCCAAGCATTCATCATCCGGTCGCGCACCAGGCCCGCATAGCGGATCTCTGCGCGGGGTGCAGCCGGTCGCACCATCCCGCCGCCCAGCGGGTATTCCGCCTGGCCGACCAACTGGAGTCCACCCTGGCCGAGCGGCGGCGTCTGTAAGGAAACCTGGAAAAACAAGGAGGGTCGGCATGAGGATCCGCGCTAACGATCCGATTGTCGCCCTCGACGTGGACGGCGTTCTCGGAGATTTCGAGACGCATTGGGCGGACTGCGCCTGCGAGGTTCTGGGCCGGCCCATGGACAAGGCGAACGAGCGGCACAGCCTGGGCGTCCGGTACGGATTGACCAGCAAGGAAGTGGACGCCGTCTGGAGGGCTTTCCATGGGGATGGCCACGACGGCCGATGGGGCACCATGCCGCTCTATGACCATGCGCAAGACCTGGTGTACGCCCTGGAGGACTTGGGCTGCCAGGTGTGGGCGGTGACGAGCATCGACCCCCGTCACGAGGCGGCCCGGGCGAAATCCCTGGCCGGGCTGATCCCCGCGAAGCGCGTGGTGTGCGTGGGCCATGCGGCGCCCGCCGGCGAAAAGGCGGACGTTCTCTATCGCCTGGGGGCCATCGCCTTCCTCGATGACCACCCCGCCAACGCCAACGCCAACGCCGCCAGGCGCGGAGGGGAGGGGGGTCAAGTTATCGGAACAAAATCGGACCATACCCGAGTATCACAGAGCAACACTGCACAACTACGACAACTGCAACCGGCAGGCTTATTAACCCGGCCCTTAAATATCCGACATGGCGTAGCGGGCGGCAGGGTGCCGAAAATAGCTGGCGACCTTGTGCGGCATTTGGCGC
>NZ_RIZI01000098.1 GCF_003721225.1 Acidithiobacillus sulfuriphilus | reverse complement strand
CCCACCGCCATGACCAACTCCGCCGCCACCGAAGGCTATGCCGGCGCCGGCATCGGCGGTCAGAATCTCGGCAACAACGGCCCCATCGGCGGCTCCAGCAACGGTTTGACGGCGGCCGAACTTGCTGCTCTTCCCCAGCATCTGCGCGTCCACTTCCCCTTCAACAGCGACTCCCTCGATGCCACCGGCCAGCAGATCGCCACGCAAAATGCCGAGTTCATGGTCGCCCATCCCCACGTCAAGGTACGCCTGGAAGGCAACACCGATGATCGCGGCACCCAGGAATACAACCTCGCTCTGGGCGAACGGCGCGCCGAAGCCGTCAAGCAGTACCTCGAATCCCAGGGGGTAAGCACGGCACGGATCAGCACCGTCAGCTTTGGCAAGGACAACCCCCTGTGCACCCAGAATGACGAAAGTTGCTGGGCCAAGAATCGCCGCGTCGATTTCGTCTATAGCGGCGGTTACAACGGCGGCCAATAAGGAGACCACCCGATGAACCGCTGGCGTGCATTACCGCTCCTCGCGCTGGTCGGCCTCAGCCCCGTGGCCCTGGCGGAGTCCACGGGCGAAAAGATCATCCAGTTGCAGCAGCAGATGGCGGTCATGCAAGGCGAGCTCAACAGCCTCATCGCGGTTCAGCAAGCCAGCAAAGGCAGTCAGAGCGCGCTGGCGGACGTCCTTACGCGCACCCAGCGCCTGGAACAGGAAGTCCGCACACTGCGCGGGGATCTGGAAACCCAGACCCATCAACTGCAGATCGCCCAGAAGGCCTTGACCGACAAAGTCAACGCCCTGGCCGAGCAACAGGCAGCCGCGGCCCCGGCGACCTCCGCCACGGCCAGCACGGCCAGCGCCGCCCTTGGGGCGGCAGCCATCGGCCCCGCCGCCGCCCTCGCCAGCGCGGCCACCAGCACCAGTTCCTCCGCCGTGCAGGGCATGGGACAAGCGGACTATCAGCGGGCCTTCGACCTCCTCCGTCAGGGCAAATACGGGACGGCCGTCACCGGCCTGCAGGATTTCATTCGCAAATATCCCCAGAGCAGCCTCATGCCCGACGCCTATTACTGGCTGGGGCAGGCCCAGTACGTCCTGGGCCAGAACGATGCCGCCCTGCGCAGCCTCTATGCCGTCCAGGTGCGCTTCCCCCAGAGCAGCAAGGCCCCCGAAGCCATGTTGCGCATGGCCGAGATCTACCAGGCCATCGGCCAGGCGGACAAGGCCCGCTTCGTCCTCGACAAGATCATCCAGCAATACGGCAGCACGCCCAGCGCGCAAAAAGCCGAGGCCGAACTGCAGGCCCTTCCCGCCGCCAAAAAGTAATGAAAGAGCGACTGCGCATCAGCGAGATCTTCCATAGCCTACAGGGAGAAACGCGCAGTGTCGGGCGGCCGGCCACCTTTGTCCGTCTTACCGGTTGCCCGTTGCGCTGCCAATATTGTGATACGGCCTACGCCTTTCATGGAGGCGAATGGATGGAGCCGGCCGACATTCACGAGCGCATCCGGGCCGAAGGGTCGCCACTGGTGGTGGTGACGGGGGGCGAACCCCTTGCGCAGCGAGCGGTCCTCCCTTTCCTAAGCCGGCTCTGCGACGATGGTTACGAGGTCTTTCTGGAGACCAGCGGCGCCCTGCCGGTGGCGGACGTCGATGGGCGGGTGGTCAAGGTCCTCGACCTCAAGACCCCCGATTCCGGCGAAGCCCCCCGTAATCTCTGGGAAAACATCGCCCACCTGTCTCCACGGGATCAGATCAAGTTTGTCCTCTGCAGCCGCACAGACTACGACTGGGCCCGGGAAGTGCTGGAGCGGGAGCACTTGGCCACGCGTTGCGAAGTGCTGTTTTCACCCGCCCACGGGCAGTTGGCCCTACGCGATCTGGCCGAGTGGATCCTCGCCGATCGCCTCCCCGTTCGCCTGCAGGTCCAGTTGCACAAACTGATCTGGGGCGATGTGCCGGGCCACTGAGATGACGCGCCCGGCCATCGTCCTCCTCTCCGGCGGCCTGGACTCCGCCACCTGCCTGGCCATCGCCCGGCGCGACGGCTTTGCCTGCCATGCCCTGTCCTTTGATTATGGGCAAAGGCATGGCCAGGAACTCCATTACGCCGCCTTGCTGGCCCAGGCCCTCGGCGCGGCCAGCCATCGCATCCTCCCCATCAACCTGGCCGCCTTCGGCGGATCGGCCCTCACCGACAGCAGCCTTGCCATTCCCGAAGACGGCAGCAGCGGCATCCCCATCACCTATGTACCGGCCCGCAATACGGTCTTCCTCTCCCTGGCCCTGGCCCTGGCCGATGTCCTGCAAGCCCGGGATCTCTTCATTGGCGTGAACAGCCAGGACTATAGCGGTTATCCCGACTGCCGTCCGGAGTTCATCCACGCCTTTGCCACCCTTGCGCAAGTGGCCACCCGACTGGGTGTCGGCGGCCGGGACCTGCGCATCCATGCGCCCCTGCAGTTTCTCAACAAAGCCGAGATCATTACCCTCGGGACCGGCCTGGGGGTTGATTACGCCCTCACCCGCTCCTGCTATCAGCTCGACGCGGCCGGCCGCGCCTGCGGCGCCTGCGATAGCTGCCGGCTGCGCCGGGAAGGCTTCGAAAAAGCGGGCATGGCCGATCCCACACCTTATCAGGACGGCGTTTTACTTGACCACGCGCCACCTGGTCCGGATAATTAGTGCTCTTGGAGTGGTCCCGCCCATCCGCCACATCCATTTTCCTCCCGGGGGTGTAGCTCAGTCGGTAGAGCAGCGGCCTTTTAAGCCGTGGGTCGAGGGTTCGAATCCCTCCGCTCCCACCATTTCCAGCAAAAATCCTTGCGCAGCGGGAATCCATGACCAGCCCCACGCCCGAAGCAAAGCCCGCCTTCTCCGCGACCGACGAAAGTACGGCGCGGTTGCTTTCCCGCCACGCGCCCGTTCTGGCCGTGGCGGCGGATCGTTTCGTGGACCTGTTTTATGCGCAACTGGGCAAACGGCCCGAAACGGCGGCCATTCTGCAGCGACTAACGCCGGAACGCTACGCTAGCCTCAAGGCGGCCCAGCGTGCCCATGCCCTGCGCCTGCTCATGCCCGGGGGAGAGCAAGCGCTGGCAGAGGAAGCCCTGCGTGTCGGTCATCGCCACGCCCTGGTGGGGGTACAGGCCGACTGGCTGGCGGCGTCTTTTGGCCTGTATGCCGATTGCCTCCTGGCACAGTTGCAGGACATCGAGCCCGGCGAAGACCGTCATGCGCTGCAAACCCTGCTCATGCGCCGCCTGTCCCAGGACCTCGCCTTTCAACTCCAGGGCAGCGAGGCCGCAGTCGGCCGCGAACGGGAGGTGATGGAGCGCGTTGATCTGCTCCTGCTCTCGGACCAGAGTCCGGAGGCCCTGCCACCGGCCATCCTCAAGCTGCTCCTGGAAATGGAGGGCATCAGCGGCGCCTGGATTGGCCATCCCGACCGCAGCGGACGCTTTGTGATCGATGAGGTCGCCGGAGCGGGCATGGCCGATTTTCTCTCCCAAGTGGGAATCCGCAGCGACGATAGCCCGTTGGGCCGGGGACCGTCGGGTCGTGCCTGGCGCAGCGGGGTCACAGTCACCAGCGACGACTGGGGCCACGATGAGGCCGTGGCGCCCTGGCGAGAGCAGGGTCAGGCCCAAAACTGGCGCTCCAGTGCGGCCATTCCCATCCACAGCGGCGGCGAGCCCGTGGCCCTGCTTACCTTGTATAGCGCCATTGCCGGCTTTTTTGCCTACCCCAACCGCCAGTTACTGGTGCGCCACCTGGCAACGATACTCGGCGTAAGCACGGCGCAAAAACACAATCAGCGGCGTCTGGCACGCCTCCAGTCCCTCTACCGCGCCTTTCTGGCCGAGGGAGACATCCTCATCAAGGCCCGGTCCGAAATGGACATGCTGCGCAAGACCTGCCAGCGCCTGGTGGATAACAGCTTTTTCAATACGGCTTATGTGACCCGCCCCGATGCCGCAGGCTGGTTTCACCCCCTGGCGGCAGCGGGTGTCGGCAGCACGCGCTTGAGCAGCGTGCGCCTGCATGTGGATAGCACGGACCTCCCCTCCATCCTGAGCCAGACCTGGGCCGAAAATCGGCTGCATTATCATAACGATTACCTCTCGGATCCCGCCCGCACCGGCCTTCATCCACTCTTTCGGGCCAATGGCTGGGCCAGTATGGCCACCGCTCCCATTCACCGCGACGGGAAGGTCTGGGCCATTCTGGGAGTGACCAGCCCGGAGGCAGGACTCTTTGACCAGGATACCCTGGTGGCCATCGCCCGTATTGGCAAGCTCCTGGGCCACGGTCTGGACGAACTCGACCTCAAGGACCGCATGGAAAAGGAGCGGGAGGTGCAGGGCTGGCTGGCCCGTCACGACCCCCTGACCGGCCTGCCCAACCGTATCGCGCTCCTCAACCGTATCCCGGAGGCCATGGCCCGCGCCCTGCGCCAGGAAAAGCTCATGGCCATCTGCATGCTCGACCTGGACGACTTCAAGCCCGTCAATGACACCTATGGCCATGCCGCCGGCGATGCCCTCCTGCAAATCTTCGGCCAACGCCTCCAGGCGGCAGTCCGCCAAACCGATTTCGCGGCGCGTCTGGGAGGCGACGAATTTGCCCTGGTCCTGGAGAACCTCCACTCCATGAATGATCTGGGGAGGGTCCTGGACCGCGTTCAGCAGGCCCTGGAAACGCCTTTTCCTCTGCCCGACGGCCATGAGGTGGAGATCGGCGGCAGCCTGGGCGTTACCCTGTATCCCATCGACGAGGGCGACCCAGAGCACCTCCTCCGCCATGCCGATCAGGCCCTCTATACCGTGAAAACGGAGAAGGGGCGGCGCAGCCGCTTCTGGACTTGCTTCCACAGCAGCGAAGGTAGCGACGGCGAACAGGCGCGCTCCTATGACCACCTCCTCGCCAATGGCGGGCTGCGACCTTATTACCAGCCGGTTCTGGATTTGCGCAGCGGCCGGATCATCGGCGTTGAAGCCCTGGCACGCCTCTGGGACGGCGCCCAAATCATACCCCCCGCCGCCTTCCTGCCCCATCTGGACCTTGCCGGTCAGGAAAGCCTCAGCAGCCAGATGCTCCAGCAGGCCATCACCGCTGCCGAGGCATGGGAAAAGGCCGGGTTTCCCCTGGAAGTGGCCATCAATCTCCCGCCCGAGGTGCTTATTTCCGATCACTGCCTGACCACCCTGCAAGGCATCATCAGCGCCTCCTCCCTGCCGCCCCAACGCCTGACCCTGGAGATCCTGGAGAGCGGCGAGTTCTTATCCCTGGCCATTGCCAAGGAACGCATCGCCAGGATCCGTGCCCTGGGTGTGCGGGTAGCCCTGGACGATGTGGGCAGCGCCTATGCCTCGCTGCTGCGCCTCAAGGAACTGGCGGTGGACGAGATCAAGCTGGATCAGGGCTTTGTCCGGGAAATCCCGCGGCACCCCGGTGACCTGCTCTTCGTCCTGAATGTCCGGGCGCTGGCCCAGGACCTGCGCACCCGCTATGTGGTGGAGGGTGCCGAGACCTTGGAGACCCTGGATGCCCTTGCGGTATTGGGGGTGGAACATGTGCAGGGCTACGCCATCGCCCCGCCCATGCCCGAAAAGGCCGTCCTCGCCTGGCTGCAGCAGTATCGCGGGATCGCCCACGATCAGGCCCCGCGCACGCTGCTGGGCGCCTATGCGGCGCACCTCACCTTCGATAGCCTCTACCGGATGGCCCCCGCCATGATGGAGCAACTGCCCAATCTCGATAACCCATACCGCTGCCGGATGGGACGGTATCTGGATCACCACGGCTTGCATGCATCCCCAGTGGGAGTAGCTTATCAATTTTATCACGCCGCCATCGGCCGGAAGGATAGGCTGGCGCCGGAGTTGGAAAACGCCCGTTTGCGCCTGCGCATGGCCATGGAGGATGCTTTGCACTGTGCCGACTTTGCTGCACGCTACGGGCGGCCCGGCAGCGGGGGCCAAGATCAATAGCAGGAGAGGGCGAGATGGCGGTTTCCATTCAAATCTGGCGCGTTTACCATAAACCCCGCCCCGCGGGCTATGCCGTTCTGGTGGAACGGCTATGGCCGCGGGGCATCCGCAAGGCCGGCCTGGCCCTCGATGAATGGGCCAAGGACCTGGCACCCAGCACCGCGCTGCGCCAATGGTTCGGCCACGAGCCGGAACGCTGGGAAGAGTTCCAGCGCCGCTACCGGCTGGAACTCGCCGCCGCCATCCCCGCCGCCCGCCAACTCTTCAGCGCCGCCGGCGGCAGACCGCTCATCCTGCTCTACGCCGCCCACGACGAGGCCCACAACGGGGCTCTGGTACTGCGGGGCTTTCTTCAAGACCTGCAGGGGGCGGCTGCTTCCCGGGACTAGTCATCCGATCTCCCCCTTGGGCGTCCTTCAAGGCCAAAGACGGCGGGGGGCGGAGATGTTTTTGCTCCGGCGCCCCGCAGATCGCCAAGGCAGTCGGCTTTCCATTTCCTTGATCCAGATCAAGGACGCTCTGCATTCCTGCCTTTATAGTAGGTCGCGCCGCCCATCACGCGGCCAGCGTGCCACCCACTTCATTGCAGGAGTCCAATGTGACCATCAATATCCTTCTCATCAAGCAAAGCGGTGCCGCGGTTCAGGATCTGGGCGTTCAGGTGGCCGAGCATTTTTACAACTACATGTTCAGCCATTTTCCCGAAGTACGCCCCATGTTCCCTGGCGACATGAGCGAACAGCGCGTGCGCCTGTTCAATTCCGTCATCCTTATCGCCACCAACATCGACACGCTGGAAGTGCTGGTACCTTATCTGAAGGAACTAGGTGTGGGGCACATCAAGTACGACACGCGTCCCGAGCACTACCCCATTGTCGGCAAGAGTCTCCTGAACACCCTCAAGCATTTCCTCGGTGCCGCCTGGACCCAGGAAATGGCCGAGTCCTGGATCGAGGCCTACAACCTCGCCTCCACCATCTGTATCGAGGCAGCCTACGAGGCCATGGCCCCGTCCCGCTTCGTGCCCGTGACCATCGACGACGTGCCCCCGGCTGTCTGAATCAGTCTGGGAACGGCAGTTGGCAGAGGTGTTTTGCCGCGACTTCGGCCCGAGCCGTTGTTGTTCTCGGCGAAAGCCCGCGCCCGGCAGGCGAACTGTTTGAGCCCAAAGGGCGAGTTTTCGCCTGCCAGCGGGATGAGCCGTAGAACAACAGGCGAGGGCCGCCGGAGCAAAAAACACCTCTGCCAACTGCCGTTTTTTACGATAAAGCCCGACGCATGCCCCATGGCGCGCCTCTATTCTTGCGGAGCATCCATCCTCTATGGATTATGAAATCTGTCTGGAACCTTCGGGCATCCGCTTTGCCGCTGGCGCCGAGCAGAGCATCGTCGCGGCCGCCCTGGCCCAAGGCATTCCCCTTCAGCATGGCTGCGGCAACGGCTCCTGTGGCGACTGCAAGGGGACCATCCTGGAGGGTGAGGGGGAGCAGGGGCCTTTCATGCCGTTGTTGCTGACCCCTGCGGAACGGGCCGCCGGCATGGCGATCCTGTGCAAATTGCGCCCGCGCAGCCCGATGCGCATTCGCGCCAGCGTGCAGGAGGCTGGACAGTGGACGGCCGCGGTCACCGCCCTCACCCCCTTGGCGTGGAATGTCCTGGAACTGCGCCTGCAGCCAGAACGACCCTATCCCTACCGGGCTGGTCAGTATGCGCGTCTGGCCGTCCCCGGCGCTGCGGGAGAATGGCGCTCCTATTCCATGGCCACCCCTCCCCAGGCCGATGGCACCCTCGTTTTCCACATTCGCGAGTTGCCGGGCGGGCGCTTCAGCCAATGGCTGTTTCACGCCGCCCATCTGGGCGATACATTGCAGCTAGCTGGGGCGCAGGGGGAATTTTTCCTGCGTCAGGACAACGAACGGCCGCTCCTTTGCATTGCCGCCGGCACGGGCCTGGCGCCAATCGAGGCCATTTTGCAGGAAAGCATGGCGCTAGGCTGGGAGCGGCCCATTCACCTTTTTTACGGCGCCCGCCGGAGGCCCGACTTTTATCATCTGCCGGTGCTGGAAGATTGGGCACGGCGGCATCCCCATCTACGGGTGACGCCCACCCTTTCCGATGCCGAGGACAGGGATTGGGCCGGGGCCCGCCGCCTGCTGCCCAACGTGACGGCCAGCGGCCATTGGCGGGATCATGAGGTCTATCTCTGCGGCAGTCCCGGCATGATCGAAGCGGCCATTGACCTCCTCCTCTCCCATCAGGTGCAGCACGAACGGATTCACTTCGATGCCTTTGCGCCCAATGGCTAATTCTAAATCGCATTAGAAATAGAGGTAATTATGTACTCCCATCCGGCGATGGATTTCACCCGCGCATGGTCCGCCTCAAGGGCACGAAGGCCAGCGACCAACTGGTCTTCCAG
>NZ_RIZI01000097.1 GCF_003721225.1 Acidithiobacillus sulfuriphilus | reverse complement strand
ACCCGAGAGGGCGGTGGCGATGTCCATGAGGCCTTCGTCTTCCAGCCAGTGGATGCTGCCGACGGCGCCAAGGATGGCGGCGGCGGCCTGCCTCTGCTCGTCGTTGACCTCGGGACTGGCAAACAGCGCCGTGGCGCCGGCCCCGATCTGCGCGGGCGTGTTGGGCATGGTCCGCACCACGGGCAGGGCTTCGCCCAGGGCATGCTGCAGGCTGGCCACCGGGACACCGGCGGCCACGGAGATGAGCAGCGGCCGCGCCTGGCTCAGGGAACCTTGCCATGCCGCCAGCACCGTGCCGATGCTTTTGGGCTTGACCGCCAGGATGACCGTGCTGCCGGGCGTGATGACGCGTGCCTGGGCGGGAGCGGCATGCACGCCGAACGCCGCCGCCAAGGCCTCGCGGCGCTCGGCATGGGGGGCGCAGACCGTGATGGCGGTGGCGGGCCAGCCCTGCCGAACCAATCCGGCGATGAGGGCCCGGGCCATGTTGCCGGCACCGAGAAAAAGGATCTCCTGCATGTGTAGCGTTGCTCCCTTACGCGCGCGCGCCGAAAAGGGCGGTCCCGATGCGGATTTCGGTGGCGCCGGCGGCAATGGCCAGAGGATAGTCTCCTGAGGTGCCCATGGAAAGGGTATCGATGCCGGCACTGGGCAATTGCTCCTGCAGTTGCCCGTACAGCCGGGCCATGGCCGCGAAGTCTTGGGGCGCCAACTGCGGATCTGGATTGGCCAGGGCCATGAGGCCGCGCAGACGCAACCCCGGCAGGGCGGTCATGGCCCGTGCCAGGGGCAAGACCTCCGCGGGCGCCACGCCCCCTTTGCTGGCCTCGCCGCTGATGGCCACCTCGATGAGGCAGTTGAGGGGCGGCAAATCGCCACGGGCGGCATGGAGGCGCTCGGCAATGAGGAGGCGATCGACACTCTCCACCCACTGGAAGTGTTCGGCAATGGCCTGGGTCTTGTTCCGCTGGATACGGCCGATGAAATGCCACTGGATGTCGAGGTCGGCCAGCTCCGCCTGTTTGGCCAGGGCTTCCTGGAGGTAGTTCTCGCCGAAATGGCGCAGACCCAGGGCATAGGCGGCGCGCAGGGTGCGCGCCGGCACGGTCTTGCTCACCGCCAGGAGGCGTGGTTGAACCCCGGGCGCGGCGGCGCATTGCTTTTGCAGGTTGGCGAGGCGTTGGGATAGATCCATGTGCGGCGTAGGAACCCGTGGGCGGAATGGCAAAGCTGGACTATAGTAACGCTCATGGCCGCTGGCCCCAAATTGCCGAGGACTCGCGATGGACATTACCGAGCTGCTGACCTTTGCCGTAAAGAATAACGCTTCCGATACCCACGTATCCGCGGGATTGCCGCCCCTGCTGCGCATCAATGGCGACATCAAGCGCCTGAATGTGGACTCCCTGGATGCCAAGGCAGTGCATAGCCTCATTTACGACATCATGAATGATGCCCAGCGCAAGTGGTATGAGGAAAATCTGGAGATCGACTTTTCCATCGACCTCGGCGGCGTAGCGCGTTTTCGTGTCAATGCCTTCAACCAGGATCGGGGCCCAGCGGCGGCTTTCCGCACCATTCCCGCCAAGGTCCTGACCCTGGAGGACCTCAATGCACCCAAGGTCTTCAAGGAGATCATCGACGTCCCCCGTGGCCTGGTGCTGGTGACCGGGCCCACGGGCTCGGGCAAATCCACCACCCTGGCGGCCATGGTGGATGACATCAATGTCAACCGGGCGGATCACATCATCACCATCGAAGATCCCATCGAATTCCTCCATACCCCCAAGAAATGCCTCATCAACCAGCGCGAGGTGGGACCCCATACCCATTCCTTCGCCAATGCCCTGCGTTCGGCCCTGCGCGAGGATCCCGATGTGATCCTGGTGGGGGAATTGCGCGACCTGGAGACCATGCGTCTGGCCCTGACGGCGGCGGAAACGGGGCATGTGGTCTTTGCCACCCTGCATACCAGTTCCGCGCCCAAGACCGTCGATCGCATTGTCGATTCCTTTCCGGGGGGGGAGAAGGATATGGTGCGCGCCATGCTCTCCGAATCCCTGCGCGCCGTGATCTCCCAGACCCTGCTGAAGACCGCCGACGGCAAGGGACGGGTAGCGGCCCACGAGATCATGATCGCCAACCCGGCCATCCGTAATCTCATCCGGGAAAACAAGGTGGCGCAGATGTATTCGGTGATCCAGACCGGCCAGAATCAGGGCATGCAGACCCTTGATCAATGCCTGCTGGATCTGGTGCGCGCCCATCGCATCACTCGCGATGAGGCGCTGCGCCGTGCCCAGAACAAAGACAGTCTGCTCAACGTGGCCTGAGGAGTAGCTATGTCCGTATTGAATGATCTGCTTGCCTTGATGGTGGAGAAAAACGCCTCGGATCTGTACCTCACCGTTGGGGCTCCGCCGACGCTCAAGATTGACGGCAAGGCCGTGCCGGTGGGCACGGAGACGGTAAAACCGGGACAGACCGTGGTACTGGCCAAGGAGATCCTGGGCAGCGAACGCCTGCACGAGTTTGAGCAGGAAAAGGAAGCCAATCTCGCCCTCTCCATCCCCAACGTCGGGCGCTTTCGGGTGAACGGCTTTTTCCAGCGCAATGAGTTGGGTTTCGTCTTCCGTGCCATCAAGACCCAGATTCCCACCCTGGAGCAGCTCAACCTCCCGCCCATTCTCAAGGAGCTGGCCATGACGCCGCGGGGGCTGGTCCTTTTCGTGGGGGCCACGGGTTCGGGCAAGAGCACTTCCCTGGCCTCCATGATCCAGTACCGCAACCAGAACTCGGCGGGCCACATCCTCACCATCGAGGACCCCATCGAGTTTCTCCATAAAAACATCAAATCCATCGTCAACCAGCGCGAGGTGGGGATTGACACCGTCAATTACGAGCACGCCCTGGAAAATGCCCTGCGCCAGGCGCCGGATGTGATCCTGATCGGCGAGGTGCGCAGCCGCGAAACCATGGATCACGCCATCGCCTACGCCGAAACCGGTCATCTCTGCCTCTCCACCCTGCACGCCAACAATGCCAACCAGGCCCTGGAGCGCATCATCAACTTCTTTCCCGAGGACCGGAAACGCCAGTTGCTCATGGATTTGTCCCTCAACCTCAAGGCGGTGGTGTCCCAGCGCCTGGTGCCCTTGAAGGGGGGAAAGGGACGGATCGCGGCCGTGGAAGTCCTGCTCAACACCCCTATGGTGGCGGACCTGATCTACAAGGGGGAGGTGGCCCTGATCAAGGAAACCATGGCCAAATCCAACGAGGCGGGGATGGTGACCTTCGACCAGTCCCTGATGCGCCTCTACATGAACGGCCTCATCGATTATCAGGACGCCATGCGCGCCGCCGATTCGCAAAACGATCTGCGTCTGGCCATCAAGATGGAGTCCATGCGCCGCGGCCTGGACGATCCTGCCCTCAAGGTCGAGGGCGAGGGGCAATGGCGTATCCAGCCTTGACGGTGCTGGACGGCTGGACGCTGCTGGCGGGCCTTGCCGCCCTGGCCTGGGTCTTCCTGCTCCTGGGCCGGGGTGCTTTCTGGCGGGGGGATCAGCGCTTGCCGGCAGCCCCGGCCCCGGCCCGCTGGCCGGCGGTGACGGCGGTGGTGCCGGCGCGCAACGAGGCGGAGGGGATTGGCGCCTGCGTGCGCGCGCTCCTGGCGCAGGATTATCCCGGAGCGCTGGCGGTCATCGTGGTGGACGATCAGAGCAGCGATGGGACGGCGGATCTGGCCCGGGCGGCGGCACGGGAAACGGGGGCGGAAACGCACTTCCGCGTACTCTCGGGCGCGCCGTTGGCCAAGCGCTGGAGCGGCAAGCTCTGGGCCATGCAGCAGGGGATGGAGGCGGCCGGGGAGGTGCCTTTTTTGTGGTTCACCGACGCGGATATCGTCCATGGCCCCTTGGTATTGCGGCAACTGGTGGCCTACGCCGAGTCCCGGGGGCTGGCCCTGACTTCGCTGATGGTGATGCTCTCCTGCCGGGGATGGTGGGAGAAGCTGCTCATCCCACCCTTCATTTTTTTCTTTCAGAAGCTCTATCCCTTCCGCTGGGTGAATGATCCCCGGCGGTCAGCGGCGGGGGCGGCCGGGGGTTGCATGCTGGTCCGCCGCAGCGTCCTGGACAAGGCCGGTGGGCTGGCGGCCATGGGTGCCGCTCTCATTGATGACTGTACCCTGGCGGCCTTGTTGAAGCCCTTGGGCCCAATCTGGCTGGGATTGGGCACGCAGAGCCGGAGCCTGCGCCACTATCGTCATTTGGGGGAGATTTGGCAGATGGTGGCGCGTTCGGCCTATGTGCAGTTGCGACATAGCCCCTGGCGCTTGGCCGCGGCGGTGCTGGGGATGCTCTTTTTGTATGCGTTGCCGGTTCTTGGGGTGATTTGGGGGGTCTGCGCAGCCAAGCCCCTGCTCCTGGGCCTGGGGGTGCTGGGATCGGTGCTGATGATGTTGTCCTTTTGGCCGACCCTGCGTCTCTATGGTCGCGGGGCAAGATGGCTGCCAACCTTGCCCCTGGCGGCGCTGCTGTATACGGCCATGACGGTGGATTCGGCCCGGCGCTATTATCGGGGACAGGGGGGCGCCTGGAAGGGACGCACCTATGGACCGAAGGAGGGAGGACGGTGATGAAGGATGGAGGAGTGACCCTGTTGGGTACGGGGCTGATGGGCACGGCCATGGCCGGGCGTTTGCTGGCGGAAGGCTGGCCCCTGGTGGTCTGGAACCGCCATGCCGAAAAGACGCTGGCGTTGCAGGAACAAGGCGCCCGTTGCCTCCCCCTGGCTGCGGCCGTGGCGGCGGCGCCGGTGCTGCTCTGCACGCTCAGCGACGCAGCGGCCCTCACGGCCTGCCTGGATGCCCTGCCGGCGGGGGCAGTGCAGGACAAGGATTTGGTGCAGATGTCCACCGTTGCCCCCGAGCAGACCCGCCTTTTGGCGCAACGGGTGCAGTTGGCGGGCGGACGCTATCTGGAGGCGCCGGTGCTGGGTAGTACGCCCGAAGCGGGGAGCGGCCGTTTGCTGGTCCTCACGGGCGGTCCGGAAGCGCTGCAGGAACGTCTGCTACCGCTGCTCTCCTGCCTGGGACAGGTGCGCCATATCGGCGCGGTGGGGCAGGCGGCGGCCCTCAAGCTGGCCTTGAATCAGCTCATCGCCGGGCTCACGGCGAGTTTTTCCCTGAGTCTGGGGCTGGTGCGTGAAGAGGGGATCCGGGTGGAGGACTTTATGGAGATCCTGCGCGCCTCGGCCCTCTATGCGCCTACCTTCGACAAGAAGCTGTCCCGTTATCTGGCCGATGACTATGGGCATCCCAACTTTCCCGAACGCCATCTCCTCAAGGATATGCGCCTTTTTGTCGAAACCACAGCCGGATTGCCCCTGGACAGCCGCCTGTCCGCCCTGTGGGTGACCTTGCTGGAGGAACTCCTGGCCGAGGCGGGGGATGCCGACTATGCCGTGCTCTATCGCGCCCTGCATCGCCGGCCCGGCGGCGGAGGGGAAGAAGGGGCGCCGCCGGCGTCATGATCCCAGGTTCGGCAGTTGGCACAGGTGTTTTTTGTTCCGGCGATTCACGCCTGCTGTTCTACGGCTTGGGCCGAAGTCGTGGCAAAACACCCGCGCCATCTGCCGTCAACGGGAAACAACGATCCTGTCTCGACCCCATCCATCTGGGTGCGTCTCCGTGTAGGAGCGGGCCGTGCCCGCGACCCCGGGCGCTGGCCCTCCAGAGCAGATCGCGGCCATGGGCCGCTCCTACCGTAGCAGAGGCATGTTTCCTGTCTGTCAGGATGATGCACCGCCCATGTTGATCTGGCACAGTAGCAATCGCTTGGAGCGCCTGGCCGAGATCCTTGCCGAACAGATGGCGGCCGATCCCCTGCCGCCGCTGCAGCAGGAGCAGGTGCTGGTGGGAAGCGTGGGGATCGGGCGCTGGCTGTCCCTGCGTCTGGCCGACCATCTGGGGATTTGCGCGCAGGTGGACTTTCCCTTGCCCGGACGTTTTATCTGGGCTTTGTGGAGCGCTTTGCTGGGCGGACTGCCGGAGCAGTCGCCCTTTGCGGTGCCGGTGCTGCGCTGGCGCATCTACGATCTGCTGACTATGGCACCGCCGCTGGCCTTTGCCGCCTATGCCGCCGATCCCCTGCGCCGCCTGCAATTGGCCGAGCAGTTGGCGGAACTCTACGACCGTTATCTCCTCTACCGGTCGGACTGGCTGGAGCACTGGGAAGCCGGTGGGGGGGAGGCGCTGGGGGCTCTGTGGCGCCAGCTCCTGCGGCCTGATCTGCCGCACCGGGGGCGGCTCTGGGCAGCGGCCCAGGCGGTGCTGGAAGGAGGGACAAGGTCCGCCGCCCTGCCTCGGCGCATCTGGGTCTTTGGCCTGTCCACGCTGCCGCCCATCCTCTGGCAGGGCCTGCGCGGCATTGCGGAGCAGCGGCCGGTGCATGTCTTTTTTCTGAACCCCTGCCAGGAGTATTGGGGGGATATCGTCGCTCCCCGTTCCTTGGCGCGGGCGGCGGCGCGGGGTGGAGCAGGACATGCCAGTAGCGGTAATGCCCTGCTTGCCTCCTGGGGTCAACAGGGGCGCGATTTTTTTGACCTGATCCTGGAAGAGGCCGATCCGGTGACGGATGAGGCCTTTGTGGAGCCGGCGGGGGAGGGCCTGCTGGCCACTTTGCAGCGCGATATCCTGTACCTGCGGGATGGCCCCAGGGAGGAAGGCCCGCGCGATTTGTCGGCGGCGGATCGCTCGTTGCAGGTGCATGCAGCCCATAGCCCGCTGCGGGAACTGGAAATTCTGCAGGATCGCCTGCTGGCCCTTTTCCAGCAGGATGCCAGCCTGCAGCCCGAAGACATCCTGGTGATGACCCCCGATCTGCCCTGTTATGCACCGCTCATCGAGGCGGTCTTCGGCACGGTGCCCGCCGCCCGCCATATCCCCTATCGCGTTGTCGATGCGCCACTGGCGGCGGCCCCGGTGGTGGGGGCTTGGGATGCCTTCCTGACCCTGCTGGATGGCCCCTGGCCAGCGAGTGCGGTGCTGGATCTGCTGGAACGACCACCGGTGGCGGGACGTTTCGGCCTTTCTCCCGGAGATATGGCCGTCCTGCGCGGATGGGTCCCCATGGCGGGTATCCACTGGGGGCGGGAGACATGGCCCCACGGCTGGCGGGCGGGTTTGGACCGGCTGCTCCTGGGTTGCGCCCTGCCGGCCGAATCGCCCCGGCTCTTCGCCGGGCTGCTGCCCCGCGGGGCCTTGGCGGCGCCGGATCAATTGCGGCTCCTGGGTATGCTGGTGGAGGTGCTTACCCAGCTCTTTGCCGCTGCCGATGCCCTGACGGCGCCGCGTTCCCTCGGGCAATGGGTGCGGGATCTGCTCCCGTGGCTGGAACGGCTCTTCGCCGCCGATGAGGACCGGGAGCGCCTGCGCGCTGAGTTGCTCCGCCTCGGGGAGGAGGCCGAGGGCGCCGCCATGGGTAGCATGCTTCCCTTTGCCGTCCTGCGCGCCCATCTGCGCGAGCGGTTGCGGCAGTCGGATCCGCAGCAGCCCATGCTCTCCGGGGGAGTGACCTTTGCCGCCATGGTGCCCATGCGCAGTCTGCCGGCGCGGGTGGTGGCGCTGCTCGGGCTCAATGGCGACAGTTTCCCCCGCCAGCAGCGCCAGGCCAGCTTTGACGCCATGGCCCGGGAATGGCGGCGCGGCGACCGTTCGCGGCGGCAGGATGACCGCTATCTCTTTCTGGAGGCCTTGCTCTCGGCCCGGGATTGCCTGCTGCTGAGTTATGTGGGACGGGACATTCGCGATGATAGCGAACGCCCTCCCTCGGTCCTGCTGAGCGAACTGCTGGATTATATCGACCGCCACTGGCGGGCCCCGCC
>NZ_RIZI01000096.1 GCF_003721225.1 Acidithiobacillus sulfuriphilus | reverse complement strand
TCGGTGCGGTAGATCTGAACCCGCAGCGGCAGGATAAAAAGGCCGCTTAAAAAATGGGAAACGCGACAACTACCTTGACAGACGCCGCAAAACGGTGAGCGTCGACCGCTTCCGGCTCCACGCTTTCTGCCAATGTCTCCGCATGATATTCAACCCAGTCTGAATCTCGGTTAAAGCTCTTGTGGACAGTCTTGGCCAGATCCTTAAGGCCGTCAACTTCCTTACTCATTGCTGCGCCCATGTCAAGTTGAGCCCGTGTAGCACCGGTCAGTAGGCGGAAATTTGCATCCTTTGCTACCCAACTAGCGAGCTTTGCGCCAGCGAGTAAAACGACGCAGTGATCGCCAGAGCCACGGGCACCTCGGCCGATGCCTTGCTCAATGCGCTGGGCCAGCATCCGACTGATAGCTGTTCCGCCGTAAAGCGTTGCCGCACGAAGCAACTCGTAATCCGAAGTGCCCGCGGGCAATCCCTCCATTACGAGCAATCGGCAAGAATCCCCCGGCAGATCAATACCATCGTATCTGCTCGCGAAAACAACGGGCCCATTCGTCGTTCGCGCCTGGAGTGCCTGAACCTGCTCTTCCACTTCTTCCGAGCCTTTCGCAAACGCCGCAACCGTTGTCCATCCTTCGGCTGCGTCATTTGAAGGCACAAGCACGACAGCCCCGAGTTTTTCCTTTTCTGTAGTCCAAGCAAGAAGTTTGTTAATGGCGTCTCGGACATTAAAGTTGAATGGCATCAAATCCGGTATAAGAATCATCCTCTCGCTAATACCAGCCAAGGAGCGCGACACAAGCGCGTTGTCAACCAGCGTCGGATCCGCATCAAACGTGCGGACGATTTCACTATCATCCGCTATGGTCGCCGACATATAGATGCGGCGCGGGGCCTCCGCAAAGGTCGGAAACGCGCTTACGAAGGGAAGGACGGAAGTTATCGTAAATTTGGAGCGGCTGACGATAGCGTGGCACATATGCAGGTTGTCCCGCAGCAACGGCCACCCGAAAGGGTATTTTTCCGCGTCGGTGCGCAATTGTTCGCGGACCGCGTCAAGCTGTTCATGCCAAGCCCAGTATGGGACTTCAATTACGCCGTAATTCATCCCTTGCACGGTATCGTCAAAGGTTCCTAAGCGATCGATCTCCTTGAACGCCCGCCGGAATAAGCCGGTCAAGCTATCGTAGCGCGCTCGTTGCGTTTCAGCGCTCACTTCAAGGGTAAACGACTCACGGACTGCCGAAAATGCCACGTGCGCGTCATCCAAAATTACCGCGGAGACCTTGATCGGTGTGCCGGTACCGCCCCTCACTCCGAACTTGCTGAGCCCGTTGAAAAGCGCCTTATAGGTACCCACCATGACTGCCTTTCCGTTGAGAAAGTCGTCATCGAGAGGCTGCCCGGCTTGATATGGAACCGCTGCAATACCTAGGGCTTTTGCCTTCTCCAACGTCTGGACTACCAGTTGGCGAGTCGGCGTCAGGTAGAGCACAGGCTCGTTGGTTTCATTGATGGTCGATTGGGCCATCAATAATCCGACCAGCGTCTTACCGCCGCCGGTGTGCAGCTTTACTACGACATCCCGCTGTGTACGACGCTGAAACCACGTGTCGAGTACCTCGGCTTGGCTAATGTAGAGGTCGTTGATGCCAGCCGGCTTGGGTAGCCGGCGGAATATTTCCAGCGGTTCAATTGGTGTGGATTTCTTCTTCCGCGTCTTCAGCTTAGCAAAGTCGACCATGGCCCCCCCATCAAGTGCTTGCCAATATAGCATGCAAGGCGAGTGGGTGTCCTCTCAGAGTAGAAAGCTACGCCCTCGGTCTCAAGCCCAGCCTTTCGCCCTTGTGAACCGACACATGGGGCCGTCGAAGTGTGAAGCGTGGCTCCGGATGTGACAGATAACTTCCCGCTGTTGATGTATTTTTTTAGAGCCTGACGCGGCTGACCCGCGCTAGCTTCACGGCTATAGAGAGGTTCACTAGGTCCTTTTTACGCCATGGCCCAAGCCCGAGGAATAGGTATACTGACCCCATTCGTTCACTGGCTGCCGCAACTCAATGACCGCTTCCAGTTTTAACCCGTCATTGGTGGTTTCGGAACGCGCACAGGCGAAAATGACACTTCATCAGCTACAACGGGCCCCACAAAACCAGATGCACGGGCACACGATTGGCTGCTTGAAACAGGCCTGTCTACTATTGCCAGGCTATCATCTTACCCGCTTTGATCAGCCTCTGTTGTGCAGTACCGCTTGTTCTATCCATGCGGCGAATCCCCTGCCTTCCACCAGGCATTCTCTGCATCCGGTGGTGGCGATTACGCCCTTCGCGCACATTCTGGTTATGCTCTGTTGAATGACGCCTGATGTTACGCCTTTTGCGGCGATCTCCATACGCTTCGCGATGAGTTCCCGGCTTTCTTGCGCGTAAGGCTTTTGGCCTTCCACTATTATGCTGGGCACCGCCTTGTCGATGGGGTCAACCCCGCCCATCAGCTGGGGTACTCAGCGGACTCTTGTATGGCCATTTTGACCTCTTCTAGTGCGGTGGCGATATCGGTGCTGCCCAATTGGACCATATTCGCCATCATCAGCCGGAAATGCTCTGGCACCAGCGCCAGATCGGTAAACGCTTGCCATGCCTCCGCTTCATTTAACTGACGCTGGGTCGCATTCGCAAAGGCGCGAAGCATGTGCTGCACGAACTCTGGCCCCAGTTGGGGAAAGGGTATCTGGTGGCTAAACTGGAAAAACGGGGCCTTTTCCTTCTGAAACATCTGCCGTAGGCCTTCGCTTGATGACCCAGTGAAAACCGCCTTAATTTGGTCTCCATGCTTGTCGAGGGCGCTCCTCAGGGCGGCTACCAGTGCGCCATACCGCTTCTCGTCCGCCAGCATCTGAATTTCGTCCACGAGCAGCAGTGTGGGGTTTTTCTTTTGGGCCAACGTGTTCATCCACTGTCGGAGATCCAGCATGCGGTCGCTGGCCTCTGCCGTCCCCCGCTCCCATGATGCCTGTGCGCTTATTGCACCCGCGTTGGCTCTGACACCTTTTGATCCTGGTCGGCCCAACCGGCGCCATATGCCCGGAATAATACCCTCTCCCTCTGCGGCCTTTCGGATGGCATCGAGCAATACCGATTTGGGGTCTTCTCTGGACTCCCACAGGGACACGTAAATGGTGATATACCCGGCCTTTTCGGCGGCCGGCAGCAGGTCTTTACGGAGAAATTCCGTTTTCCCCATCCGCCGCTGGGCAAAGAGCACCAGGCTCTTGCCGAGTCCGATACCCAGCGTTTTCAGGTATTGATCGGCCAACGCTGTTCGCGGGTAGTGCCAGGGATCTTTGGCCATTTCTATCCTGTTTTATTGCCATGATAGATAATTATCTATGTTACCGATAAAACCAGGTAATTCAATCGTTCTGCTTTGTGTGTGTCAATCAGCGCTTGTGATTGGTCAGTTTTCAGCAGGGATCAGCGTCAAGATTGTTCACCCAAGACCAGATCAATATTCTGGCAACTCTTACTCTCCTTCAGGGAGTTAGGGAGCCAATTTTCACGACATAGTGCGGTAAAATCCTGATGCTGACAGGTGGCTAACGGATAACGCTGATTAACACAGGATAACCGGCACTTGCTCACCCGCCAGCTCAACTCCCTCTTCAATGGCTTTCTTGATACCAGCCAATCTGTGCTGACCATCGATGGCGAAAACCCTCTCGGACCCTGACAGACAAAGAAATCCGAGTACATCTCGGGCCCCTTCTGGAACAAACCCTGACCATTGTCCTAACGCCAAGGCCGCGCGAGCTGAGGCAGCCTGACAATATAGACTTCTCACGGTCCGCCTTCTTCGGTAACCAAAGGCTGGGGCATGAAAGCCTCGCGATACTCATCACTACGTGGAAGCGGATGGGCCGGGAAACTCAAAGATCTTTTTCTTCAATTTTTCCGCCCAAACGCCATTCTGTTGTTGCTCATTCCCTCCCGGATCAGGTCTCATCACCTTCCGCAGCCGCTCATATTGAGCAAGCGGGTCGCCTTCATTCTCTGTAACGTCCCAACGCCCTCCCCGACAATCCAGCCGGTGGAGAATCGACAGGATATGGTTTTCGATATCTCGAAGCCCGATACTACCCTTGAATCGCAGCAGCAGCGTAGACAAAGCCATTTTGTTACTATGCTCCACATCTAGCAACACCACCGGGAACGTCTTTTCCTGGAAAAATACGGCAACCAGGCATAATCTTTGGCGCCTTCCAACCATGGAAAAGGCCTGCCCGGTTTCAAGCCGGCACAGCGCCGTCAAAACACGGACATCTATTAACCCGTTCGCCATGGTCCGGATCACCTGCATCAATCGCCTTAGATCGTCTGTACCTTCACCTTTCTCGACCGCAAGCACCTGAAACTCCATGGGCAGGAGATCGTCGTGCAGAGACTCAGGGGAAACGCTCACTTTAGGCGGTGGCGTTTTTCCACTTCCCCGATATTTTGGGGTCTTTCCCTCATTTTCACTGGTGTCCGCGGCACCCTTGTTTCTACGCTTGATAACACGTACCCGATCTTTTTTATCCACCCGACACACTTCGATTTCCCGGTCAAAAATGCTGGTTCTGGTCAATACCGGCAAGGCTGGCTGATGAATATCCGTCCTACTTCCCGAACCTACCGTGTCTATGACGGGAACGTCACCTGATGACGGACCGCCGTCTGGCCCACGCCTTTTTGGCTGACTTTTTGGCATCCGCACCGTGATCGTTTTCCCCAGCGACGGATGAGAAAAATACAAA
Organism: Acidithiobacillus sulfuriphilus; assembly: GCF_003721225.1. GTDB lineage: Bacteria > Pseudomonadota > Gammaproteobacteria > Acidithiobacillales > Acidithiobacillaceae > Acidithiobacillus_B > Acidithiobacillus_B sulfuriphilus. The sequence goes on along the minus strand of NZ_RIZI01000096.1, from coordinate 2,627 downwards.
ACATCACAGGGTAACCTCTTCCCCGTGAACTCGGAGATTTCTAAGACAAGCCACTGATTTCCTTTCCGCACTCCACGAAACTTAATTCCACAGTCATGCAGATCAGGAGGATCAAAGGTCATATACTTTTGTTTGAATGTCCGTTCGTAGACACTGTCCCAGGCGCGTTGCCCATCAGGATCCACCGCCAGCCAAGAAAATTCCAAGATAAATGGCCTCTTGAGTGATCTCACTGGCATTTGCTGGGTATAATCGAGCTGCAGACGAGGATGAAACCCAGGTTCGACCGGCCTGAAGAGTGTCATGATGCCCCCAGGCTGCATAATATGATTGGCAAGCGTTTTATTATGCAGGAACAGGCTACGGATGAGCTCCATGGTCGGGACCAAATACTCCACCTGATCCACTCGATAACGCAAGAGTCGCTGCACCCCCTGTGATTTGCCTTCAAACGAATATAATTCTGGCGGAATGTCAGACGAGTTGAGTTCCTCTCCTGCCGCCAGATTGGGAATAATCACTTCCGAATATTCGCCGTAGGTTATTGGGAGCAATCTACCGTCGGAGAAGCTATAGCCGAGTGCCAGCACCGGGAACAGCCCAATAGGTACGCGCCACATGGCAAATTCGCCTGACGACACGCCGCGGGTGACTATACGGACCTGCCACCCTTTTTTATCGTCTTGTTCGACTCCGGCCAGCCAGTGTAGCGTCAAATCTTCAGGCACTTTGCGCAATACGTCTATTCTGATCAATTTATACCTCAGAGGATCCAGCCATTATTTCCAAGGCGGCCAAGGCGGTTTCTACGCTCGGTGAAGCTATCGAAGGCAGCCCTGCTAAGCGGCGTACCCGCCACGATCGCACAGGCAACGCCTGGCGATGCAATTCTGCAGTAGCCCAGACAATGCGACGCAACCGAAACGCATCGGTAGTTTCCATGACCTCGCCAAGCACGCCGATACTTTTAGGCAGTTTTACCTGTCGTTCTGACATCCGGAGTGGCCGCCCCAACTTGCGCTCCAAAGCAGCCTGAGTAACGCGTTGCGGCGGAACCTCCCGAGTGATTTCCCGCGCAGCCTTACGAAGTTGGGCCGCCATGCTACGATCCAATGGCTCCCAGTCCACACGCTGATCAGACCATTTCTTGTGCAGTGCCGTTGGTGAATGTTGCTCCAGCCACTCCCTGTCATGGCGGTACAACCATGAGTGTTCTTTGGGTAGCAGGAGTGCCAGTCGCCGACGTGATAAATCAGCGTAATTCTGCTGCATGTCCAACCACCGTGCTCTTATGGCATCCCGGTCTGGCACCGATGTTCGGGAATGTTGCACGGCTAAGGGCTTCCAGGGCACATTCAACCCGAGTCGGGAGGCGTGCAACCTCACCGTCCCCGGATCAATGGCAAGATATCTGGCTACCGCCCTGAGTCCCAGGTCCTCCGCCACTTTCTGCCGGATTTGATCATCCAGTAGGGGGCCAAAGTCCAAAATGCGCGGCGAACTCCTTGATCCCACCTCTCGACTGTACACAAATCCGCAGGCGCAGGAAAATCGACCAATCACCCGATCCTGATCATGGCGAACAGCGATCTCGTGGATCACATTCTGCCCATAGTGGTCTGCCAGACGATTGAAGCAGGGCCACGGTCCCTTGCCGAAGGGGGGTGCCGGCCGCCGTTGCGGCGACCGTTTGTCCAGAAAAATCTGGAATAGAACATGCCGCAACGGATGAAATGCCTTTCTGTGTTTCCGTACCATGGCCATAGGCCAATCGCCGCCGAGACCACCGGGGATAAGGTCGATTACTGGTTCAAACAGGCTTAAAAATGCTTCCCTGAGAAGGTTCTGAGCGACATTCTCCTTGCCTTTGCCGAAGCCGCGATCAATCACTGCGCTCCGATAATACGCACCCCAATTACGAAAGCTGGAGCGCACTGGCGGATGATCAAGCAACGCCGCGCTCCGCTTGGCAATCTCTTGCAACAGCGTCACTTGGCGCGGGCTACTCGCCCAAGAAGGGAGTGTCGCCACAGGCGAACAGTTCTTTTGATCCGCGGCGATGAATTCGTGCTGGTTACTGGCACCTTGAGAGACCGCACTGTCCGCCAAGGCCGCGCCATGTTCCGGACAAACCAGAACGCCGGGGAGTTGATGGCTGCGCCTCCAATATCCTTCTCCATAGCGGCTCAACATCTCGCCAAGGCAGATGGGACAATACCGTAAGTATGCCGGAGCCGAAATCGCGCTCGCCGCAATACCCAGACGCACATGCACGGCATCCGCCGGGCCGTCCACTAATGACGCCAGTACGGATTGTCCCACGGAGTTCGGCTCGAATGCCGTGTAATAACGGTAGAGGGTAAAATCCCTGGTCAGTCTTTCCGGACTGAGTCCGCGATCGGCCGGTATTCTTTGGCTCAACGCCGCCACATGGCTTTGCAAGCCCACCGTCGCCCGCACCCCGGTTTCACCAAAGAGATCATACAGGGTGTGTTTCGGGCTTCTGGAACAAACGTGGCGATGATAACGCGCAAGCGCGCTGTATAACAGTTCGTCGGGATAAATTTCCGGGAAATAGGCCAACACGGGTGGCTTTTTCAGCTCGCGAGATCGGCCATCGGCGGTTT
>NZ_RIZI01000095.1 GCF_003721225.1 Acidithiobacillus sulfuriphilus | reverse complement strand
CCCGCCGTGTCCTCCTTTTCGCAGCTTATCTCTGCGGGGGCCCCGCCATGTTCTTGCTTCTCTTCACCCTCCTGTGGAGCATATTTATCCTTTGCCTAACATTGTGCCCCCAAGGGGATGTTTCGCTGCCCAATCTTTCACAAGAAGATCTGGCCTTGCTGGTAGGGAGTCTCTTTCTCGCTGCTTTTTGCGCAGCCCGTAGCCGACTGACGCCACGACGGGAAGCATATTTTATCCACGCAATCGTTCATATGCATCCAAGCAGCGCCGAAGACCTCCTTTCCCGCCGAGATCTCCGCCTGGGGTTACGGCTATTTCTGGGCATTGCCCAGAAGCCATTTGCGACCCCAAACGATATGTTAGTCGTAGCGGAGTTACGCCGTTTTCAACATATGGCACGGGCACTGAAACGCCAACCTGCCGTGCAGGAGCGATTGCATACCGGCCTGGATGCGCTGGATAAATCCCAACCTGCTTCCCATCATCGCGCGGCGCTGATGGAGCTTTTTCACATGATTGCAAGCCAGTTGGGAGAGCCTTACCCGACGGAGGAAGCCAGTACGCTGGCCTGCTTTTTCGGGCTTCGGATGGCTTGGTGGTGGCAAAGCCTTGGTATGGGCCGCCTACCATTATCCTGCGGTCGGGGACGTATCTGTCTGACCGCAAATCGGATTTTGCGGCATCAGTGATAACAGGTGCCGAGATAGCCACCGGGCCCATACAAAGCCGCCGGTAGAAATACCTCCGGCCAGAAAACCCACTAGTCGATGCCCAACATACAACGAATGAATGTTGATTTGCACAAAACTAGGGCGGCCGACACCCATTGATGCACCAGCTCGGTGCATCAATCTGGAGAATACTGTACAAGATTCCCCTCACACATCCCCCATAATGCAAAATAATTGCTGGCACGTATATTGCTAGATATTACTGCGTACAGAAGGAGATTTTTATTGCGAAGATGCGGATCATAAAACTGCTTTGGTAACGGATTCTAGGGTTCCGGCCTACCGGATGGTAGGTGCCTGGTCCAAGAGGGTTCGGCCCCCGGATAAGGGGGTTCACGGAGGGATAAAAGCCCGGGAGATCGATAATGATCCCTCGGGCTTTCTCGATTGTTTTTAATATTTGGAGGTACACTATGAAGTCTTGGAAAAAAGCTGTTCTTGGCCTTGCAATCGTAGGTGCTGGACAAACCCTCATGATGACCGATAGTTCGGCAACCATAACGCTCGGCGTCAGCGATTGGCCGGGATGGGTGGCATGGTATGTTGCTGAGCATAATGGATATTTGAAGAAGTATCACGCAGACGTAAAACTGGTATGGTTTTCAAGCTATACAACTTCCGTCGAGGCCTTGTCCGCCGGGAAACTAGATGCCAACTGTCAAGCGCTGATCGACACATTGGCTCCAATTGAAAAAGGCGTTCCTATCAAAGTCGTTTTGGTGACCGACAATTCTGCGGGTAACGATGCTTTAATGGTCAATAATTCGATAACCAAATTTGACCAGTTAAAGGGCAAGACGATCGCCGTTCGAATGGATTCGATTGAACAATATCTGGACGAAACCGCTTTAGCAAAAAATGGCATATCGCCCGCTTCTGTACACTTTATCAACATGTCAACGGGAAATGCAGCGGCTGCGCTGATTACCGGGCGTGTACCGGCTGCCGGAGTATGGAACCCGTGGATTCAAAGAATTGAAGCAAGAAAGGCAGGATATCCAATTTTCACGAGCGCCCAGGCGCCAGGTGTTATTCCCGATATTGTAGCAGCGAGAGATAGTGTCATTGCCGCACAACCACAGCAGTTCGCCAACCTCGCGAAAGCCTGGTATGCGACGGTAGCATTTATAAAAGAACATCCCAAGCAGGCCGCAGAAATTATGGCCCCGCATGTTGACCTGAAGCCGGCAGAGTATGCTACTTCCTTAGCAGGGACTCGCCTTTTTGATGCAAAACTGAATCTTGAGGCGATGAAACCCGGCGTATCTCCTGTGTCCCTCTACAACAGCACCAAAGACACCTCGGTATTTCTCAAGCGCGTCGGAGCGATAAAGTCTGAACCGTTACCCGGTTCTTTTATAGATTCGACTTTTGCTGCCGAGGCGGCTAAGTGAGTAGCACAATAAAAACCGTAGCGCGGGGGCGCGATAGGACCTCGCCCCCGCACCTGGCACAGAAAATGGCGCGCAGAGTACAGTACCTAAAAATACGATCAGCCATTCCCAGGAAGGCTTATTTGATATTGTCTCTGCTCGGCTTTATGATACCACTGTTAGCTTGGCAGTGGCTAAGCTCTGCCAATATGGTAAGTAGTTTATTTTTGCCTTCGCCATACGATGTCTGGAAGTCCTTCATCGACTGGTACGGCAGCAATTTAGTCACTGATATCTATATTAGCACTTATCGTGTAGTTAGTGGTTTTTTTATGGCTGCCTTAATCGGCGTTCCACTGGGAATATACATAGGCACATTTAAATCTGTAGAAGCGATATTCCAGCCTATCAATGATTTTGTACGCTACATGCCTGCCTCTGCGTTCATTCCCCTTGTGATGTTATGGATAGGCATCGGTGAATCGTCCAAGATCTCTATCATATTTATCGGTGTAGTGTTCCAAATTGTGGTGATGGTTGCTGACGCAGTTAGAAATATACCAGAACGATACATTGAAGCCGCATATACCCTGGGTGCAAAAAAAGGGGAGGTTATAAACCATGTTATATGGCGTGGCGCCCTTCCAGACATTTTTAATATATTGAGAGTCAACATGGGATGGGCATGGACGTACCTGGTCATTGCGGAGATGGTTGCGGCAGATAGGGGGCTTGGATTTGCCATCCTTCAGGCGCAGCGTTTCATGGATACACCGAAAATATTCGTTGGAATATTTATCATAGGCGTTCTCGGCCTGATTTTTGATTTATCATTTCGCGTCGCCCATCGCGTCCTGTTTCCATGGAGCAGATAGTTATGAATAAAGAAGGGGTCATAATTAAATCAGTGGGTAAGTCATACCCCCAGCGAGATGGAAGTCACCGACGCGTGTTGCACGATATAGATCTGGAAGTCGCGCAAGGTGAAAGGGTGATGTTAGTCGGCGCATCTGGTTGCGGAAAGTCTACTCTGCTGAGATTGATAGCAGGATTGGAACTGCCCAGCGATGGCACCATTGAGGTGGATGGTATCCCAGTCACTGGGCCGGGCGTAAATCGTGGCGTTGTATTTCAGCAGTCGACATTGTTTCCGTGGCTTACGGTCTGGCAGAATGTGACATTTTCCAGGCAACTGCGGGTCAATATGAATGTCGATGATTCCCAAGTAGCGCAAGCGGTTTATCGTAGCAATGCGCTAATGAATATCATGGGTATGGATCATGTGCGTGATGCCTATCCGAATCAGCTAAGCGGCGGCATGCAGCAGCGCGCCAATATTGCGCGGGCGCTGGTTTCCAGTCCGGCGGTTCTACTAATGGACGAGCCCTTTGGTGCCCTTGATGCGCAGACGCGGGAAACCATGCATGACCTTGTTCTGCATCTGTTTAATGCAGAAATGACTACGGTCATATTTGTGACCCATGATGTTGAGGAAGCAGTATACCTTGGGGATAAAGTAGTTGTTCTTGGATCAAATCCCGGCCATATTGACAGTATTTATGACATACCATTTGGTCATGACCGTTCACATGAAATAAAGTTTACTCCTGAATTTGTGTCCATAAGGAATGATATTCTTAACAGGATAAGAGCGACAACCGGCGTTCGTACAAATCAGGATGCCTTAAGGAAGATGACAGAATTTAGATAAAATTTGAGATTGTTATCTTGCGATGGAATGGCCTGAAAAAACGCAACCAACTTGTTGATGTGCCATTTACCATCGTCATAACATCATCGGACCTTGACAACGTGTTTTTTGATACCTCTGTTTGCAACTAAAAAGGAGGCAGTATGATTGAATCTAACATAGCAGAATTTGAAGATCAGAACACGTGGACAGATGAAATCCCCGGGGGCGCACACACATCCTTCGTGATGAGGAGAAATACCATTCTTCGCGTCATCGACCTGGAAGGGGCGGCCAATGTTGTCGCTTTATTTTATAACCATGATGATAAACTCGAGCGTTATAACATGGCTGACACATTAAAAGCCCAGCATACGGCTTATTTAACAAAAGGGCTGGTCTGCTACTCCGATATGGGGCGAATATTGTGCTCCATTACTGAAGATTCCTGTGGCTGGCACGATACCATATGTGGCATGACTGATGCCCGGCAGGTGCATCAGAAATATGGTGATAAAACATATCATAATGCCCATAATAACATGCATCGTAATGCTCGTGATAGTGTTATTGTCGAGCTTTGCAAGTGGGGTATGGGTAAAATTGACATTGTTCCGAACGTCAATTTCTTTAGCAAAGTGTTCGTTGACAATGGTGGAGATCTGCATTTTAAGCAGAATAACTCCAAGGCTGGTGACTTCGTTGACCTGAGGTTTGAAATGAATACGCTAGTCATATTGGCAACGTGCCAACATCCGTTGGATCCTAACCCGAACTATGCACCAAAACCAATAAGAATAACGGCTCGGCGCACGTCATCTGCAGGCCGATACGATTTCTGCCGGATGTCTTGCCCGGAAAATAAACGGGGTTTTTATAACACCGAGATCCTGTTCGGCTGAGAGGAGAGGAAATCATGGCCATTATAGAAAGCGATTTCATGCCCATAGATGCCGTTTATGATAAGGTATTACCTGCTGGCGAATCCTGGCTGCATGAGGTAAAAAAGGGCCAAGTATTGCGTATTCTGGACTTGGAAGGTAATCAAGCAGTGGACACACTTTTTTATAACGCACATGATCCCAGCGAACGGTACAGCGCGGTGGATACTATTCGGGCGCAGAACAATCTTTATCTTACCTCTGGCTCACAATTGCTATCTAGCGATGGGAATACGTTGTTGACGATCATCGCCGATACATGTGGTCGGCATGACACCATAGGCGGCGCATGTTCTGCGGAGAGCAACAGTGTGCGATACGGCCTTGAGAAGAAATATATGCACAATTGTCGGGATAGCTTTTTGCATGCACTTGGCCATTGTGGCTGCCATATGGATAAGCGAGATCTGACCAGCAATATCAATTTCTTCATGAACGTACCGGTCACGGAGGATGGAGCGCTTACCTTTGCTGATGGTATCTCTGGATCTGGTAAGTATGTGGAAATGCGGGCAGAAATGGATGTCTATGCGCTGATTTCGAATTGTCCACAACTCAATAATCCCTGCAATGCATATAACCCGACCCCGGTGCGATTGCTCATATGGAACTGATCTTCAACGGCCAGTGGGACGACCCGCTCGGCTCAACTCGCCGCAGGACACCCTGCCGTACTCATTTTTATGTTTGAAAAAATCCTTATTGCCAATCGTGGCGCCATCGCCTGCCGCATTATCCGTACCCTTAAGCGTATGGACATCCGCACGGTGGCCGTTTATTCCGAGGCGGATCGCTCCAGCGCCCATGTGCTGGAGGCCGATGAGGTCGTATGCATCGGCTCTGCACCTGCGGCACAGAGTTATCTACGGAGCGAGGCTATCCTCGCCGCCGCCCGGGCGACGGGAGCCCAGGCCATTCATCCCGGCTACGGTTTTTTGTCTGAAAACCCGGATTTTGCCGCTGCCGTGGAGGCTGCTGGCATTGCCTTCATTGGTCCTTCCCCTGAACAGATGCGTACCTTTGCGCTCAAGCACACGGCGCGCGAACTCGCGCAGCGAAACGGCGTGCCGTTGCTGCCGGGATCGGGGCTGCTGGAGGATGCCGGCCATGCCATGGCTGAAGCGAGGCGTATCGGTTTTCCGGTCATGCTTAAAAGTACTGCGGGTGGCGGTGGAATCGGCATGCAGTTGATTTGGGGTGAAGATGCTTTGCAGGACGCCTACGCACGGGTTGATCGCCTGGCGCGCGCCAATTTCAAGGAAGCAGGCATTTATCTGGAAAAATATGTTCAGGCCGCGCGCCACATCGAAGTGCAAATTTTCGGTGATGGCAATGGCCAAGTGGTGCATCTGGGTGAGCGCGACTGCTCGGTACAGCGGCGTAACCAGAAGGTCATCGAGGAAACCCCCGCGCCTAATCTGCCCGACGCGGTGCGTCATGCGCTGTGCGACACGGCCGTACGTCTCATGCAAGGCGTCCGTTACCGGAACGCTGGAACGGTGGAATTCGTGCTTGACGCCGATACTGGTGTTTTTTACTTCCTTGAGGTCAACACCCGCTTGCAGGTCGAGCATGGCGTGACTGAGGAAGTGAGCGGCGTCGATTTGGTCGAATGGATGGTGCGCCAGGCTGCAGGCGAATCGCCCATTGCCGGTTATTTGCATGCCCCGCACGGGCACAGCATCCAGGTGCGTCTCTATGCCGAAGATCCCGGCAAGGACTTCCAGCCAGCGGCTGGCATATTGAGCGAGGTGGTGTTTCCTCCGGATGCCCGGGTGGAAACCTGGGTCGAGGCTGGCAGCGAAGTCACCGCTTATTACGACCCCATGCTTGCCAAGCTCATCGTGCATGGCAGCGACCGCGCCGACGCGCTGGCGCGCATGCGCTCGACGCTGGACGCCACGCGCATTTACGGCTTCGAGACCAATCTCGCCTACCTGCGCCAGATTGTCTCGGACGTGACCTTCACGCAGGGTCGGCAGACTACGCGCTATCTCAACGCCCTGGCCTACCATGCGCCCACGCTGGATGTGATTGAACCAGGCGTGCAGACCAGCCTGCAGGACTGGCCGGGGCGGGTGGGTTATTGGGATGTCGGCGTGCCACCCTCCGGGCCGATGGATGCACTTGCCCATCGTGCGGCCAATCGCCTGCTCGACAACCCCCCAGGGGCGGTGACCCTGGAAATTACCCTGAGCGGGCCTACCCTCAAATTCAATACAGACAGCATCATCGCCGTTACCGGCGCCGACCTGCCGGTCACTCTCGATGGGCAGCCACTGGCGTTGTGGTGCAGCCATGCGGTACGTGCCGGCGGTGTGCTTAGGTTCGGTAGCCTGAGCGGCGCTGGCTGCCGCGCCTATTTGGCAGTGGCGGG
>NZ_RIZI01000094.1 GCF_003721225.1 Acidithiobacillus sulfuriphilus | reverse complement strand
CGGCCTGCTGCATGAATTCGTAGCGGGGACGCATCTGCAGGCTGACCTGCCCGCCGCTGATGGCATCCAGGAGCGGATCCGCCGCTGCGCTGCCCCAAGACGCCAGGAAAACCGCCAGCCCCATGCCGGATGCCTTGATCAATCCCGTTGCGGTGGCGGAGCGGGAGATTGCGAAAAAGCGCCCTTTCAGGCCGCCAGGCTTCTTTACGCTTTGCTGCATCATGAGATCACCGCGCCCGTGCTGCTTCATGGCCCCATCCTCCTTTTGACAATGTCGTCTGTAAGGGGAATATCATCCTCTGGCGGCCGGTTGACCAGTCAGCAAAATACGCTGTCACCCGGCTGCGCGCGGGGGAATTATCTCTTCATGGACAATGGCATGGAAAAATATCTTTGCCAATCATGATGATGCAACAAATTCGTCTGGCCGTGCCGCGTTTCCGTTCCTGTGGAGGTACCCCTTTCCCTGCGCGGTTGCTCCCTTTGGGTAATGCTCGGCCCGGGGATTGGGCCAGGCGGTGGTGCTGCACCCGATTTCCATGGCCGGGGTCCGGCGCAGGGACGTTATTGTTTACCCATTTCGGAGTAATTATCTGGCGGAAGGCGGGCCATGGATTGGGGAGAAGTTGCTTTGTCATGCCTATCCTTTCCTTCCGGTTGGACTAGACTCTTCTACAAAATGCAGGGAGTGCTTTTGTCGCCCGGCGACCGGTCTGGGGTATCCTGCCCGGGACTTCGTGCTTTTCGGAAAAGGAGGGAGTGATGGACAGAGCATCCGTAAAATCTGCGGCCCCGGCTTTGCGTGGCAGCCCCAATGCCAGTTTGTTCGGAGCGACATTGGGGTTTTTCATCGGTTTCGGCGCGGTGGCCCTGTTTGGCGCTACGGCGGGGAAATTCAAGGACGCCATGCAGCTTTCCCCCTATCTCGTGGGTTATCTCGTGGCCATCCCCATGTTGACCGGATCTCTGCTGCGCATTCCATTCGGCGCCTGGGTGGACACCACCGGCGGGAAGAAGCCGTTTCTCCTTTTGCTCGTCCTGTCGCTGCTGGGCATGGGCGGCCTGTACGGCGTTTTGAGCACTCTTTATCCCAATCACCTAACCGTCGCCCATTATCCGCTGATTTTGCTGTTGGGTGCCTTGGCGGGGTGCGGGATCGCCACCTTTTCCGTGGGGATCGGCCAGGTGTCCTATTGGTTCCCCCAGAAACAGCAGGGGTGGGCGCTGGGTGCCTATGCCGGGTTCGGCAATACCGCTCCGGCGCTGGCGACCATCAGCCTGCCGGCGATTACGATGTACTGGGGTTTATCGACCGCATACCTGATTTCCGCCGGCATTTTGGTCGCTGGAATTTTGCTTTATTCCCTCTTGGGGCAAAACGCATGGTTTTTCCAATTGTTGCGAAAGGGCTACCAAGCTGACGAGGCGCGCGTGACGGCGCAGCAGAAAGGGCAGGAACTTTTCCCCAGAGGCTCCGCTATCCAGGCGCTTACCGCCGCAGCACGGACGTGGCGGATGTGGCCCCTGGTGGTCCTGTATTTCACCACTTTCGGTGGATTCCTCGCCCTCACCGCATGGCTCCCAACCTTCTGGAAGGCCTATTACGGCGTGAGCCTGGCAACGGCCGTGGGCCTGACTGCCGGTTTCTCTCTGTTGAGTTCCTTGATCCGGGTTCCCGGGGGGATCTGGGCGGACCGGATGGGCGGCGAGCGTGTGGCGATCATGGCCCTCGCGAGCCTGCTGCTCGGCGCCCTCCTCGTCGCCTTTTCCAGCGTCTACGCGGCGACGATCGCGGGAACGGTACTCATAGCCATCGGTATGGGGGTCAACAATGCCGCGGTTTTCAAGTTGGTTCCCCGCTATGTGGAGCATTCCGTCGGCGGCGCGGCGGGATGGGTAGGCGGCCTCGGCGCTTTCGGCGGTTTTGCCGTTCCCCCCCTCTTGGGCTGGTTCGCAACGGTGGAGGGGACGGTGGGGTATGCCAGGGGTTTCCTGGTTTATGCGGCCCTGGCATTCCTCTGCCTATTGCTGGCGTGGTTTCTGCGTGCGAGCCGGCCGGAAGCCGGGCGGGAGGTCTAATCCCAACTCAGTGCCCCGCCCGTCTGATATTCCGTGACCCGCGTTTCAAAGAAGTTCTTTTCCTTCTTCAAATCCATCATCTCGCTCATCCAGGGGAAGGGGTTTAGGACACCGGGGTACTGTTGGGGCAGGCCGAGTTGCGCCAGGCGGCGGTTGGCGATGTATTTCACGTAGTCCTTGAATACGGCGGCATTGAGGCCGAGCACGCCGCGGGGCATGGTGTCGTCGGCGTAGGCGCACTCCAGATCCGTACCCTTGCGGAAAAGATCGATGATCTCTTGCTGGAACGCCTCCGTCCACAGCTCCGGATTTTCCTGCTTGATCTGGTTGGCCATGTCGATGCCGAAGTTGCAGTGCATGGATTCGTCGCGGAGGATGTACTGGTATTGTTCAGCCGCGCCGGTCATTTTGTTCTGTCGCCCCATGGACAGGATCTGGCTGAAACCGACATAGAAGAACAGCCCTTCCATGATGCCCGCAAAGACGATGATGGAGCGCAGAAGCTTTTGATCGTTCTCGAAGGTGCCGGTCTTGAATAGGGGATCGGTGAGGGTTTCGATGAAGGGCATCAAGAATTCGTCCTTCTCCCGTACCGATGCCACCTCGTGGTACATATTGAAGATCTCGCCCTCGTCCAGGCCGATGGATTCGACGATGTACTGGTAGGCATGGGTGTGGATCGCCTCTTCGAAGGCCTGGCGCAGCATATACTGGCGGCATTCCGGCGCGGTGATATGGCGGTAGGTGCCGAGCACGATGTTGTTGGCGGCCAGACTGTCCGCCGTGACAAAAAAGCCGAGGTTGCGCTTGACGATGCGCCGTTCGTCTTCGGTCAGGCCCTTGGGATCCTTCCACAGGGCGATGTCCCTGGCCATCTGCACCTCCTGGGGCATCCAGTGGTTGGCGCAGGCGGCCAGGTACTTGTCCCAGGCCCATTGGTACTTGAAGGGCACGAGTTGATTGACGTCGGCCCGGCCGTTGATGATGCGCTTGTCCTCGGCGTTGACGCGGTCGAAGCTTTGCGCCTGGATGCCCCCGTCATGGCGCGCCTGGTCTTGGGAGATGCCCCCCGCCATGACGCGGGGCTGGCTGCTCGGTGTTTTTTCAAAGTCCAACATGATGCACTCCTGTAGTTCTGATTCCTGACCGCTGATCCCTGTCACTGGCAGGCCTCACAGCCCGGGTCGTCAATGGCGCAGGCCTTGAGGATGCCGGAGACGGCGTTGAGGGTGCCCGTTTGCACGGTGGACTTCTCCGCCGCCGTGGCGCCCAGGGAACGCAGGTAATAGGTGGTCTTGAGGCCGCGCTGCCAGGCGAGGCGATAGGTGTCGTCAATCTTTTTGCCCGAGGCCTGGGCGAAGTAGAGATTGAGGCTCTGGGCCTGGTCCAGCCATTTTTGCCGCCGTGCCGCCGCCTCGATGAGCCAGTTGGGATCGGTCTCGAAGGCATTGGCATAGAGGGGCTTGAGTTTGGCGGGAATGCGGTCGATGGGCATGACCGAGCCGTCGAAGTACTTGAGGTCGTTGACCATGACATCGTCCCAGAGGCCGAGGCGCTTGAGGTCCGTGACCAGATATCCGTTGACCACGGTGAATTCGCCGGAGAGGTTGGATTTGACGTAGAGGTTTTGGTAAATGGGCTCGATCCCCTGACTGACGCCGACAATATTGGAAATGGTGGCGGTGGGGGCGATGGCGAGGCAGTTGCTATTGCGCATGCCGCCCCGGACCTTTTCGCGCAGACTGTCCCAGTCGAGGCGGGCGGAGCGGTCCATATCCAGGCCATTCTCCCGGGCGGCCGCCAGGAGTTCGATGCTGTCGATGGGCAGGATGCCCAGGCTCCACAGGGAACCGGGGAAGCTGTGATAGCTGCCGCGTTCCCGCGCCAGGTCTGCGGAGGCGTCGATGGCGTGGTAGGAGATCAGCTCCTGGCTGATGTCGGCAAAAGCCACCGCCGCCGGGGAGGCATAGGGGATGCGGAGCTGCAGGAGGGCATCGGAGAAGCCCATCAGGCCCAAGCCCACGGGACGATGGCGCAGATTACCGCTGCGCGCCTTGTTGAGGGCGTAGTAGTTGATGTCGATGACGTTGTCGAGCATGCGCATGGCGACTTTGACGGTGCGGGCGAGCTTGTCCATATCCAGGTAGCTCAGGAGCTCCCCGGCGTCGGCGCTGTTGCGCAGGTCGGTGCCATCGTCCTGGAGGGGTTGGCGCAGGTGGGCGACCAGGTTGACGGAGCCCAGGTTGCACACGGCGATTTCCCGCTCATTGGTATTGAGGGTGATCTCGGTGCAGAGATTGGAACTGTGCACCACCCCCACATGCTGTTGCGGGCTGCGCAGGTTGCAGGGATCCTTGAAGGTGATCCACGGGTGCCCGGTCTCGAAGAGCATGGTCAGCATCTTGCGCCAGAGCTGCAGGGCGGGAAGGCGCTTGTAGAGGGTGATGACCCCTTCATCCACCAGCCGCTCGTAATGTTCGTAACGGGCCTTGAAGGCGGCGCCGGTGAGGTCGTGGAGATCGGGGGCCTCGTTGGGGCTGAAGAGGGTCCACTGGCCTTCGGCCATGACCCGCTCCATGAAGAGGTCGGGGACCCAGTTGGCGGTGTTCATGTCGTGGGTGCGGCGGCGGTCGTCGCCGGTGTTCTTGCGCAGCTCCAGGAACTCTTCGATGTCCAGATGCCAGGTCTCCAGATAGGCGCAGACGGCCCCCTTGCGCTTGCCGCCCTGGTTGACGGCCACGGCGGTGTCGTTGACCACCTTGAGGAAGGGCACGACGCCCTGGGACTTGCCGTTGGTGCCCTTGATGTAGGAGCCGAGGGCGCGCACCGGCGTCCAGTCGTTGCCCAGCCCTCCGCTGTATTTGGAAAGCAGGGCGTTTTCCTTGATGGCCTCGTAGATGCCGTCCAGGTCGTCGGCCACGGTGGTGAGGAAGCAACTGGAGAGCTGGGGACGCAGGGTGCCGGCGTTGAAGAGGGTGGGGGTGGAACTGACGAAATCGAAATTGGATAGCACCTCGTAAAAGGCGATGGCCTGCCCTTCCCGGTCGATCTCCTCCACGGCCAGGCCCATGGCCACGCGCATCCAGAAGGCCTGGGGCAGCTCGATACGGCGGTCGCGGATATGCAGGAAATAACGGTCATAGAGGATCTGCAGGCCCAGATACTGGAAATTCAGATCCCTTTCGGGCTTGAGGGCGGCGCCGATGCGGTCCAGGTCGAATTGCCCCAACCGGGGGTCGATGAGCTCGTGGCGGATGCCGAGCTGCAGATATTCGCGGAAATACTCGGGATAGCGCGCGGCCATTTCCGCCTGGGTGGCGGCTTCGTCCAGGACCTCCCGGCGCACCCGGTCCAGGAGCAGGCGGGCGGTGGCATAGGCATAGGCGGGGTCCTGCTCGATGAGGACGCGGGCGGAGAGGACGGGGGCAAGGAAGAGCTCCTCCTCGCTGATGCCGTCGTAGAGATTTTTCAGGGTACTGTGGAGGATGGCGTCCAGGTCGACTGCTGCGCCCAGGCCGGCGCAGGCCTCTTCAATGACCTTGCGCAGGCGCTCCAAGTCCAGGGGGCGCCGGTTGCCGTCGGGATAGCAGACGTGAATGCCGCCGGGGGACGCCGCTTCGGGCTGCTGCCGTGCCCGCTCCCGTGCCCGCTCCTCACGATAGAGAACATAGGCGCGCGCTACCTCGTGCTCGCCGGCGCGCATGAGGGCCAGTTCCACCTGATCCTGGATGTCCTCGATATGAAAGGTGCCGCCCCCGGGCTGGCGCCGTTGCAGCGCCTCCACCACCTGTTCCGTAAGACGTCCCACCAGATCGCGGATGCGCGCACTGGCGGCGCCGCTCCCTCCCTCCACGGCGAGGAAGGCCTTGGTCATGGCAATGTGGATCTTGCCGGCATCAAAGGGCAGAACCGCTCCGTTGCGACGGATGACCCGGTAATGGGAGGCTTCGGAGGGGTTGTAATGGGGGTTGGCGATGATCTGGGCCGAGGCGTTGGACATGAGCGACTCCTTACTTCGATGGTGGACAGCGCGTCTACTAAATATAGGCCTAATGATACGGATGTCAAACTAGATGTTGTGGATGAATGGGTGCATAAGCCTTGTCGGAAAGGCGGGAAAAACGGTGCATAACTGCCTTAACCCGGCAGGGGAAAAGGCGATTTCCGGCGATGACGGAAGCGCTTCGTGATCCGTGGTGACCGGCCCATGCGCTGCGGGACCCTCCGGCCAGGGCCGGGTTTCGGCCACTGCTTTGGACTTGTTCCAATTCCTGAAAAGAGGGCATACTGCAATGGTGTGAACTCCCTGAATCTCCGGCTTCCGGCCCTTGCCTTGGCCGGCCACATCACAGAAGGATTGCTATGTCTGCTTCGGCCATGGAACTTGCCCGCGCCATCCTCCTCGCTCCCGGCGGTATCGCCGAAGAGGGGCTGGAAAAGGTCTTTGCCAGCCTCGCCCATCGTGCTTTGGACGATGCGGATCTGTATTTCCAGTACAGCCGCAGTGAGGGTTTTAGTCTGGAAGAGGGTGTGGTGAAGTCCGGCAGCCATGCCATCGAGCAGGGCGTGGGGGTGCGGACGGTCAGAGGTGAGCGTCAGGGCCTGGCCTATTCCGACGAGATCGCCATGCCCGCCCTCTTGGCGGCGGCGGAGGCGGCGCGCGCCATTGTCCATGAGCAGGGCGAGCAGCGGGCATTGGTTTGGCGGCGGCGCGATACGCTGGCCCTCTACCCCCCCGTGGACCCTCTGGCCTCCATCAGCAATGAGGAAAAAATCGCCCTCCTGGAGCGCGTGGAGGCGGCCGTGCGCGACTATGACCCGCGCATTGTCCAGGTGATGGCCAGCCTGAGTGCGCGTTTTGAGGCGGTGCTGGTGATGCGTCTGGACGGAACCATGGCCGCGGACGTCCGGCCGCTGGTACGCCTCAA
>NZ_RIZI01000093.1 GCF_003721225.1 Acidithiobacillus sulfuriphilus | reverse complement strand
TGGGTGCCACTCGCAATGTTCGACTCCATCGGATTCTTCAGAATGAAGCCTATTTTACCATGCCAACCATTAAACGGCATCAAGAATGAAACGCTACACTAGTAACGCTTTGAGATCCTTGAGCATAAGGAAAAGATGGTATGGATCGGTCGGGCTTGGCTCGAAGTCCCAGGCCTCATACCACTGCCGGGCTGCCTCGTCCTTGGCATGGACCAGCAGACAACGTATGCCGGCAATATCGGCCGCCTGCGCGGTGCGCAGCAGGGCGTCCTTGAGCAGCGCTTTGCCAAGACCTTTGCCCTGGTGATTTCGATCAACGGCAAGTCTGGCCAGGATCAACACGGGCACCGGATGCCGGGCCAGGCCCTTCATCACCCTCGGCGGGGCCGACTCGGGATCGACGCTACCGGCTGCGAGGCTGTAGAACCCAACTACGACGTTTTCTTGGCAGCAGATGTAGGTTTGTGCGCTATTCGCCTTCTGATTGACGAGTGCGTAACGCTGCAGGAACTGGTTCAGTGCTGCCTGGCCACAGTCAAACCCATCGACCATATCCGTAGGGGTGAGCTTTCGGACCGGTTCATAAGCTGTACTCACCCCAGTACGTCAGCCTCTCTGAGCAATTTCTTCAGATGAGGCTTGGCTTGGACAGGACGATCCAGCGCATCCTGGAAGGCTCGCCACTGCTCCTCGTTGAGTACGAAGCGGCGACGATCCGCGAGTGCCTGGTTGGCAGCAGTCACACCTGCGTCCAGCAGAAACTCGCTGACATTCTTGTGGCAGGCGCGTGCGGCATCCTGGAGCAGTTGCTTCACGGAACTGCTGGCGCGGACATCAATCCGTTCGGTTTTCGAGAGGTTCAGGTTGCTCATGGTGGTAACCCCCAATTTCTGAAATTGAACCCATAATAGCGTCCGGATCATGTCCTGACAAGTCGTACGCAGGGAATTATGAATACCCCGAAAACGAAGCGGAACCCGCGACTGCCGACGGTCATGCTTCCACATGCATCTATCATCAATGAGGCGCTGGAGCAAAGCCATCCGGAAGCCTTTTCGAAAATCCTTCGGTTCGCCAACAAAAGCCGTCTCCATATCTTCATGAAAGAGGGGACCATACGCATGCCTTCGGGCCGCATGCCACCGGGCAAGTCCTGGCCGGCGCCACCCCGATAATGCAAGCGGATTGTGATATGCAGAGGCGCGCATGGCGGGTGATGGATGGCGGCGAGCACACCACCGGCAGCCGATGCCCCTGTTCACAAAAACGTCATATGCGCGTGGTAGCATGACTCTCGGGCGATCTCGTCCCGGAAACCAGGAGAATGACCATGAAACTCAACGCAATGCAAACCCAGGTGGCGAAGCTGTATGAGGAAGGGACACACGGCCAGGTCCGCACCTTGGAGGATGCCGACGTTCACCACGACGCGCTGTTCCTGTTCTTGCTGCAGGAGGCGGAGACCTGTTCGGACACGGAGGACTTGATAGGTCGTCTTGCGGTCACTATCGACCGGCTGCAGGATTTGCTGGAGGCTCTGGAAACCCGGTCAAACGCCACTGCGGAAGCCGACGAGGACAATGAACCCACCAATGCCTAGCTGGCCGTCGTCGATCGTGAGATGGAAACGGTGCGGATTGAGGTGTGGATAGCGAAGATCACCATGTAAAACCTCGTTCCGCCACGCCCAGGCCGAGGGAATCTCCGCAGGGACCCTGGCGGGGAGACGGTTGGCCGACACCATCCTTTCCTTCCCCCTGCGCCAAGGGCTATCACCAGGGAGTGTCATCACTCTGCATGCGGCAGCCGGGCTGGACGAGGGAGGCCGGCCCCGCTTCACCGTTATCTTGCCCCATTAGGGCGAGGCTCCGTGCCTCCTGCGGTTTCCGGACATCCCGGCGCCCGGCGCTTACCTTGTATTCGTGATGTGGCCTTCATGGGCCATAACTCGGATATGCCGGCACGGTCGCCGCACCGACGGCGAGGATGGCGAAATCCATCATGGCCCATTCGACGGAATTGGGCGCCATCAACAGAACCCGCTGGCCCGGCTGCACTCCCATGCCCAAGAGGCCGCGCGCCCGCAGCCGGACCTCCTCCCCCGTAAGGCCAAGACAGCGGCCAGAAAGTGAGCAACAGATCGCGCTCCAGTTCGTGCTTCTTCCGCCGCAGCAAGGATCGTCGGAAGCTCCTATCAGAGTTTAGTAGTCTACGGTGGACCAGCAGCCTGAACTCATGGTGGCGAGTATGCATAGCCAGGCATCATTAAGCTAGTAGATTCCCACCGGATACCTAGTATATGATTGGTGCCACTATGGACAAACGACGATCTAGACGGCCTCCGCCACCAGAAAACTGCCCGCTCGACACATGCCTACGACTGCTTTCCGGGGCGTGGACGCCCAAGGTGCTTTGGTACCTTTGTGATGAACCTAGACGCTTCGGGGACTTGCGCCGCGACATCGGCACGATTACACCGAAGGTGCTAACGACTCGGTTGCGAGAGATGGAAGAACTTGGCGTCGTAGCAAGGGAGGTCATTCCAACGTCGCCACCACAGGTATCATATAGCCTGACCCCACTCGGGAGAGAACTGAAACCGGTGCTTGAGGCTATGGCACGAGTGGGAGAGAAACTGGGGAGGAAAATTGAATAGTATTTGACGCTATAGGCGCGAGTCGCTCACTTGGAGGTGGTGATCTGCGGACCATACCGGTTCATCTTTCTCTGCGTGGGCTCTTGCTGCGAGCAGGCCCCGAGTACCGCCAGGACTGAGTGGCAAAGTTGGGGCAAGGAACCATTCTCTGATACAGCGTCATGCTGTTCCTCGGCTCCCTATTGGTTTTCCTTGCCCTCTCCGGGGATTGGTCAGAGGATTCCAATTCATAACCGGATAGGGAATCAAGGCAACAGATCGTTAATTCACCTCAACAGGGTGCGGGTATCCCTCATCTATCGGCCAGACAGTGTCACCGGCCGCATCATGGGTAGTATGTCAAAACCGTAGAGCTGGATAGCTCTATCATAGCCATCATCCTTCAACGTCAAATCGCAGCGGGCCGCGCTGTCCTGTCCCAGCATCCAGAGAATGTACTTGGTCCGCGGTCCCATCATGAAGCGGAGCCTTGCATTCATAGGGCATGCCACCTCTTTCTAGGACTGCCTAGCAGTAGTTACCTGATGGTACCTACTTTACAAGGTATACTAACCGTCTTTACTCTTGGGCAACATTGGCCAACACGAGGAGACCATCATGAGCAAAATACTGGTGCTATATCACAGCCTTTGGGGGCATATCGAAACCATGGTCGGTTCTATTGCCGAAGGCGCACGGGACGTCTCCGGCGTGACGGTGGATATTAAGCGGGTGCCGGAAAGCCTGCCGACGGAGACCTTGGCTGCTGTTCACGCCAAAACCGATCAAGCCGCGCCGGAGGCGCACCCCGATGATCTCGCAGACTATGATGCAATCATTTTCGGCACCCCCACACGCTTCGGCAACATGAGCGGGCAAATGCGTAATTTTCTCGACCGTACCGGCAATCTCTGGCAGGAAGGTAAACTGGTGGGCAAGGTCGGCAGCGTTTTTGCCAGCACGGCCACGCAGCATGGTGGTCAGGAAACCACCATCACTTCTTTCCACACTTTCCTGTTCCATCAGGGGATGATCGTGGTTGGTGTCCCCTACAGTTGCCAGGAACTGATGAACATGAGCGAGATCAGCGGAGGTACACCCTATGGTGCCACGACACTATCCAAAGGAGATGGCAGCCGTCAGCCCAGTGCCAACGAGCTGGCCATCGCCCGTTTTCAGGGGCGGCATGTGGCGGAAATCACCCAAAAGCTGAAGGTGTAACCCATGGAGAACATCGGCTTGCCATCGGAATCCGTCCCTCGCTCGAGGACGATTGAGCGTATTGTGGCGGGACAGGCCACCTCTGACGGCGCGGGCGTTAAATTAACCCGGGTTTTAAACCAATCCTTGCAGCACCGGCTGGATCCCTTTCTGATGCTCGACGCTTTCGGTAGCGACGATCCAGGTGACTACATTGCCGGATTTCCCGATCATCCGCACCGCGGCTTCGAGACCATCACCTACATGATATCGGGGAAAATGCGCCATCGTGACAGTGCGGGACACGAAGGGTTGCTCGAAAGCGGAGGCGTGCAATGGATGACAGCGGGGCGGGGCGTAATTCACTCGGAAATTCCGGAACAGGAAAAAGGCGTCATGGAGGGATTTCAGCTCTGGCTCAATCTGCCGAGCCAGGACAAGATGGCACCGCCGTGGTATCGCGATTTTTCTGCCGCAGATTTGCCGCGCTTTGTGACACAGGAAGGGGTCGTCGTCACGGTAATTGCCGGAGAGAGTCATGGAGTCACTGGCGCGATGACACGGGAGAGCACAAATCCGCTCTACCTGGATCTGCAATTGCCAGAAGGCACATACTTTAAGCAGCAACTGCCTGCTGATAACAACGCCTTTCTTTATGCATATCGCGGAACCCTGGAAATCGTCGGCACACATGTGCCTGCCCAGCGCATGGCCATACTCGAGAACAGCCCAGAAACCGATGGTGTGGATCTCAAGGCTATTACGAGTGCGCGCGTACTGCTGATTGCGGGCCGGCCGTTGCATGAGACAATTGTCCAGTATGGACCATTTGTCATGAATACTCGGGAGGAAATACAGCAGGCTTTTGAAGACATGAAGGAAGGTCGGTTAGTCTAATACGTATCATCTTTACGCTTTGACAATCTCAATATAGCCTAGGAGAATAGCAATGAACACGTTCGGTTCTGATAAAATCAAGGACGAAGGAATTCTGGTGGCCCGATTTTTACTCGTTTTACTGTTTCTCATATTTGGGTGGGGAAAGTTGACAAACTACTCCGGGACGGTTGCCTATATGCAGCAAGTGGGCGCTCCGATGCCGCCAATTGCGACGTTAGTTGCCATTTTCATGGAGTTCTTTGTTTCATGGGCAATAGTTGTGGGGGTATTTACCAGGCCGCTAGCGGTCTTGTTAGCTGTTTACACTCTAGGAACAGCATTGATCGGCCATCATTACTGGACCATGACAGGTATGGCCCGTTTCGAGGGTGAAATCAATTTTTATAAAAACATTAGCATTATCGGCGGATGTTTTCTTCTGTATGTCACAGGAGCTGGAAAATACTCGTTAGATGCTAAATTAGGGCTATGATAAAAATATTTCATCTGAAACATAGGAGGTGTTAAAATGTCCGACGTACAAGTTGCAGACCTCGTTATCGTCCTTATCGCTGGGCCAGAAAATCCTAAGCGATTGCCTTCGGCCTTTTTCCTCGCCGCTACAGCAGCAGCCGCAGAGCAGAATGTCATTATGTACTTTACAGGTCCGGCTACGGAGTTGCTGGGTAAAGGCAAGGCTGAGTCCATCTTTCCAATGCCAGGTGGCAAGAGCGTGGCCGACTTCATGAAGTTGGCTGAAGACAATGGTGTGCGCATTATCGGCTGCCTGCAATCTCTGGAGCTCAACGGCATGACAGCCGATGATCTGAGCAAGCCCATTCCGCTTCTCACCCCCAGCGCAGCGTTACCTTCTTTAGTCGCGGCTGGCCGCGTTCTTACTTGGTAAACCGAAGTGCCCAATCTTTAGGAGGTTGCTGAAAAAGTCTCTGGTATAATATTTGTGGATATGAAGGAAGGAGGCCGATGGGATGCGCGGAGCGAAGGTAGAGATCCAGAGCTTGTTCAGCGATCTGTCCCCGGAACAACGGGTGTCGCAGGATCATCCGCTGCGTGCCATTCGAGTGATCGTGGACCGGTCGCTGGCGGAATTTGGATGGTCATTTCCATGGCCTCTACTCGTCTTTCGGCCGCCCTTCCATTCCGCCGGAGCATCTCCTGCGGGCGCTGCTCCTGCAGGTGTTTTACAGCATTCGCTCGGAGCGGCAGCTGGTGGAGCAGCTGAACTACAATCTGCTGTTCCGCTGGTTCGTGGGCCTGGATATGGACGCCGCGGTCTGGGCCCACAGTCTTCACAAAGAACCGGGACCGACTTGTGGACAACGGTACCATCCGGGCATTTTTCCGCTCGGTGCTGGAACAGGCCAGGATCCGGGATTTACTTTCGGACGAGCACTTTTCGGTGGATGGCACGCTGCGGGAGGCCTGGGCGTCCCAGAAGTCCTTTCAGTCCAAGAACCCGGAAGACCGGGACGGAGACGGCTCGGACTTTCGGGGACAGGAGCGCAGCAATGAGACCCACGCCTCCGTGACTGACCCCGATGCCCGTTCTTATAAAAAGAGTCCCGGAGACGCTTCACGGCTCGCCTATCTGGGGCACGTCCTCATGGACCATCGGCATGGCCTCATTGCCGAGGAATTGGTGACCGCGGCCGATGGTACGGCAGAGGTCGATGCCGCCGTCCTCATGGTCGACGAACTGGGCGGAACGCAACGGATCACTCTCGGGGCTGACAAGGGTTATGACCGCCATGGCTTGGTCCAGGACTTGCGAGATCGGAATGTCACCCCGCATGTGGCCAGGAAGCGGAAGGGTTCTGCCATTGATGGCCGCACGACCCGCCATGCTGGCTATGCCATGAGCATCCATGTGCGCCGCCGAATCGAGTCCGTCTTTGGATGGCTGAAGACCATCGGTGGCGTGCGAAAAACCCGATTCCGTGGATTGGAGCGTGTGGGACTCCACTTCTCCCTTGCCGCCACCGCGTACAACATCCTCCGCATCTCCCGATTGGGGGTGGCCTGATGGGGAGAGCCATGCCTGAAATCCGGGAAAATGGCAGAAAAGGCCCCAAAAACCATGAAAATGCGTGCTGAGTGCTCCCCAAAAGAGCGTTTTTCTACCTTGTCAGATATCCTGTACTCCGTTGTATGGCGTTTTTCCGCAGCCTCCGGCGTCTGTCAAGGTAGTTGTCGCGTTTCCCATTTTTTAAGCGGCCTTTTTATCCTGCCGCTGCGGGTTCAGATCTACCGCACCGA
>NZ_RIZI01000092.1 GCF_003721225.1 Acidithiobacillus sulfuriphilus | reverse complement strand
CTCCACGGCGGCCTCCATGGAGGCGAAGCCGTACGCGGTGCAGGCCGCCGAGCGGGCCGTCGCGGAGGCGCTGGCGCGGCGGAGAGAATCCGCCCGCCTGGAAATATTGCCGCAGGGGGCGCTCTTCCTTCCCCACTTCGCCGTTCACGGCGAACCGTTGGTCAGCATCGTGGTGCCGACGCGGGATGGGGTCCGCTGGCTGCGCCGCTGTCTGGAAAGTCTGGAGCGCACGGACTATGCCCATCGGGAGGTCCTGGTGATCGATAACCAGAGCAGCGACCCGGAGACCCTGGATTATTTGCGGGAGATTGGGCGTCATCCGGGGGTCAGGGTGCTGTCATACCCGTACCCCTTCGATTTCGCGGCCATGCACAACTGGGCGGTGCCGCAGGCGGAGGGGGAGTTCGTCTGCCTGCTCAATGACGATACGGAGGTGCGCACGCCGGGCTGGCTGAGGGAGATGCTGGCCTTGGCGCAACGGCCGGGCATCGGCGCGGTGGGGGCGAAGCTGCTCTATCCCGGCGGGACGGTGCAGCACGCCGGGGTGGTCCTGGGGATCGGCGGTATCGCCGGCCATGTGCATCGCTATTTTCCCGGCGACTCCTGCGGCTATTTCTGCCGTGCGAACCTGATCGAGAACTATAGCGCCGTGACGGGGGCGTGCCTGCTGTTGAAAAAATCCCTCTGGCTGGCGGCAGGGGGGTTGTCGCCCTCCCTGGCGGTGGCGTACAACGACGTGGATCTGTGCTTGCGGCTGCGGGAAATGGGCCTGCGCAATGCCTGGACGCCCGCCGCAGTCTTGATCCACCATGAGTCCAGGAGCCGGGGGCCGGAGACGGACCCGGAAAAACAGCGGCGCTTTGGCGTGGAAAGGGCCTATATGCAATGGCGCTGGGGGCCCCTGCTCGGCGCCGATCCCGCCTACAATCCCAATCTGACCCTGAACAACGAGGATTTTTCCCTGGGCTGGCCGCCGCGCGCGCAGGCGCCATGGAAACCGTCTGCGTCGGCGGTAGTTCTGCCGTTTTGGAGCAAGGAGGCACCCCAGGAGGCGGTCCATCTGGAACCGGGGCAAGCAATACAGGGGTCTTTCCGCGTTCCCCGGCATCTGTCGGGGCAGGTGGACCGCGTCTCGCTGCTGGTGGGGAATCATGGCGGGCGCAGCGACGGGGTCTTGCGCATGGACCTGGGGAGTGATCCCCATGCCGTCGTTTTTTCCGGCGAATTGGCCGGGAGCGTCGACAACGCCTATCTGGAAATGAAAGCGGTGGAGGGGGCGCTCAGGATCGACGCCGTCGATCGCCTGGCCTTTTCCCTGCGCCTGGAGAACGCCACCCACCCGGTGGCCTTGTGGGCCATCCCCCTCGATGAGGCGTGGGGGAACGGCATCGCCGGACGGGAGGACTTGGCCTTGCGGGTGGAGTTTGATCTGCTTGCTTGACCACCCTCAGTCACATGGGAAGCCGAATATATGAAAATAACCGCCCGCAATCAAGAAATAAAAAACTATATAATTTATCTTTCCATGTTATCGTTGGTTGTTATTTTAAGAAGGCCGGATGCCATATTGCATCCCGAGTTGTGGGCTGAAGACGGAGTATTGTGGTACACGCAAGCTTATAATTCAGGTTTTCCAAGCCTCTTTATGCCTGAGAATGGGTATCTGCAGACCATATCCAGGATTGCTGCTCTGGCTGCGCAACCGTTTCCCATATATTACGTGCCCTACATATTCGCCGTTTTCGCATTTTGCGCACAAATGCTCCCCGTGGCGCTGCTATTATCCCGGAGATTCGATTCCATCATACCGGATAAGAAAATAAGAATAATTATTTCCATTATTTATGTTCTCATGCCAAATTCGTATGAAGTAAACATGAATCTGACGAACGCGCAGTGGCATCTCGCGCTAGTGCTCTTTCTTTTGCTCGTCGGCAATTCTCAAAAACGATACAACATATCAGACTATATGCTGATGGTTGTGGCTGGATTGAGTGGCCCGTTCTCTGTGCTGCTGTCCCCGGTCGCCATGATCGAGTGGTATAGAAATAAATTTTCTGGCGATTATCTGAGATATGTGATTGCCCTGTCGTGTGCCGCGGTGCAGGCGGTTTTCATTGTCGCCAGCATGATGCAAACCAGATCTGCGGAATCGCTGGGCGCGAGTATGGATAATTTTGTTCATATCATCGTTAACAACATATTTGTCGGCGGCCTGCTGGGGAATGTTGAAAATCTTCTGCAAAAAGCGCTGGTCGGCAATTATTACGCGGTATTTGCATTTTTTTCGATCATTCTTGTTTTGGCTTTTTTTCGTGGGCCGTTGGCGTATAAGGAATTTTCTTTGTTTTCCCTGTGCGTGATCTTGTCTGCACTGATATCGCCAATGATATCATTAACCGAGCCGCAATGGCCGTTGATGGCCATATTTGGCATTGGCGACAGATATTATGTGATTCCGATAATTTCAATGCTGGTTGGTTTTGTCGTTTTGTCTGCTGATAAAAATATTATCCTTAAATCGATTGGCCGTTTTTTGTTGGTTTCCATGTTTTGCGCGGTGCCTTTCAACTTCTCTTATCCTAATTACGTCAGGACTGGTTTTTATAAGGAGGCAATGTATTTTGCCGGTGCGCCGCGTGGAACCGTGGTAAAATTCGATGAGAACCCGTCTGGGTGGAATTTTGCTTTGACAAAGAAATGACCATGACAACGATCAGGTGAAAATGCGAGGCAGGCTGCCGTTGTGGACATGCTTGCGATGATTGCGCCTTCTCGCTACAATGCAGTCATCCATGGTGAGTGATGGAGGATTTGATGGCTACCAATCTCGTTGTCCGTAATGTCGAGGAGGACGTCGCATTGGCGCTCAAACAGGTGGCTGCGAGCCACGGCCGCAGCGCGGAGGCGGAGCACCGGGAAATTTTGCGATCCGCCCTGCGCAGGCCGCCGCGCCGATCCTTGGCAGAAGTGCTGGCCAGTATGCCGGACGTGGGCGAGGATAGCGATTTCGATACCCGTCACCATGCGACCTAAGCATGTATCTGGTGGATACCAACGTCATCAGCGAGGCCCGCAAAGGCCGTAAGGCGAACCCCGGCGTACTGGCCTTCTGGAGTGCGGTTGAATCGACCGACCTTTATATCGCGGTGCAGAGCATCGGGGAAATTCGCCGCGGCCTGGAAAATATCCGCCAGCGCGGTGATGACGACCAGGCCCGGCGTCTGGAATCCTGGCTCGACTTCCTCGTGACCGACTATCGGGACAGGATACTCGGTTTCGATACGGATTGCGCCCAGGTGTGGGGAAAGCTGATGTCGCCGCACCCGCAGCATCCCATCGACAAGCAGATCGCGGCTATCGCGCTCATCCATGGCTTGGTCGTGGCAACGCGCAATGTGGATGGCTTCAATGGATTGGGCGCCGAGATTCACAATCCATTTTACTGAAGGCAACCCCGGGAAGCTCCGCCCGAAATCCCTTACGCTCCCGACAACCGCCGGACTTCGCCCAAGATCACTTCGCCGCGGGCAGCCAGCGGATGGCTTCGGCGGAGAAGGCGGGGGTTACTTGCCCGGGGGTGTTTTGGTACAGACCACCCGAAGGATTGAACTGCATCTGGGCCGGGGTGCTGCGGCTCTCGTCGTGCAAGATGATGGCGTCGGCACCCAGTTCGGCGGCGCGCTTGGTAATGGCGGCGACGACTTGGGCGGGCGCGGTTCCCGCCGGCGCCGAGCCATCGATCTCGGCGATGGGCATATAAGGCCGCTGCGGGGGCGCCGTGAGGGTGGTCACCAGGGAGGTCGGGGTGTAGTGGGTTGCGGAGAGGGGCTTGACCTGGAGCTGCGGCCCACCCGCGCAGCCGCCGAGGCTGATCGCCGTGATGGCCACGGCGATCAAGAGGGGAGTACGAAGGGAGGACGTGGTCATGAGGCACCTCCTGCTGTTGCTGCCGGGGCGGGTTTGGCTGCGGCCCCGCTCTGCCATTGAATATGGGCTTTTTCCCGTAACTGCTTCAGATAGGCTGCCGTTTTCTGGTTGCGGAGCTCT
Source organism: Acidithiobacillus sulfuriphilus (assembly GCF_003721225.1). Lineage (GTDB taxonomy): Bacteria > Pseudomonadota > Gammaproteobacteria > Acidithiobacillales > Acidithiobacillaceae > Acidithiobacillus_B > Acidithiobacillus_B sulfuriphilus. The sequence continues at coordinate 2,801 of NZ_RIZI01000092.1, read as the reverse complement.
TCCTCGATACGAGCCGAAACGGCAGTTAACGGCAGGACCGTGGCCGGGCGTTCACCCATGAGCTGGACGATGGCGAAACCTTCCGGCACCGAAAGCGGCCCCAGGACTTCGAGGGGCTTGAGGCTTGCCAGATGCGCCAGGATGGGGGCCGGGATCTGCTCTTTGCTCATCCATCCCAGTTCCCCGCCCAGGACGGGATTGGGGCCTTGGGAATGCGTTGCGGCGAGGTTGGAGAAGCTCGCTCCCTTGCGCAGGTCCGCGAGGATTTTTTGCGCATCGGAGTCATTTGCCACGATGATTTCGCGCAGGCGATATTCGCGCTTTGGGGCGCTTTTGACGATCTCGTCGTAACGCGCCTGGATTTCTGCCTTGCTGATGGGGTGTTGGGTGAAGTATTGATTGAGATAGAGGCTGATGAGCAGGTTTTCCCGATCCTTGGCCATGGTTTGGCGAAACGCGTCGCTGTCTTCCATGCCTGCCGCTTTGGCTTTCTGCTGGAGCAGGATGCGGTTGATCAGGACATCTGCCGTGTCGTGCATGGCCGTCGGATTGTTTTTGGCGGACGGATTGGCGGCAATGACCTGCGCTTCGGTGATGGGTTGCCCATCCACTGTCGCCACATCGGCGGCGGCGCTTGCGGAGATCATCAGGGCAAGGGAAAAAAGGATGGGTTTCACGCGCATGAGATATCCTTGGTTTAGAAGTTTTGCTGGAGCACAAAGTACGCGGTGACTTGATTGCCATTCCGGGTCGCTGCGCTGACGTGGTTGCTGCCCACCGGCAACGCGCTCAGGACGGACAGATTGGTGCCCCAGAGAGTGCTCAGATTGAGGCCGATACCGACGTCGGAGAGGCTTTGCCAAGGCGCCTGGCCGGGCGTGAGGTAATAGCTGGTGACGCCGGCCGTTTCAAAAAACATGGAGCCCGTGACGCCAAAGCCGAAGCGCTGATAGGCCGGGCTCTGCACCGCCAGGCGGGCGGCGTAGCCGCTGTCGCCCACCAGCAGGCCCGGGTAATATGCCGAGAGATTGCCGAAGCCGCCGAGTACCCATTGCTGGTTCTGCGGCAGCGTGGAGAAGGACCATTGACCGCTGGAGGTCAGTTGCGCGCTCATTCCCAGCGGCAGGCTCTGGGTGTAGTTCAAATTGAAGTTGAGATATCGGAATTGCGGGGTCGGACTTCCCGGCGCGGTTTGTACGAGTGTTCCGGATCGTCCCGAAACGCCCTGATTGTAATTGATGGAGAAGGTGCCGACGGCGTTCATGCCGAAGGGATGCACGGACCTGCTGTAGGTGCCTCCCAATGTGTAGTAATCATAGTTCTGATTGGTCAGCGTGTAGTAGCCCTGAAGGACGGTGACCTTGTTGCTGACGCGGGTAAGTCCTTCGTTGACGCTAACCCGCGTTTCGGCGTTGGCGAAAAGGAGCTGGCTGCCCGTGAGCGCGTAAGTGACGATGTTGCCGTTGGGGTTGATGGGGGCGGCGATGTTGCCGATGCGGTAATTCACCCATTGGGAGGTGAAGCCGTATGTTCCCCAGGGGGTGATGCTATTCAGTCCTACCGATCCCTGATAATACTGACTGCCAAAGCTGTCGGCAGCCAGACCGGGCAGGCCGCCGGTGAAATTGGCGTTGATCTCCAGGCCCATCCCCGGATGAATATAGGCGCTGCCGCCCGCCAGATAGCGGCTGGAATAGCGGCTGCCGTAGTTGCCGAAAAGAATGTTGCCCCCGATCATCTGGTAGCCGGGTATCGGTTGCGTGCCGACATTGAGGGCCGATCCGCCCGGATTCTGCGCCGGGGCGAGGCTGACTTGTATCTGCCGGCCCTCCCGCGAACTATAGGCATCGGCCAGGACATTGCGACGGATCAGGCTGGATTCGGTGAGATCGTTGCCGCCAAGACCGGAATAAAACCAGCCAAGGCCCGGTGCGATGGTTTTTTGCGTCAGGCGGCCTTCCACCACCATGATGTGGATATTCTTGCCTTGGACGTCGGCCTTGACGGCGACGAGAAAATACCCGTCCTTGCGGTAGGTTGCGGAGAGGCTGCCAACGGCGGCCTGGGGTTCGGCGCTGCTGGCGAGTATTTTACGAATCCGCTGAGCGGATAGTAACGTGTTGCCGGTGACGGCATAGTGGTAGCCATGGCTGTCGATGATGATCGCTTCCTTGCCATGGGCAGGAGAGGACACTGCATGGACTGCGGGTGGCGAAGCCGGGGGTAGGAAAGGTTGATCAGCAAGCATTCGATTCTCCAATCGGTCGCAGCTATTGTGTGGATGAGTCAGGCGGGTGTCAAATATTCACCGCGGCTCGATCACGGCGTTGATATTGCCCGGAGAGTTTGCGGGATTGCCGCCGGTCTGGGATAGAATGGCGCGAGGCGCAGTAGCGGTAATGGATCGGGAGGATCGTGGGTAATTTTATCGTACTACTGAACTGGAATACATCCGGGGTGACGCTGCGCTGCCTGCGCGCGTTGGAGCAGGTCGCCATGCGTGATCGGGTGGTGGTGGTGGATAATGGTTCCGCGGTCGATGATCTGGAACGCCTGCGTCGGGGCGTGGCGCTATTGCCTTATCCGGTAGATCTGGTGGAAACCGGCTGGAACCTGGGTTTTGGTGGCGGTTGCAATGTGGGCGTGCGTTACGCTTTGCGCCAGGGCGCGGAACATGTGTGGTTGTTGAACAATGATGCCGTTCCCCACCCCAACGCTCTCCAGGCCATGCTGAGGCGCATGGAGGGGGATGCGCAACTCGGCGCGGTGGGTTCGGTGATCCATGACCTGGAACGGCCGGG
>NZ_RIZI01000091.1 GCF_003721225.1 Acidithiobacillus sulfuriphilus | reverse complement strand
GGCGGATCGCCTGGATGGAAATCTACGCCGGACAGAAGGCCTGCACGGTGTACGGCGAGGGGCAGTATTTGCCCGCCGAGACCATGGCCGCCATCCAGGAGTTCAAGGTGGCCATCAAGGGGCCCCTGGAGACGCCCGTAGGGGGGGGGATGCGCAGCCTGAATGTGGCCATGCGGCAGGACCTCGATCTCTACGTTTGCCAGCGACCGGTGCGGTACTACGCCGGTACGCCCAGCCCTATCTGCCATCCCGAGCGGGTGGATATGGTGATCTTTCGGGAGAACGCCGAAGATATCTATGCCGGCATCGAGTGGCCGGCCGGCAGCCCCGAGGCGGAGAAGCTTTTGCGTTTTCTCCAGGATGAGTTGGGTGTGCGCAAGATCCGTTTTCCCGCGTCTTCGGCCTTTGGCATCAAGCCCGTTTCCCGGGAAGGGTCGGAGCGCCTCATCCGCCGCGCCATTGCCTATGCCCTGGCCCACGGGCGCAAATCGGTGACCTTGGTACACAAGGGCAACATCATGAAGTTTACCGAAGGCGCCTTCCGTGACTGGGGTTATGCCCTGGCCGAGCGGGAGTTTGCCGGAGAGGTCTTTACCTGGCAGCAGAAGTCCGCCATCGCCAAGGCCGAGGGCAAGGCCGCGGCGGATGCGGCCGAGGCAGCGGCGGTGGCGGCGGGCAGGGTGATCGTCAAGGATGTCATTGCCGACAACTTCCTGCAGCAGATCCTCCTGCGCCCCGAGGCCTATGACGTGGTGGCCACCCTGAACCTCAACGGAGACTACATCTCCGATGCCCTCGCCGCGGAGGTGGGTGGCATCGGCATGGCCCCCGGCGCCAATCTCTCGGATACCCATGCCATTTTCGAGGCCACCCACGGCACCGCTCCGGATATTGCCGGGCAGGGCAAGGCCAACCCCAGTTCGCTGATCCTCTCGGCCGTCATGATGCTGGAGCATCTGGGCTGGCAGGAGGCGGCGGCGCGGGTGGTGACGGCCATGAACGGCGCCATTGCCGCCGGCCAGGTCACGGGCGATCTGGCCGTACTGCGCGGCGATGTGCCGGCTCTCAGCACTACGGACTTTGCCCAAGCCTTGATGACGCGCATTTGAGGACGTTTCCATGAATCTCCATGAATATCAGGCCAAGCGTTTGTTGGCCGAGGAAGGCGTGCCGGTGCCGCGGGGCATTGCCGCTTTCTCTCTGCGGGAGGCCATCACCCAGGCCCGCGAACTGGGTGGGCCGAAATGGGTGGTCAAGGCCCAGATCCATGCCGGTGGGCGGGGCAAGGCCGGGGGGGTGCGGGTGGTGGACAGCATGGCGGCGCTGGAGCAGGCGGCCCAGGACCTGCTGGGCAAACCCCTGGTGACGGAACAGACCGGCCCCCAGGGCCGGCATGTGGCGGCCCTGCTCATCGAGGAACCCAGCGCCATCGCCCGGGAGCTGTATCTGGCCGCCCTGGTGGACCGGAGCCATGCCCGCATCACCTTTCTGGCCGCCGCCGAAGGGGGAATGGAGATCGAGGATCTGGCCCGGGACCGGCCCGAGGCACTGCAGCGCGTGATCGTGGACCCCCTCATCGGCCTGCAGCCCTTTCAGGCGCGGCGGTTGGGCTTCGCCCTCGGGCTGGATGCCGGACAGGTGCAGCAACTCACCCGCATCATGCAGGGGTTGTATCGCCTCCTGTTGCGCATGGACGCCCTGGTAGTGGAGGTCAATCCCCTGGCCCTCACCCGGGAAGGGCGCCTGCTGGCCCTGGATGCCAAGATCGTCATGGATGACAACGCCCTTTACCGCCACCCCGAGTCCGATGAGCTTTTTGACTCCACCCAGCAGGATCCCCGGGAAATCACCGCCCGCCAGTTTGGCCTCAACTACATTTCCCTGGACGGAAACATCGGCTGCATGGTCAATGGCGCCGGGCTGGCCATGGCGACCATGGACCTGATCAAGCTGCACGGCGGTGATCCGGCCAATTTTCTGGATGTGGGTGGCGGCGCCGCGGCGGACAAGGTGACGCAGGCCTTCAAACTCATCCTCTCGGATCAGCGGGTCAAGGCCATCCTGGTGAACATCTTCGGCGGTATTACCCGCTGTGATCTCCTGGCCGCGGGCATCATCAAGGCTGCCGAGGAGGTGGGCCTCAACTTGCCGGTGGTGGTGCGTCTGGAGGGTACCAACAAGGAGGAGGGGGAGCGCCTGCTGGCTGCCAGCGGTCTCACCCTCATCAGCGCCTCCGGTCTGACCGATGCGGCGGTGAAGGCTGTCGCGGCGGCGCGAGGCTGAGGCGATGGCTATCAATATCCTCTGGTTACAACGCTTATGGCCGGTATTGCGTAATTCCGGACCTCTTATTTCGCGTCTGGCGGATGTCTATGTCAAAAGGGGCGCTGACCACAAAAGCGCCGAAACCATGGCCGAGATGGCGGTTTTGCTGGACCAGATCCTCGACGAACGCCTGCAGCCCCTGCCCCGGCATGAGGATCTGGAGGCCCTGCGTCAGGAGTTGGCGGGCCTGCGCGGGCAATTGTCATCTGCAGTTGGTGGTCGCCAGCGTAATCCCTATCTGCTCTTGCTCCTCTTGGGGCAGGTGGTCATTTTTATCCTTCTCATGGTGATCTTGGTGCGTTTATGAGCATTCTGGTGGGGCACGAAACCCGTGTGATCTGTCAAGGTTTTACGGGCAAACAGGGGACTTTTCACACAGAGCAGGCCATCGCCTACGGCACCCGCATGGTGGGAGGGGTGACACCGGGGAAGGGCGGGACGGAACATCTGGGCCTGCCGGTCTTTCATACGGTGACGGCGGCGGTGCAGGCCACGGGTGCTGATGCCAGCGTCATCTATGTGCCCGCTCCCTTTGCCGCCGATGCCATCATCGAGGCGGCCGATGCCGGGATCAAACTCATCGTCTGCATTACCGAGGGTATTCCCATTCATGACATGCTGATGGTCAAGCACTATCTCGCCGCGCAGCATGCCCGGCTCATCGGCCCCAATTGTCCCGGCATCATCACGCCGGGTCAGTGCAAGATCGGTATCATGCCCGGTGCCATCCACCAGCCTGGGCGCGTGGGCATCGTCTCCCGTTCCGGCACCCTCACCTATGAAGCCGTCGAGCAGACCACGCGCATGGGGCTGGGGCAGAGCACCTGCGTGGGCATCGGCGGCGACCCCCTTATCGGCATGGATTTCATCGAGGTCCTGCGCCTTTTTGAGGCCGATCCGCAGACGGAAGTGGTGGTCATGGTGGGGGAGATCGGCGGGCGCATGGAAGAGGACGCCGCAGAATTCATCCAGCAGACCATGCGCAAGCCGGTGGTGGCCTTCATTGCCGGCGCCACGGCGCCCAAGGGCAAGCGCATGGGTCATGCCGGGGCGATCGTTGACGGCGGTGCGGGTACGGCGGAGGCCAAATACGAGGCGCTGGCGGCGGCCGGGGTGCATTGTGTGCGTTCGCCTGCGGAAATCGGCGCCAAGGCTGCCGAAGTGCTGGGAGCTTAGATGCGCATCGCGCTCGCCCAAGTGAACTGTCGGGTAGGGGATATCGTCGGCAACGCCGACCTCCTGCTGAGAGAGGCCCATAGAGCGCAGGCCGAGGGGGCCGATTTGCTCATTACCCCCGAATTGGCCTTGAGCGGCTATCCGCCCGAAGATCTCTTGTTACGCGATGATTTCCTGGCAGTTTGCGACGCCCAGTTGCAGCGGCTGGCCGGAGCCGCGCCCCTGCCGGTGCTGGTGGGCCATCCCCAGCGGGTGGAGCAACGGCTCTACAACAGCGCCAGCCTGTTGCGTGAGGGCAGGGTGGAAAGCACCTATCACAAACACTGTCTGCCCAATTACGACGTTTTTGACGAGATGCGCTACTTCACGCCGGGTACCCGGCCCCTAGTCTTCGCGTGTGCCGGGCTGCGCTGCGGTGTGGTCGTTTGTGAAGACGTGTGGTGGGGGCCGGCGGTGGCCCAAGCAGCCCAGGCCGAGGGGGCGGAGATCCTCCTGATATTGAACGCTTCCCCCTATCACGTCGGCAAACAGCGCCAGCGTGAAGACGCGATTGCGGGTGTCCTCGCGCGTCAACTGCACCTTCCCATGGTTTACGTGAACCTGGTGGGCGGTCAGGATGAATTGGTCTTTGACGGCCAGTCCTTTGCCGTGGACCACGACGGACTGGTCGTTCTGCGTTCCGTGCCCTGTCGAGAGGACCTGGCGTTCCTCGACATCCACAAAGAGGCGGCAGCCCTTCGCCTGGTACCCGGACAGGCAGCCGCTCCCCTCCTGGATGAAGTGGAAGAAGTCTATCAGGCGCTGCGTCTGGGCGTGCGGGATTACACGGAAAAGAACGGATTTTCCGGCGTGGTCCTGGGCCTTTCCGGCGGAGTGGATTCGGCCCTGACCCTGGCCGTGGCGGTGGATGCCTTGGGACCGCAGCGGGTCCACGCCCTCATCATGCCCTCCCGCTATACCGCCGCCATGAGTATGGAAGATGCTCAGGAAGAGGCGCGGCGCCTGGGTGTGCGCACGGACGTGGTGTCCATAGACAACCTTTTTACGACTTACCTGGATACCTTGGCCCCCATCTTCGCCGGGCTACCCGCGGATACCACCGAAGAGAACCTCCAGGCGCGCATCCGCGCCGCCTTGCTCATGGCCTACTCCAACAAGTTTGGCCACTTGCTCTTGACTACGGGGAACAAAAGCGAGATCGCCGTGGGTTATGCTACTCTATATGGAGACATGGCGGGTGGTTTCGCGATCATCAAGGACTGCCCCAAGACCTTGGTTTACCGTCTCGCACGCTACTGCAACGGCATCGCTCCGGTGATCCCTGAACGGGTCCTGACCCGCGCGCCTTCCGCGGAGTTGGCGCCCAATCAGCGTGACCAGGATAGCCTGCCGCCCTACGAGATCCTGGACGCCATCATCGCCGCCTATGTGGAGCATGACCGGAGTGCGGCAGAGATCATCGCCCAGGGCTTCGCTGCGGAGACGGTGACCCGGGTCCTGCGCCTCATCGATCGCGCCGAGTATAAGCGCCGCCAGGCCGCCCCCGGAGTACGCATCAGTCCGCGCGCCTTCGGCAAGGATCGGCGTTATCCCATCACCAACGGTTACACCCCCTAGGGTTGATGCCCTGCAGCGGAAGGAGTTCTACCATGAAAAAGATCGAAGCCATCATCAAACCCTTCAAGCTCGATGACGTTCGTGAGGCATTGCAGGAAATGGGCCTTGCCGGCATGACCGTCACCGAGGTCAAGGGCTTTGGCCGGCAAAAGGGACATACCGAGCTTTACCGCGGTGCCGAGTATGTGGTGGATTTCCTGCCGAAACTGAAGCTGGAAGTGGTGGTGTCCGACGATCTCGCCGACCGGGCGGTGGAGGTGATCGAGACGGCGGCGCGCACGGGCAAGATCGGCGACGGCAAGATCTTCGTCACCCATGTGGACCGGGTCATTCGCATCCGGACGGGCGAAGAGGGCGACGAGGCCGTCTAAGACCCCTCAGCCGGGTTGCTACGGCCCCTTGGCGGGGCCGCTGACACCCAGTTCGCCCAGGTATTTGCTCCGGGGATAGTTGTAGGCGAGGATGGCCGCGGTGTTTTGCGCCAGCCCCTTGAGGTTCATGCGCGCATAGGAGCGGGCCAGATAATAGAGGGCCTCTTCTCGCGCCGGGCTCAACTGGTAGCGGGTGATGACGGTAGTGCAGCGGTCTGCCGCCGCGACGTAGGCGTGGCGCACGTAATAAAACTTGCAGATGTCGAGGTTACGCTGGCCGAGGATGTCGATGATCTTGGCCATGCGTTGGCGCGCATCGGCCGCATAGGCGGTGTTGGGCCAGCGTTTGACGAGGATGTCGAAGGTGGCAAAGGCCTTTTCCGCGGGATCGGGGTCCCATTCCGCCCCCTGAATGGCCTGATAGTAGGCGATGCCCTTCAGATACCAGGCATAATCAACGTAAGGGTTGGCCGGGTGGAGCTTGATGAAGCGCTCGGCGGCCGCGACGGCGGCATCGGATTCACCCCGTTGATAGTAGCTGTAGGCCGTATCCAGCTCCGCCTGCTCGGCGTAGGGGCCGTAGGGATAGCGGGCCTCCAGATCCTCGAAGAGCTTGATGGCCGTGCTGTAGTCGCCGCGATCCATGGCTTGCTTGGCGGGATCGAACATGACGCGGGCGGAATCATGGTTTTCGCTCTGCTTTTCTGGTTTGGGACCGCCTGCGCAACCAGCGAGGAGGGCGGCGCAACAAAGGGCAACTAGAATGCGTTTGCTCATGGAGGACGATAGTCTATAGTGGCAAGCCATGAATGATGATACGGGTATTGACGTGATTTTGCCAGCGGCAAGCGCGGGGGAGCGTCTGGACACGGTCCTTGGCCAGATGTTCCCGGAATACAGCCGCAGCCGGATACAGGCGTGGCTGCGCGCTGGACGGATACAGGTGGATGGCGCAAGCCCGCGGGCCAGCGTCCGTATCCGCGGCGGGGAGCAGGTGCAGATTCGTGTGCCGGCGGTGGAGGCGGGTGCCTGGCTGGCGGAGCCCGTCCCTTTGCGGATCGTCCATGAGGACGATGCCATTCTGGTCATT
>NZ_RIZI01000090.1 GCF_003721225.1 Acidithiobacillus sulfuriphilus | reverse complement strand
CGCAGCGTCCGAACTCATACCACCGCCACGTGTACCGCGTTTATCCGACCATCCCATCGCCGTTTTCCGGGAATGCGGCCATGGCGTGAAGCGGGTTGGCAGCTCTCGTTTCCGGGGTCTTGCCATGCCCCGGATAAAAAGACGCCCCCTTGCGAAGGCGCCAAGCGGGACGAGTAAGACCCTATGGTTCGGCAGGATGCGCGAGGCGGCAACTGCGGAAGTGTTTGCCCACCAGCATGAGGAACTGGATGGTCTGCTGGGTTTCTGGTTGTTTGACGATCTCCCAGAGGCCGCCGATGCCGCCCTTGGGCATGGGCGCCTGGGCGGCTTCGGCGGCGGCGCCGGCGAGGCACTGCAGGAAGTCCGTCAGGACATGGGTTTTTTCGACCTGTTCGGCCACCCCCAGCAGGCGTTCCACCGCGCCCGTGCGCGTGATGCGGTCCACCAGGCAAAGGGCGTCCCCCGCCATGCCCGCCAGGCGGGTGACCATCTCGTCGTTGAGGGAGTCCTGGGCGGCGCCGGCCAGGCGCGCGAGGTGGACGAGCCGCTCCAGGTCGCCGTTTTCCACCAGGGCGGTGATGGCCGGCAGGGCCTTGACCACGCCGGAGTGGTTCACCCGGTCCAGGAGGTCCAGGCCGTCACCGGCCATGGCGGAGAGGCGCGTGACCATCTCGTCATTCATGGCATCCTGGGCGGAGCCGATCAGGCGGGCGAGATGGACGAGGCGGTCGAGGTCGCCATTGTTGACCAGGCTGGCCAATGCCTCCCGGGCCCGGCTCAGTTCGGCATCGTGGGTATTGCGTTCCGAGATTACGGCAGCCATGCTGCACCTCCTTTAGAGTAAGCCCCGCGCGGAAGCCCAGTAGAGCTGGTTGTAGGCCATCTTGAAGGCATGCACCGCCCCCGTGGGCGCCTTGGGCTGGGGCGGCGTGGTGTAGTTGAACATGGCGTAAGTGGCCCGATCCTTCCCGGCCTCGATGAAGCAGAAGACCTTGCCGTCATATTCCCGCACCGGGCGCCCGATCTTGATCACCGCCGCGATATTTTCCGCGGCGACTTCCGCCTCGAAATGTGTGGTGGAGCCGGCCTTGCTGATGGGGATGTTGGTGGTATCGCCCAGCACCAGGACATTTTTGCCATATTCGCCTTCCATGTGCAGGCTGTTGCGATTGGTGGGAATCCAGCCGTTTTCCCCGAGCTTGTTCTTTTCAATGACCTCCTGACCCTTGTGCGGCGGTACGGCCACCAGCAGGTCGTATTTCACTGTGCCGCCTTCTTCACTGAGGACGGCGGCGTTCTTGCCATCCACCTCCTTCATGTTGAACAGGGTTTCGTATTTGATGCCCATGCGGTCGAATTCCGGCGCCGCCCACTTGGCAACATTCTCCAGACTGTGGACGCGGCCGATGGGATAGGTGTAATAAAACTCCGTCTTGTCCAGCAGCCCTTTGTCCTTGATGAAATCATGCATCGCAAAGGTGACTTCCAGGGGAATCATCGGGCATTTGTGGGGCAGGCCGACGGCGACGACGATGCGGCCGCCCTTGAAGTCCGCCAATTGATGGAAGAATTGCACGGCATTTTCCGCGGTATAGCAGTTGACGGAATTCTCCTTCAGCCCCGGAATATTCTCCGGCGTGGGCCGGGAGCCGGTGGAAATCACCATCACATCGTATTCGTGTACCTTGCCGCTCTTGGTCTTGACGTGATTTTCCGCGAGATGGAACTCCTCCACCGGGTCCACGTGGAATTCGATGCCCGGCTCCAGGAGGCTGGCCTGCTCGCGCACCAGTTCATCGGGCGTGGCGCGGCCCATGGCCACGTAGAGCCAGCCGGGTTGATAGACGTGCTGGTCCGAGGCGGACAACATGGTAATGCGCGCCTTGCCGGCCTTCATTTCCTGATGAATGCGCCGGGCCAGATTGTTGGCAAAGATCGTACCGCCCATACCGCCACCAACGACGAGAATTCTCATGATGATCACTCCTTATCAATAGAGGTTATTTGGCCTTGCGCACATGGATGTGCCAGGTGCCTTCGGCATCCTGTTCCGTGCCGACCATTTCATGGCCGACCTTTTTTACCCACTCCGGGACATCGGCGGCGGAGCCGGCATCCGTGGACAGGAGTTCCAGGGTGTCGCCCACGGCCATCATCTTCATATTCGCGATCAACTCCATGAGTGGTCCGGGACAAAAACTCCCCCGGGCATCAACGACTCTTTCTGTACTCATCACTCGCTCCTTGCTCGACAACATTAAAAAATGAGGATCTGCGCCCCTTCTGCATCGCTGAGAAATCTGGTGAGCCCCATGGCGCCGGAGACGATGCCCTCCAGCTCCGTTTCCTTGACCTCCATGATGTCCATGGCCATGGAGCAGGCATAGACCTTGGCGTCACCCAGTTCCACGGCCTGCTCAAAAATCTGATAAAATGATAAAACATTCTTCTGCGCCATGATCTCCCCCATGGCACCCTCGGCGGACGCCTCCTTGCCATGCCCCCGGATAAAGAATGGAAAGGCATTCATGGAAATGAAAACGGACACCTCCGTACCCGATACCGCGGCAACGGAGGCGGTCATGGCGGCAAACTGAAGTTTCTCCCGCTGCCCACTCAAACAGACGATGAATAATCCTGACATGACAACTCCTGTGCCTAGTGCCCGCTTATCTTGAGCAGAAACCGTGCCATTTCCGGTAGCCGCGCAAATGCATCTGTAAAGCCTCTAGTGGATAAATAATTAGTTAATTAGTTGATAATATTATGGTGATTTATGACCTGACATTTCCTCTTGTCATGACAGAAATCCTCCGTTATTGTCATGACATGGCAGATCGCTATTGGATGGGGTCCATGGCAGGAAGGCGTATCTGAGACAGGGCGTAGCGATTTTTTCAGGAGTACGGAAAAATGGATACCATGACGGACACGACAACGGATGGATTACAGATTTCCAGCGTGCTGGACATGCATGAGAATCCCATGGTGCTCATTGATGAGCATTATCGGATCGTGGCCGCCAATCATGCCTACCAGGAAGCCTATGGAGTGCTTGCGGCGGATATCGTCGGGCGGCACTGCCATGAGATTTCCCATCATTCACCAATGCCCTGCCACCAGCGCGGGGAAGACTGCCCGCATCAGGCGGTGTTCAGCACGGGGCAGGCCCATGAGGTGCGCCATGTCCATTTTGATCCCAGCAACCGTGCCGAGCATGTGCGCATCCGCGGCCACGCCATCATGGGCTTGGCGGGACAGCGCTATCTGGGGGAGGAGATTATCCGTCTGGCGGATCAGGACGAAGTGATTACTTGCGGCGAGATGCAGATGGTTGGGCGTTCACCGGCCTTTCTGCGTTGCCTCCACCATATCGAAATGGCGGCGCGTACGGAGGCCAGCATTTTGCTGCATGGGGAAAGCGGGGTAGGCAAGGAATTGGCGGCCAGTGCCATCCACCACTTTTCGGCGCGGCAGAGGGGGCCTTTCATTACGGTCGATTGCACCTCTTTACCCGATACCCTGTTCGAAAGCGAGATCCTGGGCCATGAGCGGGGGGCCTTTACGGGCTGTCTGGGGCGCAAGCGGGGCCTCTTTGAAACGGCCGATGGTGGGACGCTCTTTCTGGATGAGATTGGCGAACTGCCCCTGGCGATGCAGGCCAAGTTCTTGCGCGTGCTGGAAAGCGGATCCTTCCGCCGCTTGGGGGGCGCCGAAACCCTCCATGCCGATGTGCGGGTGGTGGCGGCCACCAACCGCGATTTGCGCGAGATGGTGGCGGCGCGGAGCTTCCGGGCGGATCTCTATTATCGCTTGGCCGCTATCACCGTCTCCTTGCCGCCGCTGCGGGAACGCCGGGAGGATATTCCGGGGATTGCCCGGGTGCTCCTGCAGCGGATCGGGGCCAGTTGGGGCGGGCGCTGGGAATTGTCGCGGGAGGCGGAGATCCGGCTCTGTGCCTATGATTTCCCCGGCAACGTGCGGGAGTTGCGCAACATCCTGCAAAAGGCCGCAGCCTTGGCGGCTGGGCCCGTTATCCTTGTGGAGGACCTCGATCTGGACTTGGAGGATGGGCGATCGACCCCTTCGGTTCCGATCGCCGCGGTCCGATGCCCTGCCGGTCCTACCCATGGGCGTCCCGGTCCAGCGGCCCTCCCGGCGCTCCTGCAGCGCTTCGGCGGGAACCGGCGTCTGGTCGCCGACGCCATGGGGGTGAGTGAACGGACGGTGTATCGCTGGTTGCGGCAGGGCTAGGGAAGGCAAGCCGGTATTCCTGATCTCTTCGCAGACGCATGCTCGCCGTGGCGGGTGATTTGCCTGTTTTGCACTCGCTTGCGGCGGGAGCCAAGGATTTGCCGGTCAGGGCCGCCACCCCATTGTCATCATTGTTTTCATACCGATCAGTTGGTATGCTTGCAAGGAGGATTCACAAAGCAAAGGTAGCATCGCTTAAATCTACATTCACTCACTACGATCACCGGATATCTGCGTGACCCTCATGGCACAAGTGCCGGGGATATCGCCAATCTCTGGTAGTGGAGGATGAAATTACTTCCTCTGCGTGCCCCAAAGTTCGTAGCTTTCCATTCGCGAGGTGAACCTATGGAATATCGTCAACTCGGCCGTACCGGTATGAAGGTCTCCACTCTTTGCTTAGGAACCATGACCTTCGGCTCCGATTTTTACCGTATCGCAACGGTTGCCCAGAAGGAGGCCGACGAGATCGTGCGCCGCGCCTGGGAATCAGGCATCAATTTCTTTGATACCGCGGACATTTATTCCCGTGGAGAGTCCGAAGAGATTCTGGGAAAATCACTGAAAAACATAGGGATAGAGCGAGACGCCGCCGTCATCGCCACCAAGGTGCGCGGCAGCATGAGTGATGTGGACCCCAATGGAACCGGCCTTTCCCGCAAGCACATCATGACGGCCTGCCATGCCAGCCTGCGCCGCCTGGGCACGGACCGTATCGATCTCTACCAGGTCCATGGCTGGGATTGCCATACACCCATGGACGAAACGCTGCGTGCCCTCGATGACCTGGTGCGCAGCGGCAAAGTGCTCTATGCGGGCTGCTCCAACTGGCCGGCTCGACACATCGCCTGGGCGCAGGCGTTAGCGGATGCCGGCCAATGGACGGGTTTCTCCTCCTTGCAGGCCTACTACTCGCTGGTCGGACGAGATCTGGAACACGAACTGCTCCCCCTGTGTCGCGAGCAGGGTCTTGGAGTCCTCCCTTGGTCGCCTCTGTCCGGCGGCTTTCTCACCGGCAAGTATCGTCGGGATACATCCGCGCCTGCGGACGGCAGACGGAAGGACTTTGATTTCCCGCCCATCGACCAGGTGCATGGCTATGACGCCGTTGAAGCCGCCGAGTCCATCGCCCAGAAGATCGGTGCGACCATTCCCCAGGTAGCCATCGCCTGGCTCCTCGCCCAGTCGGGAATCAGCTCCGTGATCATCGGGGCAAAAAGAATGGAACAATTGAAAGACAATCTCGGGGCCGTTCAGGTCCGATTGACCAGTGAAGATATGGCGCGGCTGTCGGCGATAACCGCCCCGGCCCCTCTCTACCCGCAATGGATGGTAAGCAGACAGAACAGCAATGAGTGAGAGGGCGACATCCGGGGTAGCGTCCGGGTGATAGGCGACCGTGGATGGGTCTGCGGTAATTCATTTTGCCGAGAGCAAGGCAGAGGAATGGCAGCGCACCATCGACGCCAATCTCTACGGAATACTGCATTGCACCCATGCCGCGATCCCTTGGCTCAGGGGACGCCCCGGCGCCATGATTTCCACGGTATCCAGCGTCGGTGGCCGCTATGGCATTGCCGGATGGTCGGTTTATAACGCCACAAAGTTTGCCGTGGTCGGTTTTCACGATGCCCTGCGCAAAGAGCTTGCCGCAGAGGGCATCCGCGTGGCGCTGATCGAGCCCGGCGCAGTATGGACCGAATGGGGTAACAATGTCCCAGCGGAAGCGATGCGCGAACGGCGCATGTCCCTGGACGCGCTTCATCCGGAAGATGTGGCCCAAGCCCTCGTCTACAGCTTCGCCCAGCCAGACAATGTCCTGGTGGAGGAGATCCTGGTTCGTCTTCTCCTGGAGACCAGTCCATAGTTTTTGCCGATCTTGACCTCCCTCCCAGGGAGCGTCTCCGTATTTATCAGAACCAAGAAGACCGATACGAACCATCGAGGTATCTTCGGCGCGCATTTTTCGAGGGCTGGCAGCGGTGTCCACGGCCGCCCTCCACCAGCATCGCCCACTGCGCCGCCGACCGGTGCCGCCTCCTTGCCCTGCAAGCCGCAACCCAAAGTGGCGAGAGAGATCGAAGACCAATATGTGGCGATCCTTCCGGTGCCAAGACCATCAAGAACCAGGCATGCAAATCGTATGAAGCATCGCTTCGCTCATATACGGCGTCTGTCAAGGTAGTTGTCGCGTTTCCCATTTTTTAAGCGGCCTTTTTATCCTGCCGCTGCGGGTTCAGATCTACCGCACCGA
>NZ_RIZI01000009.1 GCF_003721225.1 Acidithiobacillus sulfuriphilus | reverse complement strand
GTGCCCTTGAGGCGGACCATGCGCGGGTGAAATCCATCGCCGGATGGGAGTACATAATTAACTCTATTTCTAATGCGATTTAGAATAATAGGGACATGAATGTCCCCTATTGATCCATCGGCACTTTGAGTTTAGCTTAACTCCCTGTGGTACTGACGCCTAATTTCAGTATAAACGGAGGCCTTTATGAAAACATCCATTCGTAACCATTTGGCGGGCAAGGTGGTCAAGATCATCAAAGGACAGGCCATGTCCGAAATCGATATCGAGACGGCGGTCGGGGTGGTCTGCTCGGTGATCACGACCCGGAGCCTGGAGGATCTGGACCTGAAAGTCGGCGATGCCGTCCACGCCGCCATCAAGTCCACGGAGGTGGGAGTGGAAAAGCCCTGAAACGGACACGGGCGTAGCCCATTTGTCGGATTTCCGACAAATGCTGCCTGCCGGGCGTCGGGGCCGGCCGGCGCTTCTGGATATAAACTACATAATCAACAAGGCATTCGTTGCTGTCCGCAGCAACTGGAAACGGCAAGGCGTAGGCCCATATTTTGCTTAACGCTATATAGGAATAACTATTTCGTTATCTGCCAATTTCTGGAGGAGCGTATGCGCTGGCGGCGGTGGATTCTTGGAACAACCCTTGCCGGCATGGCCATCATGGGGGCGCTGACCCCGGCCTGGGCCGGCGAGGAGATCATTGTTTCTGCGGCGGCCAGCCTCACCCAGTCGCTGGGGCAGGCCGCCAAGGCCTTTGAAAGCGCCCACCCGGGAACCCGGGTTCGTCTCAATCTCGGGGCATCGGGGAACCTGCTGCAGCAGATTGTGGCGGGGGCGCCGGTGGATGTCTTCGTCTCCGCCGATGAAGCCTTTATGG
>NZ_RIZI01000089.1 GCF_003721225.1 Acidithiobacillus sulfuriphilus | reverse complement strand
GACCCTGAGGTGGCGCCATTACGCCGACCCCAAGGTGGCTCCATTATGCCGACCCTGGAATGGCGCCATATTGCCGACCCGTGACACCGATCATTGATCGTCCTCCCAGGGTTCAAGTATGTCCGCAAGCCGATAGGCGGCCCCTAAAATGAACCGGTACAACGTCTCCAGTTTCTGACGAGATGTAATGGATACCTCCCCCTACAGGACGGGCAGCGGGGGGTTCAGGAGAAGGGAGTCCTCGCTTGAACTGGACGGCATCAAAGTGCCAAGGCAGAAATTCATCCACGAAAAGGTCAAGGAGGACTCACCATCGGCTAGGGTGGCATCGATGATTTGCCCGCCCCGTGCCACATAGCCATGCTGCAAAAATTGCTGCGCGACCGCTGTGAACAGTGCCTCTGCTCCGGCGGCGCCAATTCGGTTCTCGAAATTCCAGATGGTCGTGCGATCCGGCAGATTGGCCGCATCCCGCAGGCCGCAGAAGCGTTGATAGCTGTGGCGATCCAGTAGTTGATACTCCATCTGCTCATCGGAGTGGTTGTACAGGCGCTTGAGCACCAGTATCCGCACCATGGTTTCCGTCGGGTAGGGTGGGCGGCCGCCTTGCGGACCGACAGGCCGCGGTGCGACCCGATCCACCTCGGAGGCAAGAGCAGTAAAGTCGATATGCCTACCGATCCGCACCAAGGGATCACCCAGTTGGTCGATCTTTCGTTGGTGCAATTCCGCTGCAAACAGGTCCGTCTTGATCGCGCCCTTCCGTGGCTTCATGCCCTGGTCTTCATCTCCATCCGCCCTGTTTTGATTTTATCATGACAAGGGCTCAACAGCAGGTTTTTCGAGGTCCTCAAAAGACTAGATCAGAGGCTCCCTAAATTATTGCGGGACGTAACACCACGCATGACTCGGGGACAGTGTGATTCGCTATATCTTCCACTGTTGGGGACTTTCACCCTCTACTCCTTGCCGGTCTCCCGGCGCACCGAACCTCCCAGGAGTTCTACAAGTGGTACAATGCTAATTGTACGAGCAATATGAAAGGCTCGATAGATTCGAGATTTATCGCCCTCATGGAAATCAATATGGAATCCGGTAGATCGACTTAGATTTTCTACAATCACCTTTAGCATTGTTCCGTTACCGTCACAAAATGGATGAACTGCATTAAAGTCAGATAATATCATGGCAAGATATGTTTTTGATGATTGTTTACTGTAGCCTCTCCTGAATTTTTCAAAATGATTGCACCATGCATGAATAAGATCGTTAACTCTCTTGAAGTCAACGAAAGGAACACCGTCTCTTGAAAAATTGCATGGCCGCATCAGCCCTCCAATTGGAGCAACGTTGCGATATAGTGCTACATGCATTTTTTTAAGCAATTCTAAGGTTAGTGTTTGACCATTAATCACTGAAAACACAACTTCTATATTTGCGTCGCGCTGGGAAATGGCCTTCCGATATAGTTCAGTGTCATTATCTGTATGATGCAATCGTTTCATCTTTCTCTTAATTGCACAGGTGACTTTATTGTCTCGATATTCATCGTAACTTGATAGCACCGACACATCATTCGGAAGCAACCAAAGTTTCGTATTTTCTTTTTCTTTAATATCTTTCTTGATATTGTCCAAAAAGTTAGGAACGAGAGTAAATTCAAGAAATAATTCTCGCAAACTCGTGGTGTAAGTTGTATCTGATCGCAGCAGAGGGTCGAAAATTTTTATCGATCCGTCGAAACTGCGGTATACCAAGCATGCGCGGCACGGTCGTTTGAATGCAATTGCTGATGTTTTAATGTCGCTTACCGAAAAGGCTTCAACGCGTAATACAAGCCCTATTTTCTCGCTTATCCTCAAAATGTCTTTTATGGTCCTTATTTCTCCATAATTATGAAGGAGAAGATATAGCTCTGTTATGGAAACCGGCTGACCAAGACTCTCGCATATAGCTGCGATACATGCTAACTCACTTGACATCCCCGTGTTCTGATATAGCATGGGCACCAACTAGCTTAACACACTTAGAGGCTACTTGAAAATAGATTTCAGCGCTATCCGTTATAATAGAAAAGATTGAAAAACAGTACTCGCAGTTCCTGTCTTGCATATTTTACGAAGTTTTGGTGCTTTATTATGCCGTGCCCAGTCGAGCGATACGCAGGATATCGTAGGCCGGCGGCGATGGAAAAGTGTAATCCGATACGCTCCAATCCCCAAAAGCGCATTTTACGCATCCCGCCTACGGTCTTCGTCCAGCCAAAATCGACTCAATACGTCGGCGCACATGGAACTCATGGCATAGCCCGCATGGCGCGTGGTACAACAGTCGTCAGTGGCCGAGCCATTACGCTTTCTGTCCACATCTCGTATCCTATGAATGCTCGGTCTGTGCTCGCCACATATGCGCATAGAGACCATCCCGCACCAGCAGTTCGGCGTGATTGCCTTGTTCAACGACCCTACCGTGATCGATCACAAGGATTTCGTTCGCCGCGCGGATCGCCGAAAGTCGATGTGCGATCATGATCGTCGTCACACCCGCCGTGGTCCGCGCGAGATTGTCGAGGATCGTCCTTTCGGTCGCGCTGTCAAGTGCGCTGGTCGCTTCGTCGAGCACGAACAGTCGGGGGCGCTTCAGGATCGCCCGCGCGATTGCCACCCGCTGCTTCTCGCCACCGGAGAGTTTAAGCCCCCGCTCGCCGACAATGGTTTCCAGCCCATCTGGTAGGCGTTCGATCAGAGGTGCGAGCCCCGCGAGACAAACCGCCTCGTCGATCTCCGCAGCGCTCGCGTCTGGTCGCGCGAAACCGATGTTAGCAGCGATGCTGTCGTGGAACAACACGGTGTCCTGCGGTACGATGGCGATCGCAGCGCGAATTGCTGCGGGCGTGAAGCGGTCAATCGCAACGCCGTCGACGAAGATCGCTCCGCGGTCCGGCGAATACAAGCGAAAGATTAGCCGGGCGATGGTCGACTTTCCAGCCCCGCTCGCGCCAACGAGGGCGACGGCCCGCCCAGCGGGTACCTTGAAGCTGATCTCGTCCAGCACGTTTTCCCGCCCCGGATACGCGAAGGCAACCCGATCAAACTCTAAAGTAAGTGGACCGTTCCCAGGCAGAACAGGATCGCCCGTCTCAAGCTCGACCGGCTCTGACAGAAGGCCTAGAAGTTGCTGGAAATCGACGAGACCGCCAGCGAGCCGCCCTACTCCACCAAACAAAAAACGGATAGGCTCGATCAGCCTCAGGAAATAGGCAGAAACCATGACAAAACCGCCAACTGTCATCGCGCCCCGCAACGTCTGCTCTGCAGTTAGGTAAAGCGCGACACCAAAGCAGGTGAGTGTCACGAGTGCGGTCTGTCCAAAACTCTTGGCGGTCATTCCTGCGTAGGATATCCATCGATCCCGACTCGACGAATATGCTGCATCTATTCGAGTGGATAGTTCGGTTCCGGCCCCGAACAATTTGATCGTCTCATGGTTGATTACCGCGTCGGTTGCCAAGGCTGATGCCTCTATGTCAGCGCTAACACACTCACGCTGGCCTGCCATGATCAGCAACAAGTTGTGTCTAAATATCACTCCATAAAAAACAACGAATACAACAAAGATAATTGCTATAGTAGGCGGTACCGTCCCGAACAAAATCCCGCCAACCAATAATACCTGAAGAACAGCCGGGAGCAGGCCGCGTATCAACGCCTGCTGAACGCTCACCGCGCCCTGAAGACCCTTACCAACAATTGTGGTCAGTTGACCGACCTTGCGTGTCAGATACGTGGCCTGCGGCAGATCTAGTAAATGATGGTAAGCCTGCGTAGTAAGCATATAGCGAACCCCATATTCGAGACGAGCGTAGGAGCGATTTATAAAGGCTGCGGTACCGCCCGCGCTGGCGGCTTCGAGTACCACGTAGAGTGCGACATAGCCGAGCGCTAGGCCCGCTGCATGACCAGCAAGTTCGTTAACAGCTCCGCGCAAAGCAAGCGGAGTGGCCGCAATCAGTACGCTGTCCAGGAAAATCACCCCGAGCACTATCGGAAGGGCTGACCGAGGTGCGTACCCTAGCGACTTTCGCAAGAGATGAAAGAATTCATTAATTTTTTTTAATCGATCGCTAAATCTGCGCCGCAGACTTTCCATCATAGCAACATCGCCTCTCTAATTTAGACATTAACGAGATTTTCTCCTGCGAGTACAATAGCCAGAACCGCCTCAGCCATAGCAGCCAATATGAATTTTTCGTGTTCATTACCACCCGCGTATTGTATTATTTTCATTGGCCTATGTAAACTGACCATCCTGACCAGCGCGGGCATCCGGTCATACCTTGCTTGTCATCCGTTGACGAAACACATTAAGTTTTGAAGCCAAATTTCAATAGATAGGAGATCACAGATTCTATTGTATGCCTTCGGTTGATCTACCTGGGCAAATGCTTTTTCCAACGCTTTCAAGTCGACATAATTCCTTGCCACAAGAATACCGGAGCGAAGAAAGTCTTGATTAATTCTATGCTTCGCATGATTTTGCATAAGGGGGCCGCCGCCACCCTTTGAAAAACGATGCGTAATAACAGGGGGGACAATCGTAGATGAAACGCGACGTATAAAACCGCGCGATATCCCACCGTCTAATAGGATATACGACGGCAGAGAAAGGAAATGCTCCCACAATGGCTGTGAGCAGAAGGGATGCACAAATCGATAATTTTCGACCTCAAACGGACTAGAAAACGAATCGTAATCTAACAAACCTAACAACTGCCATGCCTTTGAAAAACCTACTTGTTTTGGTATTACATGCTCCAATATACCGCTCTCATTATCCCATCTTTTCCAGACATTAGTGTTTATAAGGTACCTGTTGTGGTGCTGCGCCCGCCTATCTATAATTGTCTTCGGCTGGAACACGAGGTCCTTCAGCACATCTAAAAATATCCCACTAACGCCTTTTTTAGTGTTTGAAAGGTAATTTATAAAATAGAATATTACGTTGCGGTCGAAGCCAATATCTCTAATATAATCTAGTATAAAATGATGAGTTAGGAGCGACAAAAAAAGTTGGTCGCCGCCATGACCTGTAAAAAATGTACCAACGCCTATATCGTTTGCGATAGTGCTCAGTGCTCTGTAGAATTCCAAAGCAAGAACAGTATCAACCGGACGAGGGGCACAAGGGATTTCACCAATATCTAGGACTACGCTCCTGTCAAGATTATATTTTTGCTCAATAAGTGGCACATTAATCATGTCCGCCACAACACGGGCGCAATATCGCTCATCAGAAACCCAAGAATCATTCGCCCTGCTATTTATCAAGAGTAAATTATGATCGTTTCTATAAGCAGCAAGTAGTCCTGCAATTAAACTCGAATCAAAACCACCAGAAAGTAATACTCCAATTGAATCGGTGGCGGGTAACATCGTCTGAACAACGCGTTGAAGTAATCCTACTGTCTTTTCTTCAATATTTTTATCCAATGGGTTCTTAGGGAGCCCCTGATCAGGCATGAAAACGCCGATTTCTCCCCGCGCATTTGCCCGAAATAGGCCCATTCAGCGATTTTGTGGGCGAGATCCCGTCCATTCTGCCCCTTGGGGCGGATTTTGGGCGCGGTACGCCTCAGGCAGTCAGCAGGCGACGCCGCAGCAGGTGGAGATTGGCCAGGGCAAAGAGCGTGGTGAGCTGGGCGCCGTTCTTGGCCAGACCCCGGTAGCGGGCCTTGCGGTAGCCGAACTGGCACTTCAGCACCCGAAAGGCGTGCTCTCCCAAGGCACGGATCCGGGCCACACTCCGGTTGTAGCGCTTCAGGGCCGCCAGACCTTTCCTCTGCCCGGGAGTGCGGCGCAAGGCCACGGCGTCCTGGGTTCCCTGCGCGGCCAGGCGCTCGTGGACTGAGGGATAGTCGTAGCCCCGGTCCGCCAGAACGACCCGTTCTTCTCCCGTCAGCAAGGCGTCCAGGGCTTTGTGGTCCGGGACCTTCGCCGTCGTGACCTCCACCGCTTCGACAATCCCTTGCAGATCCGTCGCCACATGGGCCTTCATCCCGAAGTACCACTGATTCCCCTTTTTCGTCGAGCTCATCTCCGGGTCCCGTTTCCGTTCCCGGTTTTTGGTGGAACTCGGCGCATGGATCAGGGTGGCGTCCACCATCCTGCCTTCCTGCAGCAGCAAGCCTTTCTCCCGCAGGACCACCTGCACTTCCTCGAAGATCGCGCGCGCAAGGTCGTGCCGCTCCAGCAGACGACGGAATTTCAAGAGGGTCGTTTCATCGGGAACGAAGTCCCGGCCCAGATCGATACCCACGAATTGCCGCAGCAGCGGGATCTCGTAGAGGGCTTCTTCCATGCCAGGATCCGAGTAGGCATACCACTGCTGCAGAAAATGAATGCGTAGCATGCGCTCCAACGGCATCGGCTTGCGGCCGCTACCGCCTCGGGGATAATGGGGCTCGATCAAGGCCACCAAGCGCGCCCAGGGAA
>NZ_RIZI01000088.1 GCF_003721225.1 Acidithiobacillus sulfuriphilus | reverse complement strand
CGGGCTCCTATGGCGTGCCCGGCGCCCTGTCCAATCAACCGCCGGGAGTGGCGGTGGCGCCGCTGACGGCGCCCGTGGCCTCGGCCATGTCCCCGGGCGATTTGATGGCCCTGGGGCCCACCCTGAAGATGCTGGCGCCCACCCAGAGCAGCAGCGATCAGACCACCAACTATGATCTGGACAAGACCATCACCCATACCGTACAGCCCGTAGGGATGGTGAAGCGCCTGTCGGTGGCGGTGTTGGTCAACGACCGGACCGTGGAAGGGGCCAACGGCAAGGTTACAGTGCGACCCTTGAGCGCCGCACAACTGGCCCAGGTACAGCAGTTGGTGGAAGACGCCATCGGTTATAGCCAGCAACGGGGTGATACCGTCAAGGTGGTGAATATGCCCTTCACCGCAGAGGCGGCCCCCAGTGCGGTGGCCTGGTGGAAGCAAGGCTGGTTCCTGACCTTCGCGGATGGGGTCTTGCGCTACGGAGTGCTGCTGATCCTTGGGCTCCTGCTCTACTTCGGGGTGGTCCGGCCCATGTTGCGGCGACGCCGGGAACAGGCCCCTACTTTGGAGACGGAAGGGGGGGCAAAGGCGGCTGGGGGAGGGGAGCATCCCGCTCCGCGAACGGAGCCTGCCATCGTCAGGGCCGCCGAACATCATGAACCCATCGTGCTGCCGGGGAACCCCCTCGAAACCGATCTCTACGTGGCCCGGCAACTGGTGATGCAGGATGCGGGACGGGCGGCACAAGTGGTGAAGGAGTGGTTAGCCAATGACCGAGAGCGTGGAGCTTAACGGCCTGGATCGCAGTGCCATCCTCCTCCTGAGTCTGGGGGAGGATGAGGCGGCGGAGCTCATGCGCCATCTGGGTCCCCGGGAGGTGCAGAAGCTCGGCGCCGCCATGGCGCGCCTGTCGCGCATTTCCACGGACCAGGCGCAAACGGTCCTGCAGGATTTTCGTGCGCGCCTGGAACGGCAAACCTCCCTTGGCGTGGGCAGCGACCAATATATTCGCGGTATGCTCACCAAGGCCCTCGGTGCCGACAAGGCGGGGAACCTCATCGACCGGATCCTCCATGGCGGCGAGGCCAGTGGCCTGGAGAACCTCAAATGGATGGATGGCCGCTCCATTGCCGATCTCATCAAGCTGGAACATCCACAGGTCCTGGCCATGATTCTCGCCTACATGGAACCGGAGCAGGCCAGTGACGTCATTCATCACCTCCCCCCGCGCCAGGCGGGCGAGGCCATGCTACGCCTGGCTAGCCTGGAGACGGTGCAGCCGGCGGCCATTCGTGAACTGAACGATATCCTGGAAGAGCAGCTCTCCGGGGAAGCGCAGAATCTCCAGGTGGCGACCCTTGGGGGTCCCAAGGCCGCCGCCGACATCCTGAACCGGCTGGAGGGCAGTTTCAGTGCCGACATCATCGATAAGATCCGGGAAGCCGACAGCGAACTGGCGGAGAAGGTGCAGGAGAAGATGTTCGTCTTTGACGACCTCATCAAGCTGGATGACCGCAGCATGCAGACCCTCCTGCGCGAGATCCCTTCGGAGAACCTGATCACCGCCCTGAAAGGGGCCAATCCGGGGTTGCGCGACAAGTTTTTCAACAACATGTCCAAGCGCGCGGCGGAAATGCTGCGTGACGATCTGGAGGCGAAGGGGCCGGTGCGGGTCAGCGAGGTGGAAGCGTCGCAAAAGGCGATCCTGCAGATCGCCTCCCGCCTCGACGCTGCCGGGCAGATCAGCCTGGGGGGCGGGGCTGGGGAGGCTATGATCTGATGGATCGGTACCGCCTCAGGAGGAGCACAGACCAAGGGTTATCGGGGAGGATCCGCTGGTGATCAAGACACCTACAGGGGGCGTCATTACCCGCGAAGAGATCACCAGCATGCGCCGCTGGGACCCACCGGCCATGTCGCCCGGAGGGGGGTCCAAGCCATCCGCAGGGCAGGCGATGGAAAGTGCCGGCGCGGAGTTGTCCCCGGCGGCCGTGCCATTGCCCACGGCTGACGATCTGGAGCTGATGTATGCGCGGGCGGAAGCGGAGGGGCGGCAACAGGGATATCAAAACGGTTACGCTGCAGGCTTGAGCGCCGGCAGGGAGGCCGGCATGACCGCTGCGCGCCAGGATGCCGAAATGCTCAAGGCGCTGGTGCTGGGTTTCGGCCGGCCTTTGCGGGATCTGGATGCCGCCGTGGAGGAGGCGCTGCTGGCCCTGGCCCTGGAAGTGGCGCGGCAGGTGATCCGCAGCGACTTGCGGATGCGGCCGGAGTCTCTGCTCCCATTGTTGCGGGAGGCCCTGGAGGCCCTGCCCCTGCGCAGCGCCAACCCGAGCATTCGCCTCCACCCCGAGGATCTCGCCCTGGTGGAGCGTTTGGCGCCGGAACTGGTGGAGGAGGGGGTGCTGCTGGAAGCGGATGAGGAACTGGAGCGCGGCGGGCCTGTGCTCGCGGCCCGGATCGATGACGACGGCGCACGGCCGGACCGGCGCTGGCACCGGAGGGGCGTGGGTGACGCGGCGTCGGTGCTGGATCTGCGCCTGGAAACACGCTGGCGGCAGGCGCTGGAACAGCTTTTTGGGGCGGCCTTCCCATGATGCCGCCCTTCGCCGACCGGCAGGCGGCCTGGGCGGCCTGTCTGCAGAACCTGCAGGGGCGGCTGCCGCGGCAATTCCCGCCGCTGCTGGCGAGTGGACGGCTGGTGCGCATGATCGGCCTGGTGCTGGAAGCCGAGGGCTTTGATGCCAGTGTTGGCACCCGCTGCCGGGTGGAAGGCGGCCATCACCGGGGCATCGATGCCGAAGTGGTGGGTTTCCATGGCGATCGCCTGCAGCTCATGGCGGCGGGCGATTTGCAGGGAGTGGCTCCCGGCGCCCGCGTCCAACCCCTTCCCGGCCAGGCCCAGGCGGGGGTGGGCGCGCATCTTCTGGGCCGGATCGTCGATGGCCAGGGGCAGGTGCTGGACGGCCGGGGCCCGGTCCTCACCGAGCGCTATGTACCCCTTCTGGGAACGCCTCTCAATCCCATGCAGAGAGCGCCGGTGCAGCGTCCCCTGGATGTGGGGGTACGGGCCATCAATGCCCTGTTTACCGTGGGCCGCGGGGCGCGTATGGGACTTTTTGCCGGCAGTGGCGTGGGGAAAAGCGTGTTGCTGGGGATGATGGCGCGGCATACCGATGCCGACATCATCGTCGTCGGGTTGATCGGCGAACGGGGTCGGGAAGTCAAGGAATTCATTGAAGAGATCCTCGGGGCGGAAGGGCGCTCCCGGGCCGTGGTCGTCGCGGCTCCGGCGGATGTACCTGCCCTCACCCGTATCCGCGGCGCCCACTTGGCCACCGCCATCGCCGAATATTTCCGGGATCAGGGCAAGCATGTCCTGCTCCTCATGGATTCCCTGACCCGCTATGCCATGGCCCAGCGCGAGATCGCCCTGGCGGTGGGCGAGCCGCCCGCCACCCGTGGTTACCCCCCGTCGGTTTTTGCCCGGCTGCCGGCCTTGGTCGAGCGTACCGGCAATGGGCCCGAGGGCGGCGGCAGCATTACGGCCTTCTATACGGTCCTGATGGAAGGAGATGATCAGCAGGATCCCATTGCCGATAACGCCCGGGCCGTCCTCGACGGGCATATCGTCTTGTCGCGCGCCCTGGCCGAACAGGGGCATTATCCGGCCATAGACCTGGAGGCATCCATCAGCCGGGTCATGCCCAAGATCGTCGCGCCAGAAGACCTGCGGCGCCTGCATCGGCTCAAGGCCCTTTATGCGCGTTATCGCGAGCATCAGGACCTCATCGCCGTGGGGGCCTACACTCCGGGGATGGATCCGTTGCTGGATCAGGCGGTTCAGGCCCATGCCGGCATTGTCGGATTCCTCCGCCAGGATCAGCGGGAAGCCGTATCCCTCACCGGCAGCCGGGAGCAGTTGGCCACGGTCATGGCTCCCTACATGGAGGCCATGGATCATGGCTAAAACGGACGCCATCCGCTACCTGCAGCAAAAGGCCGATGCTACCCGAATAGATGCCGCCCAGGCCCTGGCCCGTCAGCAGGCCATGCTCCTCGACGCGCAAAACAAGCTCGCCCTCCTGGGGCGTTATGTGGCGCATTATCGGGAGGAAGCGCAGAATGCCGAGCGCGTTGGCGTATGGAGCGCACAGGCACGGGAAATGCGGGCCTTCATCGCCCAGTTGGACCAAGTGGTGGCGGTGCAGCAGGAATCCTTGGGTCGCCATCGTCAACAGGCCGCTATTTTGCAGCGGCAATGGCTGAGCGCAAGGGGCCGTGAACAGGCCCTGACCGGCTTGTTACGCCGGGCCGAGAACCTGCGGCATGCGCAGCAATTGCAGCAAATGCAAAAGGAACTGGATGAATGGGCGCAGCGGGCTGCAAGTCGTCTTCAGATAATGGCGTGATTTTTGCTAGAGGCAGGGTGGACAAGCACAACGTGAGTAATGGCCATGGCGCCTGAAGCAATGAACCCGGTAGCGGCGACCCCCCCCTCCAGCCCGGCCGTCAATGGCGGCAACGGTGCTCCGCCAAAGGCTGCCGCGGAGCCTTTTGCGACGGTAATGGGCCGGCAAATGCCCGCTGCGGCGCCGCCGGCCAGGGCGGGTCCTGGGGCGCAGGAAACTGCCGCTCCGCCATCCGCTCCGTCCGAACCAACGCCCTCCGCAGTGGCGGCATTGAGCAAAAAACCCCTGGGAAAGGACGCCAAAGATCAGCCGGACGGCAAGGCATTGCCGCCGGCCCCCACGCCGCTTTTTGCCGCCCCGGCCCCCGTTCCGCCGTCGGCCCTGCCGGCCACGGCAACCGCAGCGGCTGGGGCGGCCCCGGCGCAGGCCCAAGGTGCAGCGGTACCCTTCCGCCCGGATGCGGGGAGGGCGCCTCCGGTGCCGTCCCTGGCTGCGGCAGGCGCGGTGGTAAGCCAGCCTTCGCCGTCCGGTGCGCCGCCTGCGGCCATGCCCCCCAGCCCAGCTTTTGGCCAAACCCTGTCCGCCCTGACGACAAAAAGCCTCCGGGCAGATGCAGCGCCCTCCGGCAGCGATGCCCAAGGCCAGACGCCGGCCCCCGCAGGGGCAACGGCCGGGCACCCGTCAGCGGTGCTGAGCGAGTTGCTTGGGGGACCATTGCTGGCGGCGGCAGCCCATAGCGACAAGGGAGCGGCGTCAGCCGGCAGCGGCACTCCCTCCCTGCTGGATCCGTCTTCGCTCCAGGGTAGCGGGGCAGCGCCCGGGGGTCCCAGTCCCCTGTTGTCGGCGCCGCCCCTGGTGACTGCCGGGCCGGTGAGTGCCGCGGCGGCTACCCTGGCGCCAACCGTATCGACCGCCCCCGAATGGGGGAATGCCCTGGGGCAACAATTGCTGTTTTTTGCGGGGAACAACCTCCAGCAGGCCACCTTGCATCTGAATCCACCCCATCTGGGGCCTCTGGATGTGCATCTGGATCTGCAGCAGGGACAGGCCAATGCCTTCTTCATCTCCCCGCACCCGGTCGTGCGCGAAGCCATTGCAGCGGCCTTGCCGCAATTGCAGGCCGGTTTTGCGGCGGCAGGGTTGCAGTTGGGTCAGGCCGTGGTAACGGCCGATGGCGGTGGAGGCGCTTTCCCCCGCGGCAAGTCTCCCCAAGGCCGGCGCCCCGGGTCCATTGATGAGGTCGGCGCTGCGCCCGTGGCGGCTCGGGTGCAGTTGGGTTTGGTGAATACCTTTGCGTAACGGCCCGGCGGATTAATGGCACAGGATATCCTTTCCCAAGAAGAGGTGGATGCCCTCTTCAAGGGGCTCGCCGGTGGTGACATTGACACCGAGGCCGAAGCCCCCGAGGCGCAGGGCGGCATACGTAAGTATGATCTGGCCAACCAGGATCGGATCGTACGCGGGCGGATGCCCACCCTGGAAGTCATCAATGAGCGTTTTGCCCGTTTATGGCGGGTCAGTCTGTTCAATTTTTTGCGGCGCTCCGCAGAAATATCGGTGGGACCGGTGCGCCTGCTGAAATATAGTGAATTTATTCGCAATCTTGTTGTACCCAGCAATATCAACATGGTGCAGATCAAGCCTCTGCGGGGAACGGCCCTGTTCATATTTGACCCACGGCTCATTTTTGCCGTGGTGGATAATTACTTCGGGGGCGATGGGCGTTTTCACGCCCGCATCGAAGGCCGGGAGTTCACGCCACTGGAGCAGCGCATCATCCGCCGCCTGTTGGACCTGGTATTCAAGGATTTCAAGGCGGCGTGGACCCCCGTCACCAACTTGGCACCCGAACTGATCCGATCGGAGGTGAATCCGCAGTTTGTCAACATCGCCACGCCGACGGAAGTGGTGATTACGACGGGCTTCGATGTCGAACTGGAGTCGGGGAGCGGGACCTTTCACATCTGCATTCCCTATGGCATGGTGGAACCCATCCGTGACCAGCTCACGGCGGGCACTACCGCCGATCGCTCTGAGGTCG
>NZ_RIZI01000087.1 GCF_003721225.1 Acidithiobacillus sulfuriphilus | reverse complement strand
CAGATCATTATCCGTGAGCGGGCTCTTGATTGTCCTTGCCCCGCCCGCCGTTGACAAGTGGCCGCCCCATTCCTATAAGGGGGCATGAATCCTCCTCCTCAGGAAGCGCGCTGGAAAGAAGCCCTGGCCACCTTGCGGGCGGCCGGGCTGTGGCGGGAGCTGCAGCCCTTGCAGCCCCAGGGTGACGATGGTATCCGTTTACGCGATGCGCAGGGCCATGCGCTCCTATCTTTTGCCAGTAACGATTATCTCGGCCTCGCGGGGCATGCGGCGCTGCGGGCGGCGGCCCAGGAGGAAATGGCGCTGAGCGGCGTGGGCGCGGGGGCGGCGCCCCTGTTGGGCGGGGAGCGGCCCGTGCACGCGGCCCTGACGGAGGCTCTGGCGCGGTGGCTGGGGGTGGAGGCGGTGCTGCTTTTCGGCAGCGGTTACCTGGCCAATCTGGGCATTTTTGCGGCGCTGGTGGGGCGCAGTGACGGCATCTATGCCGATCGTCTCAACCATGCCTCCCTGGTGGATGGCGCGCGTCTGGCGGGGGCGCACCTGGGGCGCTATCGCCATGGCGATCTCGACCACTTGGAAACCCTCCTCCAGCGTCATTCGGGGGGGCGGCGCTGGATCGTCAGCGATGGGGTATTCAGCATGGATGGCGACATCGCCCCCCTGGCGGATCTCGCCCGCCTTGCCGAACGCTACGATGCCACGATCATCCTGGATGAAGCCCATGCCTTCGGTGTCATCGGCGCGGGTGGACGGGGCAGCGTGGCGCACTGGCAACTGGACCCGGCACGGGTCGGTGTGCGCATGGGCACGCTGGGCAAGGCCTTTGGCGTCTATGGCGCCTTCGTGGCGGGCAGCCAACCCCTCATCGACCTCTTGCGTCATCGGGCGCGCAGCTTTGTCTACCACACCGCCTTTCCGCCAATGCTGGCGGCGGCGGCGCTGGCGGCCCTGGGGCTGGTGGAGGGGGAGGAGTGGCGGCGGGAGCGGTTGCGCTCTCATGTCAGGCACTTGCACGGGGCGACTACGCCAGGGGTATGGATGCCGAGTGATACGCCCATTCAGCCACTCCTGGTGGGGGAAGCCGGGCACAGTCTGGCCCTGAGCCGGGCCTTGCGGGAACAGGGCCTGTATGTGCCCGCCGTGCGCCCGCCGACGGTACCCGTGGGCGCGGCGCGCCTACGCATCACCCTGAGCGCGGCCCATGCGCCGGAGGACGTGGACCGGTTGCGCTTGGCGCTGGAGCAATGCCGATGAACTGGGCTCGACAGGCGGGGGGGCAAGGGCGGACCCTGGTCCTGCTCCATGGCTGGGGCATGGAAGGGCGCGTCTTTGACCCCTGGTTAGCCTATCTGACGCCGCACTTTCGCTGCGTCCGTTATGACCTGCCCGGCCATGGCGCCACCCCCTGCGCTGCCGGCCTTGCCTGGGAGGGCAGCGTGACGGCCCTGGCGGCCTTGCTGGCCGAGGAAGGTGAATCCCCCTTGCTCTTGGGTTGGTCCCTGGGTGGCCTGCTCGCTTTGGGGCTGGCGGCGCGGCGGCCGGACCTGCTCTCGGGCCTCATCCTGATGGCGGCCTCTCCGGTCTTTCGCCAGCGCCCCGATTGGGCCTGGGGGGTCGATGCCGCCACCTTGGCGGGCTTTGCCGATGCCTTGCGCCTGGACCCGGAGGGGACGCGCCAGCGTTTTCTGGCCCTGCAGGTGATGAATGATCCCCAGGCGCGGCAGCAGCTCAATGCCATGCGCGGCTGGCCCCTGCCGGATCCGCGCTGCCTTGCCGATGGGTTGGTGCTCCTGCGCGATGAGGACCTGCGTCAGGAGCTGCCGCCGCCTAACCTGCCGACGCTGATTCTGCACGGCGAACGGGATCGCATCGTACCGGCGGCGGCGGCGCAATGGCTCCATGACGCCCTGCCGGGCAGCCGTTATGCAAGCTTTGCGACCGTTGGTCATGCCCCCTTCCTTTCCGCCCCTGCCGAGTGCGCCCGAATCTTGCTGGAATGGCTGGCATGAGGACGGGCGCGACACCACCCTTTGACAAGCGCGCCGTGCGCCGCGCCTTCAGCCGGGCCGCCGCCGGCTATGAGGCGGCGGCGGTTTTGCAGGACCGGGTGGGCGCGCAGCTCATCGAGCGTCTGGATCTGGTCAAGCTGGCGCCGCATTGGATCCTCGACGTTGGCAGCGGCACGGGTCTGGGCGCACGCCGGCTCAATGCCCGCTATCCCCGCGCCCGGGTCCTGGCCCTGGATTTGGCTGGCGGCATGTTGCGCGAGGCGCGGCGGCGCAAGGGCTGGCGGCAGCGTCAGCACTATTGCCAGGCAGATGCCGAATGCCTGCCCTTGCAAAGCGCCTCCATGGACCTCATCTATGCCAACATGACGGTGCAGTGGTGCAACGATCTGGATCAGGTCCTGCGCGAGTTCGCCCGTGTCCTGTGCCCGGGCGGTCTGCTCATGTTCTCCACTTTGGGTCCGGACACCCTGCGCGAATTGCGCCGGGCCTTTGCCGCGGTGGATCAAGGGGCACATGTCAGCCCTTTTCTGGACATGCACGACATAGGGGATGCCCTGGTGCGCCAGGGTTTCGAGATGCCGGTCATGGATGTGGAACATTATCAGCTTACCTATCCCAATCTGGAGGCCCTGCTCCGCGACCTGCGTGCGGTGGGGGCAACCAATGCCCTGCAGGCGCGCGCCCGCGGACTGCTGACGCCGCGTCGCCTGGAATGTTTGCGTGCGGCCTACGCGGGCTTTCTGGTGGAGGAGCGGCTGCCGGCCACCTATGAAGTGGTTTACGGTCATGCCTGGGGCGCCGGGCCGCGTCAGGAACGCCTGGCCGATGGCTCCGTGGCCGTGCCCCTGGGGCGATTGGGGCGGCGGTGAGGGGGGGATGGGACCATGGACCAAAGGCCGTGGCACGGCAACCCCGCCAACGGCCGTCGGCATGATCCTGGCCCCGGCCGTTGGCGGAGGGGTTTTTTGCTCCGGCGGCCCTTGCCTGTTGTTCTACGGCTCATCCCGCTGGCAGGCGAAAACTCGCCCTGCGGGCTCAGACAGTTCGCCTGCTGGGCGCGGGATTTCGCCTAGAACAACGACGGCGCGGGCCGAAGTCGCGGCAAAACCCCTCCGCCAACGGCCGGGTCCAATAGCATGAAAGGTTTTCTTGTGACCGGTACGGATACGGGGGTGGGGAAAACCCTGGTGAGCGCGGCGCTGATCCATGGGTATGCCGTCCGGGGGGAACGGGTAGCGGGGCTCAAACCGGTGGTATCCGGGGCCGTGGATGGTGTCTGGGAAGACGTGGAAATTCTCCGTCAGGCCAGCATTCCCCCGCGCAGCCGGGAGGAGTGCAATCTCTATGCCTTTCCCGCCGCCGTTGCCCCGCACTGGGCGGCGCGGCAGGCAGGCTTGCAAATCGACCTGGATGCCATCCTGCGTTTCCTGGAGGAACAGGCAGCGGGAGTGGAGCGGGTGATTGTCGAGGGGGCGGGCGGCTTTCTGGTGCCTTTGGGGAATGGGCAGAGCTTTGCGGATCTGGCGATCGCCTTGCAGTTGCCCGTCCTGCTGGTGGTGGATCTGCGCCTGGGCGCCATCAATCACGCCCTCCTGAGCGCCGAGGCCATTCTCCGGCGCGGGCTGCCCTGGGGCGGCTGGGTAGGCAATCACGCGTCACCGCAGCCGGTTGCGGCAGGTACGCTGGAGGGGTTGCAGGAAAGCCTGCCCGGCCCTTGCCTGGGTGTGCTCCCCTATCGGGCCGCCCCCTGCCCGCAGGCGCTCAGTCAGTATCTGCGGATCCCCGCAAGCCCTTGACGGCAGTAGAGGTTATCTATTTACTTATCCTATAAAACATATAGATGGAGTATGAGCGTATGAAGTCCATGAAAAGTATCCTGTTGCTGGTGATGGCGAATCTCCTGATATTCGTCACCTTATCCATCACGTTTACGGTTTTGGTGCAGTGGGTGTTGCCCGCCTTTGGCATTGATTTGCGCGCTTCGGTGAGCAGCATGGATCTCCTCTGGGCGCTGGTGATCGGTTTCGGCGGCGCCTTCGTTTCGTTGCTGATGTCCAAGCATCTGGCGCGTACGGGTATGCAGATGCAGCGGATCGAGGTACCGCAGACGGCCAAGGAGCGACTGGTCTACCAGAGCGTGGCGCAGTTGG
The DNA here is from genome assembly GCF_003721225.1 of Acidithiobacillus sulfuriphilus. Lineage (GTDB taxonomy): Bacteria > Pseudomonadota > Gammaproteobacteria > Acidithiobacillales > Acidithiobacillaceae > Acidithiobacillus_B > Acidithiobacillus_B sulfuriphilus. Next base: position 2,108 of record NZ_RIZI01000087.1, on the reverse strand, counting down.
CGCAGCGTCTGGGCATTGGCATGCCCGAAGTCTGGGTGTACTGGAATGACGAGCCCAATGCCTTTGCGACCGGCCCGGGGCGCAATCACAGCATGGTGGCGGTGAGCAGCGGGCTGGTGAATCTGCTGGACGATAACGAGGTGCGGGCGGTCCTGGCCCATGAAATGGGGCATGTGTACAATGGCGACATGCTGAGCACGACGCTATTGCAGGGCTTGATGAACACCTTTGTCTTCTGGTTGGCGATGCTGGCGGCGCGTCAGTTCGACGACAAGCCCATGGTGGCATTCATGGTTTCCATCGTCCTGCAGATCGGTTTGTCCTTCCTGGCCCTGATCCCCATCACCTGGTTTTCCCGGCACCGCGAATTTGCCGCGGACCGCTTTGCCGCCGAGCAGGTGGGGGTGATGCCGATGATCTCCGCCCTGCAAAGGATTCATCAGCGGGCGGAGGCCATGCAGGTGCATCATGACGCCCTGCGGGAACCCATGGCCACGGCCTATATCTCCGGTGGCTGGCAGGGGTTGTTCGCCACGCACCCCAGCCTGGAGGCGCGGGTCCAGGCCCTGCGCGATTTCCAGGCAGGGCGGAGCGCCTGATGCGCGGCCATGGCCGGAGATAGGCGGAGGCGCATGGCGATGGGAGGGCTCCCCCGCCATGCGCCCCGATGACGCTCGCCCGGTTTTGCTGCGGCGCTCCGGCCCCGTGCTCCCCTTTGCCGATCCCGCCAGGGCGGCTGGCAATCTGGTGGCCGTCGGCGGGGATCTGCGTCAGGAACGTCTGCTCCAGGCCTACAGCCAGGGGATATTTCCCTGGTTCGGCGAGGGGGATCCCATCCTCTGGTGGTCGCCGGACCCGCGGGGGGTTTTTTCCCCGGGGCGTATCCATGTCAGCCGCAGCCTGCGCAAGGCCGGGCGCTCCGCAGTCTGGCGTTTCAGCGTGGATGAAGCCTTCCCGGCGGTGCTGGATGCCTGTGCGGCGCCCCGCGCCGGGCAGGGTGGTACCTGGATCACTGCCGACATGCGTAGGGCCTACCTGGGGCTCTTCCATGCCGGTCATGCCCATTCCCTGGAGGTCTGGTCCGGAGCCATGCTGGCAGGGGGCCTCTATGGCGTGGCTATGGGCGGCCTGTTTTTTGGCGAGTCCATGTTCAGCCGGGTGCCGGATGCCTCCAAGCTGGCCCTGGTGCTCCTGGCCAGGCACCTGCAACACTGGGGTTACGGGCTCATAGATACGCAATTCCTTACCCCCCATCTGGAAAGCATGGGGGCGGAAGAACTGCCGCGGGAAGAGTTTCTGGCCCAGCTCCGGGATCTTCGCGCGGCACCCGTGGATCATCGCTGGCAACTGACCCTGCCCCTTAGCCAGGTTTTTTAACGGTATGGCTTTTTACTTGTCGGCCCCGCAGTCATGCCCTTATCTGCCCGATCAGGACGAACTGCTGATTCTCAGCGATCCGCAGCAGGTCCTCGGTAGCGCTTCCTACAATGCGCTGCTGCAAAAGGGCTTTCGGCGCAATGGCGGCCTGGCCTACCGGCCCGCCTGTCCCCACTGCGATGCTTGTGTCTCGGTGCGTATTCCGGTGAATCGCTTTCGGTTGGATCGCGGCCAGCGCCGCGTTTGGCAACGCAACCAGGATCTGCGGGCGGCGGTCTGTGCCCCCCACTGGGATGCCGCCCACGCCGCCCTCTTCGGCCGCTATCAGCGCCTGCGTCATCCGGGCGGGGGTATGGATGAGGAGAGTCTGCGGCTTTATCAGGAGATGATCCTGGAAACGGGGGGCGTGGATGCCAAGCTCCTGGTATTCTCCCTGGCTGCCGAGGTGGTGGCGGTGGCCCTGGTGGATATCGTTCCGGCGGGGGTTTCGGCGGTATATACCTTCTATGCCCCGGAAATGTCCGCGCGGGGGCTGGGTGTTTATGCCATCCTCTGGCAGATGGCCTGGACGCGCAGCCTGGGCCTGCCCCACCTTTATCTGGGGTATTGGGTGCCGGGAAGCGCCAAGATGGACTACAAACGCCGCTATCGGCCTCTGGAAGGCTTTGTGGCGGGGCGCTGGCGGGTATTGCCGGAAACGACCGGGGCCCGATGAGCCTGGCCCCCGACTT
>NZ_RIZI01000086.1 GCF_003721225.1 Acidithiobacillus sulfuriphilus | reverse complement strand
CGGAAAGGACGGCGCCGCCTCCCGTGGCCAATACCATGGCGGTCTCTTTGGCGGCGAGATCTGCGATTACCCGGCTTTCCCGCAGGCGGAAGCCCGCCTCGCCCTCGATTTCAAAGATCGTATTGATGGAAACGCCGGTATTTTCCAGGATGATGGCGTCGCTGTCGGCGAAGGGCAAATGCAAGCGGGCGGCCAGCAGCCGCCCGATGGTGGATTTGCCCGAACCCATGGGCCCCACCAGGATTACACTGACCTCGGCCTTCATCCGCCACTGGCAAGAGAAGTTTCGCCCCCTGCGGAACCATCCTGCGCCCCGTCATTGATGACTTTTGGGGTGAGGAAGATGAGGAGTTCGGTTTGGGCGATATTGTTGGTACGGCTCTTGAACAGCCAGCCCAGGCCGGGGATGTCCTTCAATAAGGGTATCCCGGTGTTGAAGTTGCTGTGGGTATCGGTGAAGATGCCGCCGATGACGACGGTCTGGCCATTGGCGACCAGGAGCTTGGTTTTCACCGACTGGGTGTTGATGGGCACGCCGGTGGGCAGGGCCTGCGCGTAGTTCGGCTGATCATTGGTGGCACTGACATCCATGGTGATCTTGCCGTTGGGCGCAATATGGGGAGTCACATCCAGGCTCAACACCGCTTTTTTGAAGGAGACCGAGGTAGCGCCGCTGCTGGTGGCCTGTTGATAGGGGATCTCCTGGCCTTGTTGAATGACGGCTTTTTCGTTGTCAGCGGTCAGCACCTTGGGACTGGAGATGATCTTGGCCTTGTTGGCCACCTGCAGCGCCTGCAGTTGCAAATCGATGACCCGGCTGCCGGAGGCTGTACCCAGAGCAAAAGCCAGGGAAGCCGGGTTGACGCCCGCCAGGGCGGTGCCCGCCGTTGGCGCCGGGAGATTGACCAGGGCGGGGACTGAGAATCCGGTGGTGCCGGTGGTCGTGGTGGTGCTGCCGGTCAACGGAAAAGATCCGCCCTGGGTAGACGTTGTCCCGGAAGCGCCGGTGCCCGATAGGTTGATGACGCCGCTGCCCGTATTGGAGGTGTAAGTGCCGCCCCATTGCACGCCGAGAGACTGGGCGGCGTTGGTGGTGATTTGCACGATGCGCGCCTCGATGAGAACCTGGGGCACCGGTCGGTCGATTTTCGCAATCAGCTTTTTGATGTTGTCGATATCCTGGGGGGTATCGCGAACCAGGAGACTGTTGGTCCGGGTCACCACCGCCACGGATCCGCGCGAACCGAGCAAGGAGTTGCCCAGGGTGGAAGAAGGAATGCCCAGGGCTGCGGCAAGGGCCGCGTTTTGCGCAGCGGTGGCCGCAGTGTTGCCGTATGCCGCCCCTTCGCTGGGGGGAATGCTGTTGTTTTGTTGGGAAAATCCTTGCAGGAGCTGGGCGATCTCCGTGGCGCGGGCGTATTTGATGGGAATGAGTTCGGTGACCAACGGTTCCAGCTTGCGCTTGCTGGCGGCTGCCTTCAGTTCGGCTTCCTCCTGGGTACTGATCTGATTGGCCGGAGCTACCCAGAGGATGGTGCCGATATGTTTCACGGCCAGGCCTTGGGAGTCGAGGATCACCTTGAAGGCCTGTTCCCAGGGGACATTTTTCAGGCGGATGGTCAAGGTGCCGGTGACGTTGTTGGATACCACGATATTCTGATGCGTAAAGTCGGCGATCACCTGCAGGGCATCGCGAACGCTGATGTTCTGGAAGTCCATGCTCAGGCGGGCGTCGGCAGCCACTCCGGCGGCAGTTTCGGTAGCGGGTTTGGCGCGGACATTGACCAGGAGGTGGTTGCCCAACTGGTAGGCCGAGTATTCAAAAGGCCCATTGATGGCAAAGACCAAGCGGGTATTGGCGCCGCGCGGGTAGCTGTCAATGTATTGTACCGGTGTCCCAAACTGATTGACGTCAAAACGGTGGGCGTAGCTCGCTGGTAGCTGGGTATCCTTGAGGTCCACCACCAGCGCGCCATCTTCCCGGGTCACGTTCATCTGCGGTTGGCTGCCATTGATGGTGAGGTCGAGAATCCCTCCACCTTCCTTGCCCCGCTTGAAGCCGAGGTCGGCGACGCTGGTGCCGTTGGCGGCAGGTAGCGGGACCGGCGCGGAAGCGCTTGGTTCCACAGCGGCTGCCGCGGGGGAGGGTGCCGGGGTGGCAACGGGAGCAGCGGCGGCTGCTGCCGTGCTGGGGGCTGCACCTTTCTCGGCAACGAGCGCAATCCGGTATCCGCCGGGTGCCGGCTCGATCATGATCGCCTGGGGCGTTTTCAGCAGGAGGTCGAGGCGGGCTTTGCCCGGTAAGTTTTCCGCGAGGACGTCCTGGATGACGCCCTCGCCATGGACGGTGCCTACGGAATTGGCAAAATGGGCGTCGCTAAAATCGATTTGCACCCGGTAGCCGCCATTGAGGGTGTTGACATCATAGGCGGGACGCTCGGTGGAGCGAATGAGCAGAGCGGCACCATGCTGATCTTGAACGGGTGCGATCCCGGTAATCAGGCTTTCCGCCCATGCCGGCGCCGATGCCAGGCACAAGGCTGCCAGGGCGACCATGGCGGCGGGTCGTAAGGCGGCCGGCATGCGGTGGCGCACCCGGTGGTGGCGGGGGGCGTTGGCGTGGCGGGCGGTGCAAGGTGCTGTGCTCATGGGTCTCTGTCCTCTATCCTTTTTGGGCTGGCAGTCCGCTTAGGTGCCACTTTGCATGTGCATGACGGTTTGCTGTTTCTGGAATCCGCCGAAGGCATTGGGAATGTACTCCTCCACGGTGACGGAGCGTTTCCCCGGCTGGTCGTCAATGCTGACGATGCGGCCGTCGTTTTTGCCGACATAGCTGCCGATGGTGGCGCGATAGATCTTCTGGTCCGGCGCCTGGATGACCGCCCAGAGATGCCCCTGGGCGTCGCGCACGATTCCGTTGATCTTCAGGCCGGACAGGTCAAACCTTTCCAGGGGTTGTAAAGGGCCGTGCGCCTGCGGCCGCGGCCCTTTGCTGGCCTGTGCGGCAAGTTGGCGCAGGCGTAATTCCGAGAAGCTGGTGAAAGGATCGCGGCCACTCTCGCCAACGTAGGCGGCGGCATGATAGACTTGGGTGGCTGGCAGGGGCGTGATGTGGGTATTGAATTTTGGCCCACTGGCGACAAACTGACGTAAATCGCTGAGATTGTCGCTGTGCTGGCAGCCCGCCAATAAGGTCAGGGTACTGATAACGAGGACCGACCGGGCAAACTTCTTCATGGCTTCGCCCCCGTTTTTTCACTATTGTCCAGATAGCGATAGGTCGTGGCCGTGCATTGCAATACCAGTTTTTGCGTGGATTGCGCCTTTGCCGCGTCGTCGCTTCCGGCGCTGGGCAGCCGGGTGATGTCGATATCATTCAGGGTGACGATGCGCGGCATGGCGGCCACGGCGGCAGCAAACTGCCCCATGGCGTCATAGGTGCCTACGACCTTGAGCTTGACGGGGATTTCGGCGTAGAAATTCTTGCTCACCTCGGGGAGCGGCTGGAAAAGCTCAAACTCCAGTCCACGGCTGCGCCCCGCCAGGGTGACGTCGTCGAGGAGAGAGGGAATCTGGGTACGATTGGGCAATTGTTCCAGGAATTGGGCAAAGCGTAGCTGCATTTCCTTGATCTGCGCCTGATAGGCGGGAAGCCCAGCGGCGAGGAGCTGTTTTTGCCGGATCTGCTCCTTGAGGCTGCTTTCCTGCTCGCGGAGTTGCCCGATCTTGTCATTTTCCGGGGCAATGAACCATATCCACGCGACAATACCTACCAGTACCACCAGGATCGCCACGGCGATGAGCTTGGTTTTGATGGGCCAGCGGATGATATCCTCGATCTGGAGATTGCGCAGTTCGTCAAGGGTCATGGCCGTATACCTTTGCTGCTTTGCCCGTTGCTCTTGGTGGCGCTTACCGGTGCCCGGATATCCATCTGCAAGGAAAACTGGCCGACTTCCTCGTTGCCCAGCTTGGCCTTGCTGATGATGTTCAGCAGGGGCTTGTCGAAAGTGGTCGAGGCTTCGATATTGCGCATGAATTCGGCTACCTGATTATTGGCCTGGGAATAGCCGTCCACCGCGACAGTGTTACCCTGCTGTTGCAGGTGGGTGAGGAAAATCCCGGGCGGAGTGATGGTCGCCAGCGTGTTGAAAATCCGTACGGTGAGGTCGCGTTTGCCTTGGAGGTCGGTAATGATCCCTTCGCGGGAGAGCAACTGGTCACGTTCCTTGCGCAGATCGACGATGGAGGCGATCTGTTTGTCGAGGCCCTGGGCTACGCCTTGCAGGTATTGTACGCGCTGTTCCTGGACCGCGGCGCGATAGCTGAAGATTTCGTAGACCCCGTAGTAAAAAAAGCCGGCGAGAATGAGCACGGCCATCAGCCCGGCGGCGAAAATCTGATTTTGTCGGGCCCGTCGCGCTTCCCGGTAGGGCAGCAGATTGATGCGGATCATGCGGGCAACCTCCGCAAGGCGAGACCGCAGGCTACCGCCAGTGACGATCGGTCGGCATCCAGAAAGCGGCGGCTCACCTGGGCCGCCATCTCCATGCCGGCGAACGGATCCGGAACGTATACAGGAAAGTTCACCAAACGGCGCAGGTGCTCAGCCAACTGTGGTGTCTGGGCGCCGAGACCGAAAAGGTGCACTGCGCCGATGGCGGTATCGGGCATGCTGGCCTGAAAAAAATCCAGGGAGCGGAACAATTCCTGGGCAGTGCTGCGGGCGAAGGGCGTCAGGACGTCGCTGGCGTAATCCGGAGGCAAACCGCCGAAGCGCTGCATGCGCAGGGCATCATTGGCATCCAACCCGTAGCGCCGCTGGATGTCTTCGATGAGGCGTGTCACCCCGAAATTATGCTCGCGGGAATAGACGGGTTGCCCTTCATGAAAGACATAGATGTTGGTCGTAATGCTGCCCATTTCGACGAGCACGACGGCACCCTCCTCGGTACCCTGGTGGGGATCCTGACGCACGAGATGCTCATGCAGCAGCCATAGGGAGAAGGGTTCGACATCGACTATTTTCGGTTTCAGGCCGGCCTCTTCCAGAACGGCGACGCGGTCTTCCACCGTTTCCTTTTTGCAGGCCACCAGCAATACCTGCTGATATCCCTTGCGCGAGCTGTCGTCACCCAGAGGAGAGAAGTCAAAGTTGACGGCATCGATGCTGTAGGGGATGTACTGCCCCCCTTCATAGCGGATCTGCTCCTCGATCCCCATCTCGCCCAGATCCTTGGGGAGGGAGATGACTTTCACGATGGCGGCGTTGGCCGGCAAGGCCGTCGCCACCGCCTTGGTGCGTACGCGCGAGCGCTCCAGGATGATGCGAATGGTGCGCGTGACGGCTTCCACATCGTGGATGGCGCGTTCGCTGACCGCTCCCGGAGGAAGTGCTTCGGCGTCCGCATGTTCCACCCGCAAGCCGCCGCGGAGTACGGCGATTTCTACGAGTTTGACAGCATCAGGACTGATGTCGAGTCCTGCGAGGGGGGGGCTTGGCAAGCGCAGCACGTTTCTTCCCTGTGGTATGGTGTTGGTTCCCGGTACGCGTTTCACCCCGGCGGATGGCAAGGGGCCTGTCCTATTCGAGCGTCGCAGGGGAAATTAGCAGCATTACGGCCCCTGTCAAGGTGAGGATGGGAAAAAGAGCTTTCCGCGAGGGTGGGCTGTGTTATTAACATGGCCCTTAAATACCAGACCATAGCGTGGTATAATTTGACGTATGGAAAGAATCGACGTGCGCAGCTTGACGATGGAA
>NZ_RIZI01000085.1 GCF_003721225.1 Acidithiobacillus sulfuriphilus | reverse complement strand
CCGCCGATGACGGCATTGAGGATGGTCACCGCCGCTGCGGCGGTTCCGGCAAAGAGGAGGGTGGCGGAGCGGTTGATGGCGGCGTTGGTGAGGCCGAAGCCGATGCCGAGGAGGAGGGTCTCGGCGAGGATCAGCCCATAGGCAAGGTGGCCGCCCGTAAAGGCGGCGGCTACCAGCAGGGACATGGCGGCGGCATTGCTCAGCGCCCCCAGGCGAAAAACGCCGGAGCCGCCGAGGCGGCTGTGGATGCTGCCGGCGGCCAGGGCGCTGAGGATGGCGCCGATGATCTCGGGGAAATATAAGAATCCATAGGCGCTGCTGCCGAAAGCGTAGGGGGCCTGGTGCAGGATGTGGCCCAGGGCGGGGACCATGACGAAGGCCGCCCCCTGCAGAAAGCCCGCAGTGTAGACGGCGGTGGTGCCGCGTTTCACGCCCGGGCCCCCGTTTTGAAGCGCTCGGCCAGGTGCGCGGCGACGCGGATGGCATTGGCCATGATGGTGAGGGAAGGGTTGACCGCGCTGATGGAGGGCATGAAGGAGGCGTCCACGACGTAGAGGTTGTCGAGGTCATGGGCCTTGCACCAGGGATCCAGGACGCTGTCCGCGGGGTCTTCGCCAAAACGGCAGGTGCCCACCTGATGGGCGGTGGCGGAGATGTCCATGGCCTGAAAAAAGACCATGGGGAAGCCGGCCTGGTGGAGAATCCTGCGCCATTGGGCACAGAGGCGCTGGTGGCTTTCGCGGTTTTTGGGTTGCCAGGCGAGGCGGATATGGCCGTCGCTGTCGAGGGTGACCCGATTATCGGCGTCGGGCAGGTCTTCGGTGGTGAGCCACCAGTCCACGGAGTGGCTGGCGGTCCATGCGCCGAGGGGGATGGGGAGCATGGGCTGTTGGGCATGGAGCAGCGCCGGCGTGACCTTGCCGAGATTCTGGATGTGCCCGAGGGGATAAGGGTAATCGGGGTCGCCCGAGTCGTCGTAAAAGTCGTTGATGGCCAGGGTCTTCTGGAAGACGGTGGTGTTTTCCTGGGCGGCTTTGAGGGCCATGCAGGCGCTGTTGAGGTGGCACATATAATTGCGCCCGACCTGATCGCTGCTGTTGGCGAGGCCTTGGGGCGCGGCGGCATCGGCAGAGGCGAGGAGGAGGGCGGCGGAGTTTACGGCGCCGGCGGCGAGGACGACGACGCGGGCGCGCAGGATGCCCTGATCCGTTTCCACGCTCTCCACGCCCTTGCCGTCGGCGCCGCGCAGCAGGCGCAGGGCGCGGTGCCGGGTGAGCAGGCGAACATTGGCGTGGGCCAGGGCGGGGGTGACGCCGCAGACCTCGGCATCGCCCTTGGCGCGCAGCAGGCAGGGGAAGCCGTCACAGGTGGGGCAACGCACGCAGGGGCTATGGGCGGGGTCTTCATCGCGGCGCTGGAGGGCGAGGGGGAGGGGAAAGGGGTGCAGACCCAGGTTCCGCAATCGTTGCTCCAGGGCCGCGAGGATGGGCTCCTGGGGGAAGGGCGGAAAGGGGAAGGGACCGCGGGGCGGTTCCACGGGATCGGCAGCGGCCTCGCCGTGGGTGAAGTACCAAGCCTCGGCCTGGTCATAGCAGGGCGCGAGATCCGCGTAGGCGATGGGCCAGGCGGGGGTGAAGCCGTCGCGATGGCGGCGGGGGAGGAAGTCCTTTTCGCGCCGGCGCAAAACGGCCGCCCCGTAGAACTTGGTGTTGCCCCCCACATGGTAGCCGGTAACGGGGGTGAAGGGCTGGCCAGCGCCGTCGCGCCACTGTTCATGGGTGTGGTAGCGGTGTTCGGCAAAGACGGTTTGGGGGTCCCAGTTGCCCCATTCGCGAGGGAGGTAGTCGCCACGTTCGAGGATGAGGATGGACAGCCCCGAGGGGGCGAGGGCGCGGGCCAGGGTGCCGCCGCCGGCGCCGCTGCCGATGATGATCACATCGGCGTCGAGGCTAGCCGCCATGGCGGAAATCCGGATAGATGAGCATGCCGCCATCGACGGCGATGGTGGTGCCGGTGATGTAGCTGGCCAGGTCGCTGGCGAGGAAGGCCGCGACGTGGCCGATCTCCTCCGGCGCGCCAAGGCGTTCCATGGCGATCTTGTCGTCGAGGTCCTTGAGGGTATCGGGGTTGCCCCAGACCGCTTCGTTGATGGGGGTCTTGATGGCGCCGGGGGCGATGGCGACCACACGGATGCCCTTGTCGGCCGTTTCCTGGGCGAGGGTCTTGGTGAACATGGAGAGTCCCGCCTTGGCGCTGGTGTAGGCGCTGTAGCCTTCCCAGGGGATGAACTCGTGTACCGAGGTGATGTTGATGATGACACCGCAACCACATTTTTCCATGCGCGGGATGGCGGCGCGGGCGCAGTAGTAGGGTCCCATGAGATCGACGGCGAGAACCTTTTCCCAGACCTGCGGATCGTCGTCGCCGACCACGGCGCGGGGACCATCCATGCCCGCGTTGTTGACGAGGATGTCGAGGCCGCCAAAGGCGCCATCGATCTCCTGCAGCAGCTTTTCGACGGCGGCCGGATCGGAGATGTCGGCCTGGAAGGCCTGCGCCTTGCCGCCTTTGCCCTGGATGGCGGCGACGACTTGCTCGGCCTCGGCCTGCCCCTTGCGGTAATGAACGGCGACCCGGGCGCCGGCGGCGGCCAGGATTTCGGCGATGGCCTGGCCGAGGCCGCCGCTGGCGCCGGTGACCAGCGCACGGCGTCCGGTGAGATCGATGGCAATCATGGGCTTTCTCCTTGCAGGGTGATGCTGAAATCCTCGCCCTGCCACTGGCCGGTATCCCGCCAGTAGAAGGTGAAGTGGAGCGTGGTTCCGGGCGCCATTGTCTGCGCGGGCAAAATGGCGACATGGCCGAGGTCCCAGTCTTCAGACAGGGTGTCGGTGGGGTCTTGCCAGCCATCGACCCACCAATGCACCGTAAAGGGCGCCGGGAGCAGGAAGCGCAGTTCGTTGCCGACGGGCATTTGCCGGGCGCGCTGGCGGAAGCGCCAGAGCGTATAGGCGATCTGCGGCACCTTGCCCTGATAGCGTTTCCAGGTGGCCCGGGGGCGATCCACGGGGTAACCTAGTTGCCAACTGTGGCAGAGCTTGGCGAACTCGCCATGGGCCCAGACCAGGGGCATGGCGGAGCCGCTGGGCCGGCCGGGGAAGAGGTCGCGGTCGGGTATGGCGACGCTGTCCCAGACCTGTTCGGGCAGGAGGCCGCCAGGGCCGGTCATTTTGCCCATGGCCTCGATGTAGGGCAGGGCGTCCTCGCCGTTCAGGAGGGCAAAATGGCCGCGCTCTCCCACCAGGAGTGGCCAGGCGCGGCCGCGGCCGCTGCCGTTGAAGGGGCTGCCGTCGGGGTGCTCGCCGTAGCCGTCGCCATTGTAGCGGTGCCAGACGGGGCCGCTGGGAGTGTCGGTTTTGAGCAGGGCGTCCATCACCTTGACGGAGTCCTGCATGTGCGGATCGTCGGCGCGGCGCAAGCCATAGCGGCAGAGTTGCAGGAAGTCGGTGGCGACCTGCTCCTCGGCGGGGAGATGCGGGTCGTTGGCGCGATTTTTGATCATCACCCATTCATCCTTGGCGCCCGCATGGATGAGCACGTCCTGGGGGACAATGCGCAGGTAGTAGCCGGCGACGCCGTATTTCCGGGCGAGATCCGTGCCGGATACGAAGGTCCAGTCTTCCAGGTGCGCATTCCAGTAGTCGGCCAGCAGCAGGGCGCAATCCCGGGCCTTGTCGCCGAGCAGTTCGCCGCCTTCCACCAGCGCGGCAATGGCGACCGCCAGGGTGAAGGGATTGACGCCGCCGTCCTCTTCCCAGCGATCCTGGCCGGTGACCGGCCCTTCGCGGAGGATGAAGCCCAGGGCGCGGCGCAGCATGTCGGCAACGGCAATCCCCTCCAGGGCCTGCTCCGCCTGGAGGGCGGCGGCAAGGAGGACGGGAAAGCCGGTTTCATCCAGTTGCACCCCCTGCCAGAATGGCTTGCCGCCCAGCCATTGGTTTTGCAGCCAGTGGCCGTCGACCTGCTGGGTGCTGATGAGGTAGGTCAGCACCTGGCGCGCTTCGGCAGCGGCGCCCATGGCGAGGAGGGCGCCGGCGCTTTCCACCAGATCCCGGGACCAGACCAGATGGTATCCGCCCCGGCTGTCGCTTGCCTCGCCCCAGGGGACGGAGAGGCTGGCCACCAGGGCGCCGGGAAAGGTGCGGTCTTCGTGGACCTTGAGGACGGTGGCGGAGCGGGTATAGAGGGTTTGGGCGGCGGCGGGGAGCTTGCGCCTCAACTCGGGAGGCATGGGCTGTCGGCTATGCCAGGCCTTCCAGGTCCCTTGATACCCCGCTTCGGCGGCGGCAAAGCCCCCGGCCAGGGAAGACCAGGCCAGGGTAGCGGCCGCCTCCTTGCTGGTGCCCAGACCCAGGGCCAGGGTACCTTGCCGGGGCAGGCGGGCGGACAGGGAAACCTCGCCGGGGCCGGCCTCCTGATATTGCCAAAGCATGCGGCCATTGCTGTGGAAATCCTGCCAGAGGTCGCTGGCGCCCACCTCACCCACGGAGGGGCCCTCCAATCCGGGCAAGCCCTCCGGATTCCGGCAGGATATGGCCAGGCCGAAGGGCCCCTGCTGTGCCCAGAGCACGGGCCGGCCCTCCCATTGGCCAACCCAGGCCTGATTGTGCTCGGCGTCTTCGCCCAGGCGCGCGGCGCAGAGGAGATACGGGCGCAGGTCGGCGTCCCCCTCCAGGTGAAAATCCATCAACAGCACGTCCCGCAGCGGGTCGGCGCAGATCCGGAGGGTGCAGGTAAAGCGCTCATGACGATGGGTGATGACAGGCAGGGGGATGGCCGGATCATCGATCTGCAATTGCGGCTCGGCCAAGGCCTTGAGTTCCTGCCAGAAACCCTTGCCATCGGCAATGATCAAGCCCATGTCCCGGACCTGGGGAATGTCGATGCGCGGATAAAAGACCTCAGTGACAATGCCCTTGCCCACGGTGAACCAGAGCCGGGCCGGGCCGGGGGCGGTGCCGACGAGGTCTTTCTTGGCGGTGGACCAGACCGGATGGCGCCAGGTGGGGCTGGGGGCTTTGCTCGCTGCTGCCATGGTGTGCTTTCCTTCCAATACGCGCGGGGGAATTCTTATGAGAAGAGCAAAAGGAGACGTTGACAAGGCAGGGTGGCGGCAGGGGCGGGACCCTTCACTGCCGCGCTGCGGCATGAATGAAAGCGTGCCGAACCCATGGCGATGCATCCTTGCCGTCGAGTAACAATTTGATTTTCCTTATCCACCATGGCATATCCGACAGCTTCCTGTCATGGAAAGTTCCATCTGATCCGGAAAAATGATTTCCTGGTAACATCGATGCCAGCCCAGCGATTGCTCTGGCGGAATAGAAAAGCCGGGTTTTTATGCGCTGAATTTAGTTACTGGAATATGGTTTCCGGCGGGTTGGCGAATGGTTGGGGAGATTTTATCACCCATGGATATTAAGGAACCCCTGATCAGGCATGAAAGCGCCGATTTCTCCCCGCGCATTTGCCCGAAATAGGCCCATTCAGCGATTTTGTGGGCGAGATCCCGTCCATTCTGCCCCTAGGAGGCCCCCGGTGTCAGGGTAGTTGTCGCCTCTCTGAAATGGAGTCAGGCGTAGGGTGGGGGCGGAAAGTGGATTATCGAGATGAAACA
>NZ_RIZI01000084.1 GCF_003721225.1 Acidithiobacillus sulfuriphilus | reverse complement strand
GGCGGGGGCGCCGGTGGATGTCTTCGTCTCCGCCGATGAAGCCTTTATGGACAAAGGGGTGAAAGAGGGCGTCATCCTCCCCGCCACGCGCCTGGACCTGGTGAGCAACCGGGTGGTGGTGATCGTTCCGGCTGACTCCCCTTTGTCCATGGATTCGCTCGCCTCCCTCGCCCAACCGGGGGTCAAACGCATCGCCTTCGGCAATCCGGCCATGCCCAATGCCAAGTATGCCGAGATGGCCATCAAGGCAGCGGGATTGTGGGGTCAGTTGCAGCCCAAATTCGTGCTCTGCGCCACCGTGGTACAGAGCCTCAATTATGTCGCCCAGGGAGACGTGGATGCGGGTTTCGTTTTCGCTACGGATGCCGCGACGGCGCCGGGCAAGGTGAAGGTGGCCTTTACCGTGCCGGTCCGGGAGCCCATCGTGTATCCGGTGGCGGAGGTGGCCAAGGCTCCGCATCCGCAACTGGCGGAGGCCTTCATCGCTTATCTGCTATCGCCGGACGGTCAGGCCATCTTCCACCACTATGGTTTCCTGCCGCCGCCGGGAGCCCGCTGATGCATCTCTCTGCCGCCGAAATCGATGCGCTGCTCCAAGAGGACGTTCCCTACGGTGACCTGACCACCGATTTACTGGGCTTCGGCGAAAAACCGGGCCGCATCCTCTTTCGCTCCCGCCAGCCCATTACCGTGGCTGGAACGCTGGCCGTGGAGCAAATCCTGGACCATCTCGGCATCACCCTGGAAAAATCCGCCAGAGAGGGATCTGCACTGGAGGCGGAGGGGCTCTTGCTCAGCGCCCAGGGGTCGGCGGCCAAGCTTCATGTGCTTTGGCGCATCGCCCAGAATCTCCTGGAGTATTGCAGCGGCATTGCCAGCAAGGCCGCGCGCCTGACCCGGCAAGCCCAGGCGACCCGAGCGGGAATTGCCGTGACCGGGACGCGCAAGCACTTTCCCGGCAACCGCCGGCTGGCCGTGGCCGCGGCCCGCGCTGGCGGGATCCTGCCCCATCGGCTGGGGCTTTCGGAGTCGGTCCTGGTCTTTGACAAGCACTTGGCCTTTCTCGGCGGCGTTGCCGCTTTTGCCACCCATCTCCGCCGTTACCAAGACCTCACCCCAGGCGGTAAAATCATCGTCGAATTGCAGAAAGGTCCGCAGCTCGACGACGATGCCTTGCTGCTGGCTGCGGCGGGGGTTGACGGCCTGCAGTTCGACAAGGTGGCACCCATGGTGCTGACGCCGCTGGTGCGGCGCCTGCGCGAGCAAAACCCGCGGATCACCCTCTTTGCCGCGGGCGGCATTGATGAGGATAATATCGCGCACTACGCCGCCACCGGCGTCGATGCCATCGTCACCAGTGCCGTCTATCATGCGCCGCCGGCGGATATCGGCGCCGAGATCCTCCCCCTGTAGGACGATGCCATGGATCTCCTGGAGCACCTGGCGCCCCTCTGGCTCACCCTCAAGGTGGCCACCCTCGCCACCGGGCTGGCCCTGGCGGCAGGCGTCGGGGTGGGTTGGCTGCTGGCACGGAAGCGGTTTTGGGGGCGGGAATGGCTCGATGCCTTGGCGAGCCTGCCCCTGGTCATGCCGCCCACCGTGCTCGGTTATTACCTGATCGTCGTGCTTGGCCGCAATGGCTGGCTGGGCCACTGGCTGCATGCCAAGCTCGGCATCACCCTCATGTTTACCTGGCAGGGAGCGGTCATTGCCGCCGCCGTCTCGGCCCTGCCCTTGGTTCTCAAATCGGCGCGGGCCGCCATTGAAGGGGTGGACACCCGCCTGGAGCAGGCCGCGCGGGTCCTGGGTGCGGCGGAGATCGCGGTTGCCTGGACGGTCACCCTGC
This sequence comes from Acidithiobacillus sulfuriphilus, assembly GCF_003721225.1. GTDB lineage: Bacteria > Pseudomonadota > Gammaproteobacteria > Acidithiobacillales > Acidithiobacillaceae > Acidithiobacillus_B > Acidithiobacillus_B sulfuriphilus. The sequence goes on along the minus strand of NZ_RIZI01000084.1, from coordinate 3,754 downwards.
CCCTGGCCTTGCGCGGCATTGTCGCCGGCACCCTGCTGGCCTATGCCCGCGCCATGGGGGAATACGGGGCGACATTGATGATCGCCGGGGACATCCCCGGGCGGACGCAAACCTTGTCCATGGCCGTTTTCGATCCTGCGCCAACGGATGTCCGCCGCAGCCCAGGCCGGGCGTGGCGCAAGTGGGGCGCTCCGCCTGGATGCTGCCCCTGCTGCCCTCGCACTGCCTGATCCTGTCGCAAGCGCTACAAACTGTCACAAGAGGTACCGAAGCATTCCCAGATAACCCCATGAAATACATGAATTCATGGCTGGTATGACAAGGGGAGGCCGGTTTCTCTGTAGATCAGGCAACCATGGACGTCTGAAAATCCTTTCCCATGATTTCTGGCGTTGGGGAAGAGATCAAGGCTATGGATGAGGTCCCATCACCAGTTTGGTGCACCATCCACGCCGGGCTTTGCCCCATGCTATCGTAGATGGTGGGATCAGCAGGACGGCATGTGAATTGCTTGAATTTCGGCGGGATGGCATTTTCCCTAAGGACAAAGGCGTCCATGGTTTCCTCTGCGGAAGCCGTGGGCGCCTTTTGGTTGCGGCGATCTTATCAGGAACTTTCAGCGATGCCCGATGAAATGCAGGTCAACATAGGCTACATCCCTTTAACCGACTGTGCCGCTTTGGTCGTTGCCCAGGAGTTTGGCATCTTTGCCCGGCATGGCTTGCGGGTGCATTTGAAACGCGAGACTTCGTGGGCGAACCTGCGCGATGGCATCGTCCTGGGCGAGCTGGATGCGGCGCATATGTTGGCCCCCATGCCCCTGGCCATCACCCTGGGTATTGCAGCGCCCCGGCAGCCGGTCATCACGGCGGTCGGGCTGGCCTTGAATGGCAATGCCATCACCCTTGCCCTGCCGCTCCACGAGCGCTTGCGGGCCATGGCTCCGGACCTGCCCGGGGCCCAGCTTGCCCGCACCTTGAAGGTCCTCCTTGGCGAGGACCGGCGGGCGCCCATGACCTTTGCGGTGGTCTCCACCGTATCCAATCATTACTACCAGTTGCGGCACTGGCTACGCGCCGGCGGCGTGGACCCGGACCGGGATGTGCAACTGGTGGTGGTGCCGCCGCCGCGCATGGTGGAGGCGCTGCAGTCAGGGAAGATCGCCGGCTATTGTGTGGGCGAACCCTGGAACAGCCTGGCGTCCGAAAAGGGGGTGGGCATGCCCATCGTGGGCAGCAGCGAACTATGGAGCAACGTGCTGGAAAAGGTGCTGGGGGTTCGCGAGGCATGGGCGCGGCAGCACCCGGAAACACATCTGGCGTTGATCCGCTCCATCGTGGAGGCCTCGCGCATCCTCGACAGCGCAGGGGGCCGCCGCGAGGCCGGCCCCCTGGTGGCCGCCCACATCGGCGTGGACCCTGCGGTGGTGGGCCTGTCACTCCTTGGCCAAGTGCCCGGTCTGGCTGGCCCGGCGCCGGATTTTCACGTCTTTCATCGCTATGCCGCCAATTTCCCGTGGCGCTCCCATGCCCTCTGGTTCCTGCACCAGATGCGCTTGGCCGGACAGTGCGCAATGGATCCGGATGCCCGGGCCACGGCTTGGCAGGTCTATCGCCCGGACATCTATCGGGAGGCGATGGCCGCACAGGGTGAATCGATCCCGTTCCTGGACACCCAAGTGATGGGCACCCATGCAGCCCCATGGACCTTGCCCGCCGTACCCGACGCCCTGCAGATGGGGCCCGATCTATTTTTTGACGGGCAGATTTTTGATCCGGGGCGAAACGGCCGCGCACCAGAATAGGGAGCCAGGCCGTTCCTCTGCGCCAAAATGGTTCGCTGCTTGTCCCCGCAACCTCGCCTTAGCCACTCATCCTTCAGCAAATCAAGGGCGAGCCAGCACCAAACAATCTGGTACGAATAATGCTAAATAGTACTTAGCAGCTATCCAATGGCGGGTGGCTGCTATGACAAAGGCGTTCATGGCCCCTGCGGCCGTGAGCGCCTTTTTATTTTTTGCTGCCGGGGGAAGGCCATGAAGCAAATCATCAAGCATCTGCAAAGCGGCGACTGGCGAGCGCTGGTCGCGAGTTTTCTCTACTTCGACACGGGTTTTACGGTGTGGCTCCTCTATGGACCGCTGGCGCCCTTCATCGTCAAGGACCTGGCCCTGGCCCCTGCCGAGCAGGGATTCCTTGTCGCCATCCCGTTGTTCTCGGCGGCCATCCTGCGGGTGACGCTGGGTAATCTCTATCAGGCAGCGGATGGGCGCTGGATCGCCCTCCTGGGGATCGTGTTGTCCGCCTTGCCGCCGCTGGTGCTGGTGACGCTGCCGGGCATCCCTTCCCTGGCCTTGCTGCTGGTGCTGGGCGTCTTGCTGGGCATGGGTGGAGCGAGCTTCGCAGTGGCCCTGCCCATGGCGGGAAGCAATTATCCGCCCAGAATCCAGGGCCTGGTATTGGGCATCGCGGCCGCCGGGAACATTGGCGCGGTGCTGGACGGCCTGCTCTTTCCGCCACTGGCCCGGCATTTCGGCTGGGAAATGGCCATGAGCGCCACCTTGCCCATGCTGCTGCTGGCGGGTATTGCGATCCTTTTCTGGGCGCGGGACCGTTCACCCAAGTCGGGGAGTGTGCGCCATGCCTTTGCGGCCTTTGTGGCCAATCTGATCGCCCTGGTGCTGCTGGTGCTTGCCGCCCACGATGGCTGGCTGGGTCTGCGGGGCAAGGCGGCGATGCTCACCCTACCGATATTGGGGGTCTTCTTTGCCATCGCCATTCTCCCGGCCCGCTATCGCGAGGTGCTCAAGGAGCGTGACACCTGGGTGATCATCCTCATTTACAGCATCACCTTTGGCGGCTTCGTGGGAATGTCGGCCTATGTCAGCCTGCTGCTGGTGAACCTCTATCATCTGGGCATGGTGGAGGCGGGCTTGTTCATGTCGTTGCTGGCCTTTACCGGGGCCATGGTGCGGCCGCTGGGCGGGCTGGTGGCGGATCAGATCTCCGGGGTGCGTGCCTTGCGCTGGTTCCTTAGCGGTATCGCCCTGGCCGATCTGCTCTTTGCCCTCTGGACCCCGCCCCTGGCGGCGGGCATCGCCGCTCTGCTGGGCCTGTATCTGTGCTTTGGTCTGGGTAACGGTGCGACTTTCCAACTGGTGCCCCACCGTTGGCCGGGCAAATCCGGGCTGATGACGGGGCTGGTGGGGGCCGCCGGAGGCATTGGCGGCTTCTATCTGCCGGTGGCGATGGGCATTGCCAAGGAAAGCACGGGCGATTATCACGCCGGTTTTGCCATCTTTGCGGCTCTGGCTACGGGCGCGCTGGTGCTGGTCGTGGCCCTGCGCCGGCAATGGCTGAGCTGGTCGTTGCCGGCGCATGCCCCCGCAGAACCGGCGGCCGGCGTTCCCCAGGCGGCAGCCGCCGCGGCGGATTAGTCCGGGTCCGGCGCCAACGCCGGACCCGGAAGATCAAAGACCCCGCAGCCCGATCCTGATCCCGTCATGATCAGCGCAACACGGGCGGCGCGGCGCCTCCCATCCGGGACCTCATCGCTTTCCACCTTTCCACCAAGGAGTTCATCATGCGAAGAAAGTTGAAGAACCAGTCGTATATCCGCAAGAGCCGGTTCCTGCAAGCTGCCTTGCTCTCCCTCTGCGCCGGCTCAGCAGCGGCGGATCCGCTCCTGGATGCCATCAGCGGCGGGCAGGTCAGCCTGCAGATGCGTCCCCGCTACGAATTCATGCAGCAGGCCG
>NZ_RIZI01000083.1 GCF_003721225.1 Acidithiobacillus sulfuriphilus | reverse complement strand
TTTCTGTGCGGCTCGGTCGGCGCTCAGAACCAGGCTCGTCCAACAAACGGTTCAGATCGTGGCTTCGCACGATCTAACCTTATTCGTTGGGCGTCAGGAGGCGCATGCCTGCAAAAAGGCGGTTGCGAGTGGAACTGGCTTGCCCGCAAGAGCACCGCGTTCTGGCTGGAAGAGCGTGGCAACAAAAAAGGGATGGGTATCGAGTTCAATGCCGCGAACCTCACCACTTTCGTCTTCGGCGGTAGCACGAAGTGGCCCAGTAAGCAGCGCTTTCCGAAAAGCAGGGTTCAAGCCATAACGGCAGCGGTAGCCCTCTACCGCTTCGGAAACCCGGTAGGCCGACGCAATGCGGCTGTTCGGGGAAAACCGCACTTGTCCCTTTGCCTCAACCAGCGAGCACTCCAATTGGGAGATGACCGCACGTTGTGCGTCAGGGGCTGTTTCGGCGTGTTCGGCGTCTTTCCAACCAAGGGCATTTCTCGCGTACTCGATGACGGCGTGTTGAAACCCGCCACAGGTGCCGAGAAATGGCATTCTGCTTTCACGCGCATGACTGATTGCCAAGAGCGCACCGTCCATATTGCGATAGGGGCTTGCCGGAACGCACCAGATACCACTAAACGATGATATGCGCGAGACGGAATTGATCTCATTGGTCGGAATCCACCCGAAGGCAAGTCCGATGTCCAGGGCTTCTGCCGCTTGTTGCAACGCGAGCGGAATGGCCTGATGTGCGGGAACGGTTTGATCGTAATCACCGACTAGGCCGACAGAAACTGTGTTTCGCATAGCTAGAACTCCCATTGAGACGTCCAATCGGGATAGGAAGAAGCCTCACGGCCCCTCCCTCCCACACCACCGGACGTACGGATCACGTATCCGGCGGTTCGATGAATTGAATTCTTACCGGGCCGCAAGGCTCGGCACTCCCAGGTTCTTGAAGAAGGCCAATGGTAATGCAATGGTCAGCGCCGGTGTCTTCGACAGCCGCCACGGCCCATGCGCCGACTTGCTGGTGTTCCACGCTTCGCGCACCGATACCCCGCGCTTGCGCAGTTCCCGATAGCCCGCCGACCCCCATTGTTTCCAGACGTAGCAGCGCAACTTACGTCGTACCCACTTGTCGATGTCGCGCAGAGGGCTCAGTACCTCGGCTATGCCGAAATACGCTTTCCAACCAAGCAGGCTTTCTCTCAGCTCTGCCGCGATCACTTCCAAGCGGTTGCCTCGTGTACGACGGGTCAGTTCCCGCACCCGATCTTTCAGCTTCGCGAGGGCCGCATCGGCCACCTTCAGCTTCTTGTCGGTGCGGCTGACCGTGAAGCCCAGGAATTTGCGTTTCCAGGGTCGGTCCACCGCGCTCTTCAGCGGATTCACTGTGAGCCTCAGCGAGTCACTTACTAGGCGTGTCACGCTCGCCATCACCCGCTCCCCCGCGCGTTTGCTTTTGACCAGAATATTGCAGTCATCGGCATAGCGGGCGAAGCGGTGGCCGCGCCGGTCCAGTTCCCAATCCAGTTCATCCAGCACCACATTGGCCAGCACAGGCGATAACGGGCCGCCTTGCGGTACGCCCGTCAGGGTGGCTTCCGGTTTACCGTCCATCACCACACCCGCCTTGAGGAAGCGGTTGATCAGGCGCAGCACGTCGGCATCCGGGCAGTGGCTCTTGAGCCGTGCCATGAGCCGGTCGTGGTTGACCTAGTCAAAGAAGCTTTGCAGGTCCAGGTCCACCACCCAGCCGTAGCCTTCCCGGATCGTGGCTTGCACGTGCCGCACGGCCTGATGGGCCGAGCGTCCAGGGCGGAAGCCGTAGCTGTGGGGGTGGAAATGCGGTTCCCAGTGCGCGGCTACGACTTGTGCGAGGGCTTGCTGGATGAACCGGTCCAACACGGTCGGTATCCCCAGAGGACGGGACTTACCGTCCCCTTTCGGGATGTCCACCCGCTTGACCGGGCTCGGGCGGTAGTGCCCCGATTCCAGTTGGGCGCGGATGCCCGGCCAGTGCTGTTTGAGGTACTCGCCCAGTTCATCGACACTCATGCCGTCGATGCCCGGCGCGCCTTTGTTCCGGCGCACTTGCTTCAAGGCACGTCGCAGGTTCTCCCGGTCCAGGACCTGGGCGAGCAACGTGCGGGGAGGAATCGACTCGGGTTGCCTTGACGATCCAGCCACGGGTTCATCCGGCGGCAAAGCCGCCGCCAGCTTGCGCTGGGGGTCTGATGCGTTCCCGTTGCTCTTCGTCATGGTCCTTCCTCTTCCATCGTTCCAACCTTCGGCGGGGGCGCCGCCTACTATGCCTTCTGCTGACTTCTCCACGGTTTTCAGCGCCCGTTTCCAGGCGCCCAGCTTCGATCTCTTGAAGCACCGGGGAGACCTCCCGGGGTAAGACGCGTTACCTTCCTAGCGTAGACGCCGGATTTACAAAATGCACCCCAAGCGCAGATGGAGGACTTCGCGGTCACGTGCCCGCTCGTCCCGGGTGCATCACGCCTCCTATCCGGTTTTTGTTCATCGCCCCGCAATTTCGGATTGGACTTCCTTCAGACCCCGCCTCACGACGACGCCCTTCTCCTTGCCTTCGGCTCTGCGTATACCTGGCCACAGGACTCTCACCTGCGAAGTAACGCGCCATGCCCGGCGCACACGTCTGAATTCACTGGCCTGCGCGGCTTTTCGCGCAGGTCCGGTGGAATGATGGGTTCGGCGTCATTCGCTTCGTGCGCCTTTACCAAGGTTGCAACTATCGCAGAGCGTGCGCAGATTTGTGATCTCGTTTCCTCCACCCTGAGCTAGGGAGACGATGTGGTCGACGTGAAGGTTGCACGTAACGTCAGTGGTCGGAGACGCGCCGCACAGAACGCACTTGTATCGATCACGTTTGAGCACAGTGAAACGAACGCCAAGTGGCACATCCCGCTTGACCCTGAGGACGACACCTACCTCTGCTCTTGGCGGCATTGATCCTGCCTCGACTAATGGCACTGAGACGGAGGACTCGATATCGGCGTCGGTCTGGGCTATGAATGCAAGCAACGCCTTGTTGAACGTGCCCCACCGTTTGACGTATGCGGTACCGCCGACAGTTGAAGGCGGTACGTCCATCTCACGGAAATGCGGAGAACGGCCAAAATGCATCCAGAGGTTCAAGATGTTTTCAAAGCAATCTTCATCTGTGTAGCGCCGCGCTCGTGCAGGAACTGCCAGCCCTGCCGCCTTGAGGCCTTTGTTCCAGCTTCCAAACCGTCGCCGCACGATAGCTGCGTCAATGGATGAGTGCTCATTGAAGTCTTGAGTTTTGAGGCCACCTACGCCTACGAGCGCCGAGACTCGCTGTAATTCGAGGATGAGGTCTGGTTCAGAAAAACCCTTGCCGAGTTGGTTACGCATTTTCTCAGTGATGTTCACAGGCTGAATACGTTGGCTCAGCCCGGCTTGCGTGAGTGCGTTCTCCCATCCATGAAATCGGCGGACTACTGTTGCCGAATGCACCCTTGAATGTTCGTCAAACAAGGCCTTTGACAAGTAGGCCGCCTGAACAATGGCCGCTACACGCTGAAGCTCGGAGATTATTGCTTCGCTGGAATAGTCCGTAAGACGGCTCAATTCGAATTTCATATGGCAGGGGCTTAGCCTAGTGACGCCGAACGTCCGAATTCAGCGGACGTCAAAAAGCGCAGCTTTTTGACGGTCCGCTGGAATGGCTTGTTGGGCGTTGCCACGCGATTAGTAGTCGTGATTTGGAACGAAATCATAGTGCTTCGCTATGTAGTTGTAAGCTCGATTGATTGCTTCAGTCAGATCACTCATCGTCATATCTAACTGCTTATCGAAAAGGTCGAGGTTGATGTCACCCGCATGGACGAGAGCGTTTCTTTGTTCAACAAGTGATTCTATTGAATCGTAAAGGGGTACTCGGCGATTGCACTAGGTCTCTGGAACGAGAAGAACTCGGCTACTGAGCGCTCGACCTGAACAGATCCAATAGCAAGCTTTTCCAAGTCCGCATGGCTTAGCTTTGCACGCTTCAATGCGGCCTCTCGTTGTTTTGAGTAGCGAAGGCACGCCGCAAATGTGGCCCGGAAGAATTCTTCCCAGACCGCGATCATGTATGGAACTAGCAGATTTTTGGAAAGGATCCGGGGATTCATTTCATCTATAAACTTGAATCCTGACGAAGAGTCGCGAGCTATCGGGCCTTCAAGCTTGCGATTCATTAGATAGACCGTGGCTCTGCCGAAGTTGTTGTGAAATCTCCACCGAGCCAAGTAGCAGCCCGATGAGATTGGTGGTGGTGGAGGTTCATCAGGGCGCCAGTATCTATTGCGGCCTGCATCGGTTTCGAAGTGGCCGCCAAAAAGATCGCGCAGGAGCTTTAGGGTTTTATTTTGATGGGTTAAATCCCAATAACTGCGGGCGACAGTTGACCGAGTCGTTACCTTAACTGGGCCTTTGGGAGTTTTGTAGATGTCCAGTTCAACCCCAGACCAGGATCGATAGTCCGTTTCGTCGTACCAAAAATACCCCGCGACTCGATTCGGCACTTTCAGGCCATCTTTCGCTTGCTTGTAGCCAAGAAGATCAATGATCTCTCTGACCTGAGCAACCGTGGCTGAACGCCGAATGACGGAAGTAGACGTGTAACTCATGTGCCGGAAACTCTAGACGCCCAACGTTCCGCATAAACGGCCGAGCGGCAGCGAGGTCCGAGCCCGCGTATTTTGCGGGCGTGTTTGATGCGGTTGTTAGGCTCGTACATTTACGGTGCTACACCTCTATCTGCCAATGTTTTGGTATCATTTGCCAATTTAATATATTTGTACGTAGCAGTATTATGATGAATCACATGTTGCCTAAAGTTACTTGGGTTATCCCAAGTTTTTCCACGATAAATGGTTTGGCCTTGTAATTCACCGCCTGGAACTGTAAGAGATGCGCCGGTATAAGTTACTTCACCAGTATTTGATATTTCAATATCTATATCGAATGCATGGGTTAGTACGTTATATGCAGAACATGCACACGGAAAGCCAATCCCAATATTGGTTACAAGAGTTCGGATTGCGTTCAGGCATTTGGAATTAATACGTGGCATATTTGATTTTCCGGATTGATTAAATTTTGTTGAGCCTAACGTAAAAGTGAGGGGCTGCGCGCTTTTGCGCAGTCCCTCTCGACTGCCGGGTTAGAGCGCACTTTTTACCAACCCAATGTCTGGTGCTAGCTTACCTAGCTGGAGTTGTTCAAGCATACCGAGACGATTTTCCAACTCGGCTTGAGACAGAGCACCCTTGCGATACAGTGAGCGCAGGAAATCAGAGGCCACCTGATCTTGCTTCGTTGTGTTGCATTCGTGACACCCCCCGGTGTCAGGGTAGTTGTCGCCTCTCTGAAATGGAGTCAGGCGTAGGGTGGGGGCGGAAAGTGGATTATCGAGATGAAACAT
>NZ_RIZI01000082.1 GCF_003721225.1 Acidithiobacillus sulfuriphilus | reverse complement strand
CCACCTCTCGCAATCCTTGCCATGTCCGCTCTACCCTCTCGTGCATAATCATGGCTATTATTGCCCTAATGATGTAGAAATGGAATTACACATAAACATATCCCGCGCTATCCCGCGTTACCTCTGTCTATCCCGCGCCGTAGTGCAGCGCCAGTGCAGCGCAGAATTGTGGAATTCGCAGTTGTTGTGATGGTCGCAATGTTCGTGTGGGCAATCTATGATCCCTACACAGTCCCTGTAGTGTCCCTGTTTGTGACGATTCCCGTACTCCTATCCATGCTCGCTGCGGACCGGTGGGGTGGTGCGGAATTCTGGGGTGCCTGGCATTCCGAGGATGAGCGCCTCGGAGTGCATTCGCCAATCAATGCCCTTGACCATTTCATCGTGCAACCACTAGACCGCCGAATCAGAAGGAGCAAGAAGCGGGAACATGCCAATCCTACGCGTGACTCGTTCATTCCCAAAGAACTTTCCCAGAGAGGTGCGATTGGCCGTGACATCACCATCCGCCGCACTGCTAATTCTCACCGTGCGCACGGGTGTGCGCCGCGTAAGAAGGGTGGAGGAGGATCCAGTGATGATGGTGGTGGCAAAGGGGACGGAGAACCGCCACACCAAGTACCAGCCTGTACCTCTGATCAGCAATCGTTCTTCTCCTTCCAGTCCGCCGCGTGGATCTTGGACTGTTCCCCAAAAACCCTCCGCAACAAGGTCTCTGCCGGGAAAATTCCCGCGCCTGTTCAAACTGCGGTCGGCCCGCGCTTCACCGCCGACATTCTCCAAGCGATCATCCATCCGCCTATACCTGTAGTTGCGCCGCCTGCCCGGCCTAGGGGGCGCCCGCGCATCTCCGCCTCCAATGGAAAAGGAGGAGCCGCATGAGTCGCGAAATCACACCGCTCCATATCATGTCGGCATTCCAAGTCGAACCTCCCGCGCTGGACTTCATCATTTCAGGTTTTTTGTCCGGAACTGTCGGCGCTCTATATTCGCCCGGCGGTGTCGGTAAATCGTTCCTTGCGCTGGAGATCGCGGCAAGCGTCGCGGGAGTCGATTTGTTGGGATTCGGTCCCCACTGCACGGGACGAACCCTTTACATCGCGTTGGAAGATCCGGAGATCGTTCTGCGCCGAAGGCTGTTTGCCATTGGTAGTCATTTATCCTTGCAGCAACGGGAGATCTTCGCGGAAAAGGTCGAGGTTCTGCCCATGCTGGGAGTTCCTTTCGACCTGCGGGATGGCCGGCATGCCAATTGGTTGACGGCACGCGCAGACGGAGTGCGCCTCATTATTGCCGACACCTTGAGCAGGGCTCACTCCGGGGACGAGTCAAGCAACGGCGAGATGGCTCAACTGCTGCGGGTTCTGGAGCGCATAGGTGCGAACACCGGCGCGTCTGTGCTGTTCCTGCATCATGTGAATAAAAGCTCAGGAAGGGATCGCAACGGGGATCAATTCTCCATCCGAGGTGCGAGCGCACTCTTGGATAACGCCAGATTCGGCGCGGCGATCACATACCTAGAACATGACGACGCTGCGGCGGGCACCCGCATCAGGTATTCCGTTTCCAAGAACAACTATGCGGCACCCATCCCTCACCGGTACTTCCTCCGGCACGAAGGCGGGGTGCTCCTACCTGCGTCACAGGAGCACGATGACGAAACAGGAGAATCACCAAAAGAACAAAGGATGGGACAACGGCTGAACCACCATAAGCCGAAAGCATTATCCAGCCTCCTGAACCCCTGCGGATCACCTTATCTGGCAGCGAAAAACGGTGAAACACATGATTGGTGAATCGCTCCCTACCACAACGGTCAGCCCCGCCCGCCTCAGAATGTGCCAGCCGACGCAAAGGCCCACATACCGCACAGGCGAATGGATCGTGACGCCATGGGGGCGATGCCGGGTCACTGGAAGATTCGGCCAAAGGCATCAGGACTTGTTGGATGCGTTCCTATGGCATGCGGAAAAAGCCCGGCAGATAGAGGATGGCGGGATAGAAATACTGGTGGATCCGGCAAAAGTGAGGAAAACAATGTCAGACGCGCGACACAGCCTTTCTGGACTCCAGAAGCTCATCCGTGAGCTCCGCGAGGTGACGCTGGAAATCGAAACCCCAAAGCGGATGATCATGGGCGGACTCGTGGATCATGTGGTCAAGAGCCCGGTTACCAGACCTGACCCGATGAATGGATGCGAGCGGCACCTTTGGCGTGTGCGCATAGGATTGGCCCTGGCCGAGCTACTCCGGAATGACCTGCCCGTGCATTATGACCAGACGCCAATAACGCGGCTCCAAACCGGCATATCGCAGGCCATGGTCAGGCATATCCTCAGTCACTCAAGTCAGCCCAATGGGGGATGGGATCTGGACAACCTGATTCGGTCGGTCTGCGGGGGGTTAGATTCGACCATGATTCGACATCGTCGCCGAGAACTCCGGATCGACGCCTCCGGAATGGAGGCGATAGGGATCTTTATCGATGGAGAAAGAATCGTCCGTCGCGGCTCAAAACCGTGCAGCACCCGCCCGGTAGAACCCGAAAAATCGACAAAGCGTGCAGCACCCGCCCGATTCCTCAGGATCCTTCAGGATCCCTTCAGGCGGATAACAAGCATCCGCCTGAAGGGTCAGCATCTCCCCCGTCGCCTACGGCGCCGACCCCCAGGGGTGTTTTTTCCGGCGGGGAGAAGGGTGGATATGGGGGCGGCCATGCAACGGGGTAATGGTCATGGCGCCGGCAGGCGATTCGGGCAATCGATCTGTGCCGAAGGAGTCTTGGCCTTCGGGAGGATGGACATTGCGCGTCACTTTGCCCCTCTGCGTGATGGTTATGGCCGGTCATCGTCACAGTCAGTGGTTCGCTGCGTTTCTCAGAACCTCCGCCGCCCACTGATTGAGACTTTTCCCAGACGCTTGAGCGGCGACGAGCACCGCGCCATGGACTTCCGGCGGCACCCGAAGCATGAGGTTTCCAGAGGCGGGTTTTTCTGGAGGAATGCCCTGAGCTGCGCAATCCTCCAGATAATCATCCACTGCAGCGTTGAATTGGGCACGCAGTTCGGCGACCGTTTCTCCGTGAAAACTGATGATGGGGCGCACCCCGAGTACGCGCCCAACAAAAATGCTGTCGCGTTCGTCGAAATCGATTCGGGCGGTATATCCCTTGTACGTCATGGTGTTCATGGTTTCACTCCCACACGCTCCAAAAGTTCCCTTGCCTCCTCCACCTGGTACTTTTTTGCCTCTTTTCCAGGGTGCGGACGATGACATCGCCATTGCTCGCTTTTCAGAGTGATTTTGACCCGCGATCCTTCGCGTTCCAAGACCTCGCCGCCGAGCGCAAGGATAAGCGCCTCAATATCGGCAAATGCGACGGTTCCCGAAGTGGGTTGCCGAAAGAGGGCTTGCAAGGTCTTCTGATGGCGTTTCTGCATAGATACATGATAGCAAAATATGCAAGCGTCAGCCATGCCTGCTGGTGTGATGTGATGCCGCAGTCGCCAATGCCTCATATATGGGTCCGAGTCACGCCGGGGATGGACCCCTTCTCCCCGCCGGACGGAACACCCCCGCGTCATGCGGGGGGCAGCGTTACCCGGAGGAGGATGCTTGGTGATCGTGGACAAAATTTGGACATAACGATCCCAGTTGTGACCGTTGGTTTTGATGGTTTTGCATCGCCATCTGGCAGGGAGCGAGGGCTAACCTGCGCTTCGCTTGGTTGTCCTCGGTCAGGGCTGAAGCCCCGACACCCCGCTCAGCGCACTGCGTTTGATTCGCCAGGAGCCAGCCATGATGGATGTTGATCTGACTCGTTTTCGCCGCCGTGGACCATCGCCCCTGGACGCCACCGACAAGCGGACCCATTGCGTGAGCGTTCGGCTCAACGTGGCCGAGCTTCGCTTGCTGGATGCCCGGCGCGGTCGTTATCAGCGTGGTAAATGGATACGCATGGCCTCGCTGGACAAACTGCCGCCTGCGATTCCGTCCATCAATCTGAGGGCATGGGCGGCCTTGGCAACCATTGTGTCGAACCTCAATCAATATCAGGCGGCCATCAACCAAGGCAACGCTCACGCAATCCCGTCCGATGTTTTAGAGGCTTTGCGTGATCAGGTACAGGCGCTGCGACTTCAGCTTATTGGCACAGCAGATTCCGATTCAGGGGAGGAACCCGATGGAGGGGATGCAGAAGATTAGGCGCGGTACTGGTTTTCGCGGTGTCCTGAACTATGTTTTTGGCCGGGACGCCGACCACAAAAAGTTTCCCGGCGTTCTGATTGGCGGCAACATGTCAGGTACCGGCCCGCGCGCACTTTCGCGGGAGTTTGGCATTACGCGGAAACTTCGCCCGGACATTGGCAAACCTGTCTGGCATAACTCCCTTCGCCTGCCGAAGGGCGAGCGCATCACGCAGGAGCAGTGGGTGGCCATTGCCGACGCTTATATGGAAAAAATGGGTTTTGGCACCCTGCACCCACGCTGTTATGTCCTGCATGATGATTTTGAAGGCCAGCATGTGCATATCGTGGCCTCCAGAGTGGCCCTTGATGGCAAAGTCTATCTGGGTAAAAACGAAAATCTGGCTAGCACCCGCCATATCCACTCCTTGGAGTACGAGTTTGGATTGACGATTACGAAAGGCCCAGAGTACACGCCGGACGGCAAAATCAAGATGCCGGAGGCCAGGCAGCCAACCAACCAAGGACGAATTGGAAAAAGCCGTCCGCACGGAAGCTAAACCTCCGAGATTGGTGTTGCAGGAATGGCTAAATGAGGCCACGCGGGAACCTAAAACAGCGCCTGACTTTGTGGAATATCTGGAGCAGCGGGGCGTCATTGTTGTGCCAAATGTCGCATCCACCGGGCGATTAAATGGCTTTTCCTTTCATTTGGATGGCGTGACGTTCAAAGGATCATCTCTGGGCGATAGATACAAATGGGCGAATCTCGCAAAGGCGGTTGATTATGACCAAGTTAGAGATAGTGAAATCCTTGCCGACATCCAGCGAATTGCAAAGCATCGCATCGCGGACCTTGAGCGAAATGCAGCAAATGAGGCAGGAGTTGCAGCGCCTGCCGGAGGCGATAGCCGACCGGCCCCCGGTGTCAGGGTAGTTGTCGCCTCTCTGAAATGGAGTAAGTCGTAGAGTGGGGGCGGAAAGTGGATTATCGAGATGAAGGGTTATTCAGCAGAACGTAAGGCCGCTGTATTGCAGAAGATGTTGCCGCCCACCAGTTTGTCCGTGGCGGAACTGGCCAAACAGGAAGGGATTTCTGATGTTACTCTGTACCATTGGCGTAAGCAGGCGATGGCGAGTGGGGCGATGAGTGCAGTGACCAAGAAGACAGCAGAGGGCTGGTCTGCCGAGTCCAAACTGGCCGCGGTGGTGGAAACGGCCCTGCTGTCAGAGGTGGAGTTGAGCGAATATTGCCGGGA
>NZ_RIZI01000081.1 GCF_003721225.1 Acidithiobacillus sulfuriphilus | reverse complement strand
CGCCGCCATCAACCGCTCCGCCACCCTCCTCTTTGCCGGAACCGCCGCAGCGGCGGTGACCATCCTCAATGCCGTCATCGGCGGCGCCACGGCCCTCTCGCCCCTGATCCTCCAGGGCTTCCGCAGCAGCATCGGCTGGGCGGGCTGGCCGGCCCTCCTCGCCCTTGCCTGGCTGGCCTTGCTCCTGCTGCCCATTGCCGCCGATGGTCCGGCGGAGCTGGGGGGCCTGCGCGCCTGGCACCGCTCCATGCTGCCCTTTGCCGGCGCCGTGCTGATCTATGCCATCTGCGAAGGAAGCTTCGGCAGTTGGGCCAATATCCTGGTCAGCGTCAACCGCGGCCTGCCCGCCGCCAGCGGCGCCCTCGCCCTGGCCCTCTTCTGGGGCGGCATGACCGCCGCGCGCTTTGCCCTGGGCTTCATTCCCAACCGCTTGCTGCACCGCCGGATCGTCTATCTGCTCGCCCCCCTGGGGATCGCCGCCTGCTTCCTGCTCATCCCCCATCTCGCCGCCGCCAACGCCCTGCTCATGGCCTTCACCGCCGCCGGGATCGCCTGCGGCATCTATTACCCCTACAGCATGGCCTACGGCATTGCCGCCCATCCCGAGGAAGGCACCCAGATGGCCGGGCTTCTGGTCGGCGCCCTGATGGTGGGCGAAGGCATCGGCTCCTTCGGGCTCGGCCCCCTGCAGGATCTGCTCAGCCTCGACCATATTTATGACCTCTCGGCCCTGTGGACCATCCCCCTCTTCTGGCTGGCCTGGCGCAACAGCCGGCCTGCCCATGCGCCGGGGGCCGGAACCCATGGCTGAACGCGTCCTCATCCTTGGCGGCGGCTTCGCCGGCAACGCCGCCGCCCGCGCCCTCGGGGGCCAAGGGCTGGAGGTGACCCTCATCGACCAGCGCAATTACCACCTCTTTCAGCCCCTCCTCTACCAGGTGGCTGCCGGAGATCTCCAGGCAGAGGCCATCGCCACTCCGCAACGGCGCCTTCTGCGCGGCAGCGGCCTGCATTTCCGCCTGGGGCGGGTCGCCCGATTGGACCTTTCCCCGCGTTCGATCCTTCTCGATGACGGCGATGTCCTTCCCTATGATTACCTCTTCATAGCTCTCGGCACCGTCACCAACTTTTTCGGCAATGCCGCCATCGCCAGCCATGCCCTGCAGCTCAAGGGCATGGAGGCGGCCGAAGAGGCCCGTTCGCGCATCTTCAGTGCCCTGGAAGCGGCCAGCCATTGCGCCGACCCCGCCCAACGGCGGCGCTGGCTCCACTTCGTCATTGCCGGAGGCGGCCCCACCGGCGTCGAATTCTGCGGCGCCCTGCTGGAGCTCCTGCACGTCTTGCTCCCCCGCGACTACCCGGAATTGCAGCCGGAAGAGCTGCAAATCACCCTGGTGCAGGGCGGCGCAGCCCTGCTTCCCGGCTTTGCCGCCCCCCTCCAGGCCCAAGCCGCACGCAAGCTGCAAAAACTCGGCGCCCAACTGCGCTTTCATACCCATGTCCTGGGATTTGACGGGCAAACGGTGCAATGCCAGCCGGACCCGGCCATTCCTGCCCATACCCTCGTCTGGACCGCCGGTGTAACGGCCAATCCGCTGGCGGCCACCCTGCCCGGCGCCAAGGGGCCCGGCGGGCGAATCATCGTCGATCCCCACCTGCGCCTGCCGGGACACCCAGAAGTTTTCATCGTCGGTGACCTGGCCTATGGCAGCGATGGTGAATTTTGGCCCCAGGTTGCGCCCTTTGCCCTGCAGAGTGCCCGCCACGCCGCCTTGGTGCTGCAATCCCAACGGCAAGGGCGGGCCCTCCCTCCCCCCTTCGCCTACCGGGACCCTGGCAGCATGGCCGTCCTCGGCCGTTTCGATGCCGTCTGCCAGATCGAACGCTGGCATCTGCACTGGCATGGCGGGAGCGCCTGGCTGCTCTGGCTGGGCCTGCACCTCTACCGCATCATCGGCACCCGCAATCGCCTGCTCACCCTGCTCGACTGGGGAACGGATTACCTGCGCCACGGCGCCGCCGTGGAAATCATTCGCTCTCTTCCCAATTCTTCCGATCCATGAGCCCATGTCCAGCCATCCCGGCATAAATTCCGGCCCGTCAATTTGACAAGTTCTGCTTCTTGAACTACTCAGGGAACCCCTGATCAGGCATGAAAACGCCGATTTCTCCCCGTGCATTTGCCCGAAATAGGCCCATTCAGCGATTTTGTGGGCGAGATTCCGTCCATTCTGCCCTTTGGGGCGGATTTTGGGCGCGGTACGCCTCAGGCAGTCAGCAGGCGACGCCGCAGCAGGTACCGCCAGGGAAACTACCTGGGCGTCGATCTGTGCCTGCCAGTCCCGCAGGTGCAGATCGTTCCCGCCCCCTTCCCCGGCGAAGATCCGGGTCTGCGCCGGGAGTTGCGCCAAGGCGCCCCAGGCCTCGGCGTCGCCCCGCCACTGCGCCCGCCCACGTTCGTCGAAACCCAGGGCGGAGCCGGCGAGGAAATGGCCCGGCCAGTAAAAACCAATGCGGGGAGGCGTACCACGGGTCCGCACCGGCTGAAGTTTCTGCCGCCCCATCGGGATCTGTGCCATGGCGCTAAGGTCGATAATGCCCGCAAATGGCGCAACGAAGCCCGCTCCCGGGGTCAAGAGGCACAGACGCTCGGCCGCCGCGGCCAGGGCAACATGATGGTGGGTATGCAGAATATGGCGGATCCGCGTCACCGGATCCCGTGCCAGCACCCAGTCCAAGTCCGCTTCCACATCTTCCGGGAGGGTATCCACCAAAGCACAGTCGTGGCTTTCAGGATCCCAGAGAATATAACGACAGCGCGTCACCCCTGGGGAAGACCGTTGTTCAACATGCATGGCAGGCACTCCTTGGCAACATCAGTATTTAAATTTTTACTAATGCAATGACCGTGCCATGAGCCATTAAAGCCTCTTATCGCTTTAACTATCACCAACTATCATCTTCATCGGCAGGGCGCCCAATCCCTTTCAGCCCTTGCCTGGACATTCTCCCTGTAGCCCATCCCCCTCAGCCCTTCACCCTCGCACCCCGCCCATCCAGGCCACGGTGGGCGTGCCCGCTGTAGCCAAATCCCTACACTATGAAAAAAGAGCGGAAAGTATAATGATATAATCTGACCAGGACTTGCCGCACGGCTTGGTGCGACGAGCGTCCGAGGCGGAACCCATAACTGCTGGGTGGATGCTTACCTCAGCGGTTCACCCATGAAATTTCCCCACTCACGACAGTGTCATGCCGAAGCGTAAAGCCGTAGCCAACAGCCCTTGACGGTAATAAAAACGGTGTCCGAGCGTGTTACTCATGGCCGCGTCCAACAGTAGCCTGACACAACCCAGAAGCTTGGCCTCTGCCTTTAGTCGCTCCATCAGAATCTTCCCGTACCCCCGACTGCGGCAGGACTCATCAATGACGAGATCACCCACATAGACAAACCGGCCATAGACGAAAAGCCACCCCAAGAAGGACGTTATCCGCCGTACAGGCGGCTTAGAAGAATGCGTTCGCGGAGACGGCGAATAGTTTCCGAACCGAACGGAAGGATAGGATTTCGAGGCTTCGACCTGGCTCCACAGGGAACCTTTTCCCAGAAACGTCTGGGTGGCCATGTTGCCGACCAGCAGGAGCGCCTTGGGGGCCCGCGTGCAAAATCGCCCGTGCGAGATGAGGCAGGCGAAATCGTCCACATTGGAACTATACTCAGAATAATCTCCATCCAAGCCGACGCTAAAGCTAGCCGCGCAGTCGCCTCCTGACGCTTTGTGCAGTCGCCTTCTGAGAGTGACACCAGGACTTAGCAAGACTTGCATTTCTTCCCATTGGATTTCATAATTCCGCTTGTTGATCTTCAATCAACGAAGCAAGGAATCTATGGCAAGCAAAACCATCGACACCCCCAACGCTCGCCGGCTGGCCGAGGCCGCCGCGATCCGTGGCGCGGCCATCATCGGCCAGCCTGGCGGCTGGTCCGTCATGCTCAAGATCGGAATGCAGGAAACCCCGCTGGGCACGCAGCGCACCGACAAGCCCCGTTCTTGGTCCAGTCTTGACACCTGTATGCAGTACCTCCGCGACGAGCTGGGCATCGTTCGCATCGACGGCATCGACGCCAGCAACTACAGCGCCCCCACCGTCTACAGCAAGCGCCGTGCAGATGCCGCCGAACGCATGAAGCGCGCCCACGAGGCCGCCGCCCATGACGCATGGTTTCGTGAGCAGGTCCAGGCCAGCATCGAGGACCAGCGCCCGAGCATTCCCCACGATGAGGCCCGCGCCTCGTTCGCCGACCGCAAGGCCGCGCTGCGGAAACGCGCAAAATGACCCGCCTTGTCTGGCGTCCGATGGCCTTGGAGGACCGCGAGGCCATCATGGATTACATCGCCCAAGACAACCCGGCCGCCGCCGTCGAGCTGGACGACGAGTTTGAAGCCAAGGCAGAGCAGGCCAGGGAACAGCCGAAGCTGTACCGCGCCGGCCGCATGAAGGGAACGCGGGAAATCGTGGTGCGCCCCAATTACATGATGGTTTATCGCATCGAGGACGACACCGTAACCGTGCTGCGCGTGCTGCACGCCGCCCAGAAATGGCCGAAGAAGGAGGACACCCAATGAAAACCGAATCCACGCCGTCCGACCTGCAAGCCTACAGGGCCGCCATTCAGAAATAGCGTTCACCGGAAAAATCGTGCGCGGATCACGGCTTGGGGGGAGCGGCGATCCTGCGGAGCAGGCGTGCCATTTGAATGAGCTTCGCGCCCGACGCGATCCGCTCCGCGAACGCGCGGAACGCTTTGTCTCCCACCCCGTCGGTCTGATGGAGCCGCGTGATGGCGTCGCGCACAGCGCCGGCCTCGTAGCGCCCGGCTTTGCGGATGGCGAGGAGGGCCTCGGCGGTGACCCATTTGCGGAAGGGCTTGGCCTCCGGCTTGCGGCTTTTCAGGAGTGCCTTGGCGCAGTACTGGCTGCCGCGGTCAGCAGTGATGGACCAGTCCCGGTGGTGGACGCCGATGCTGTATCGCCATGTTCAGGGCGCTGGCGCCAAGGATCAATGCACCTGCGAAATCGTCGGTTATGCCTTGGAGGCAAGGATGACCCAAGAGCTGGCCATCGACGCTTTGCGCATGGCGATAAAGCGGCGCGGTCCGTTACCCAGCCTGATCCACCACTCCGATCGAGGCAGCCCAGGTTGTGTCACTTTTAATCCGATGATTTTTGCCTTGAGGAAAAATACTGTTGCTCAGAGTGCTGAGTACCAGACCAGCGCCAAGGCGACCGCCATGCCGCCCAGGCGGGTGACCCGCCCATGACGCGGCAATCGCACCGCTTTCTCCACCACGGC
>NZ_RIZI01000080.1 GCF_003721225.1 Acidithiobacillus sulfuriphilus | reverse complement strand
GCCGCCGCTCGCACCACCATGATCG
Organism: Acidithiobacillus sulfuriphilus; assembly: GCF_003721225.1. Taxonomy (GTDB): domain Bacteria; phylum Pseudomonadota; class Gammaproteobacteria; order Acidithiobacillales; family Acidithiobacillaceae; genus Acidithiobacillus_B; species Acidithiobacillus_B sulfuriphilus. Next base: position 5,285 of record NZ_RIZI01000080.1, on the reverse strand, counting down.
AGAGCAACCTGCGTCTGGTGGTGCGCATTGCCCGCCGCTACATCAATCGCGGCCTGCCGCTGCTGGATCTCATTGAAGAGGGTAATCTGGGCTTGATCCGGGCGGTGGAAAAGTTTGATCCGGAACGGGGTTTTCGCTTCTCCACCTATGCCACCTGGTGGATTCGCCAGAATATCGAACGCGCCATCATGAATCAGACGCGCACCGTGCGTCTGCCCATCCACGTCATGAAGGAGCTGAGCGCCTGTCTGCGCGCCGCCCGTTGCCTGGGCCAGCGCCTCCAGCGTGTGCCCAGTGCCGAGGAGGTGGCGGAGGTCATGGAACGGCCGGTGGCGGATGTGCGCGACTGCATGGAGCTGGACGGGCGGGTAAGCAGCCTGGAGGCTCCCATGGGGCGGGATGGGGATCAGTCCTTGGCGGATATGCTGGCGGATGCCGACAGTTGCGGCCCGGAGTCGACCCTGGCCGACAAGGACCTGAACCATCAGTTGCGCGTCTGGATAGCGGCCCTGGGGGAGAAACATCGGCTCGTCCTGCAATGGCGTTTCGGCCTGGATGGGGGGGAAAGCGCCACCCTCGAAGAGGTGGGGGCGCGTATGGGGGTAACCCGCGAGCGGGTCCGGCAGATTCAGGTGGAGGCCCTTTTTGCCCTGCGCCATCGCCTGGAGAGCGAGGGCCTGTCGGCGGAATTCCTCTTTACGAATCTCTGATTCCGGATACGCCCGTCGGCGGAGGGGTTTTTGCCGCGACTTCGGTCCGAGCCGTCGTTGTTCTAGGCGAAATTCCGCGCCCGGCAGGCGAACTGTTTGAGCCCAAAGGGCGAGTTTTCGCCTGCCAGCGGGATGAGCCGTAGAACAACAGGCAAGGACCGCCGGAGCAAAAAAACCCCTCCGCCGACGGGCGTATCCGGCTGATACTGAGATCAGTTTCAGGCGCTGGGGGGCAAGAGGGCGGCGACCACGTCGCGATCTTCGCCGACAAGGATGTTGTAGGTGCGGCAGGCGGCACTGGTGTCCATGATCTCGGGGTGCAGGTTGCGTTCGCGCAGGGCGCCCAAGAGCGACCGGTCGGGAAAGCGTTGGCGGCAGCCGGTGCCGAGCAGGAGGATTTGCGGGGCGCTGCCGTGGAAGCGGGCGAAATGCTCCGGACGCAGGTCATCCAAGCCCATGGGCCCCCATGGGCTTTCCAGCCAGTCGGGGGCCACCAGCACGGCGCTGCCGTGGGTTATGCCGCCAATGACGATGCCCTGGGGTCCATAGGCGTGAATGATGTTGTGCAGTTCGTCCCTTTGCCGATGCAGTTTCATGGCGGATTTCCTTTTTTCAGATTGACAGGCCCGCGCCGCAAATCTATTGTCTAGCGGTTTCGGTATTCGCTACAAGCCCTAGAGTACGCGCCCCATGAATAGTGATTTTGAACGTATTCGTCGTCTTCCCCCCTATGTCTTTAATATCGTTACGGATCTGAAAAACCAGGCGCGCAAGCGTGGCGAGGATGTGATCGATTTTGGTATGGGCAATCCCGACCAGCCTACCCCGCAGAATATCGTGGACAAGCTCTGCGAGACGGCCCAGCGTGGCGATACCCACCGCTATAGCGTTTCGCGCGGTATTCCCCGCCTGCGTCGGGCCATTACGACCTGGTACGAGCGCCGCTATGACGTGCATCTCGATCCCGAGTCCGAGGCCATCGTCACCATCGGTTCCAAGGAGGGCCTGGCCCATCTGGCCCTGGCCACCATGGGGCCGGGAGATACGGTCCTGGTGCCGAGCCCCACTTATCCCATTCATCCCTACGGCTTTGTCATTGCCGGGGCGGACGTGCGCCATGTGCCCATGGTGCCCGGCGGCGACTTCTTCGCGGAGCTGGAAAAGGCCATCAAGGCGGCCTGGCCCAAGCCCCGGATGCTGGTCCTCAATTTTCCCCACAACCCCACGGCGACGGTGGTGGATCTGGATTTTTTCGAGCGCGTGGTGGACTTCGCCAAGGAGCACCGCATCTGGGTGGTGCACGATCTGGCCTATGCCGATATCGTCTTCGACGGCTATAAGGCCCCGAGCTTTTTGCAGGTGCCCGGCGCCAAGGACGTGGGGGTGGAGTTTTTTACCCTCTCCAAGAGCTACAACATGCCCGGCTGGCGGGTGGGCTTCGCCGTCGGCAATCCCAAGCTCATCGGTGCTCTGGGGCGCATCAAGAGCTATCTGGACTACGGGACCTTCACTCCTATTCAGGTGGCGGCCATCACTGCCCTGGAGGGTCCCCAGGACTGCGTGGAAGACATCCGCCTCATGTATGAACACCGCCGCGATGTCCTCTGCGATGGCCTGGAGGCGGCGGGCTGGCCCGTGGACCGGCCCAGGGCGACCATGTTCGTCTGGGCGCGCATCCCCGAGGCCCTGCGCAAGATGGGCTCCCTGGAGTTCTCCAAGCTGGTGCTGGAGCGGGCCAAGGTGGCGGTGAGCCCCGGCATCGGCTTTGGCGAGATGGGGGATGAATACGTGCGCTTCGGGCTGGTGGAGAACGAGCACCGCACCCGCCAGGCCATTCGCGGCATCAAGCAGATGTTCCGCGAGGATCTATGAGCAGGCCGGTCATGGGCCCGGTGCGGGTGGGTCTCCTCGGCATGGGGACGGTGGGCGGCGGGACGGTGCGGGTCCTGCGCCGTAACGCCGGGGAGATTGCCCGGCGCGTGGGGCGCGAGATTGTCATTGCCCAGGCCGCGGTGCGCAATCCTGCCCGTTTGCAGGGCTTGGACTTGGGCTGCCTGGTCACCAGCGATCCCTTTGCGGTGGTGCGCAATCCCGAGATTGATGTGGTGGTGGAGGTGATGGGGGGCATCGAGCCGGCCCGCAGCCTGATCCTGGAGGCCATTGCCGCCGGCAAGCATGTGGTCACGGCCAACAAGGCCCTCCTGGCGGAACACGGCAACGTCATCTTTGCCGCCGCCCAGGAACAGGGCGTGGTGGTGGCCTTCGAGGCGGCGGTGGCCGGGGGCATTCCCATCATCAAGGCCATCCGCGAGGGCCTGGCGGGGAACCGCATCCAATGGCTCGCGGGCATCATCAACGGCACCAGCAATTATATCCTCACGCAGATGCGCGCCGAGGCCAAGGACTTCCCTTCCGCCCTGGCCGAGGCCCAGCGTCTAGGCTATGCCGAAGCCGATCCGGGGCTGGACATCGATGGCGGCGACGCGGCGCACAAACTGACCCTGCTGGCCTCCATTGCCTTTGGCATTCCGGTGGATTTTGCCCATTGCCACGTGGAGGGCATCCGCAATCTCGACCGTGTGGATGTGGTCTATGCCGAAGATCTCGGTTACCGCATCAAGCTCCTGGGCATCGCCAAACGGCGGGCCGACGGGGTGGAGTTGCGCGTGCACCCCACCCTGATTCCCGAGCGTCACCTGCTGGCCAGCGTCGAAGGGCCCTTCAACGCGGTGCTGGTGGATGGCGACGCCGTCGGCCAGACCCTTTACTATGGTCGCGGGGCGGGTGCGGAGCCCACCGCCAGCGCCATCGTCGCGGATCTGGTGGATGTGGCACGGACCTTGACGGCGGACCCCAGCAACCGGGTGCCGCATCTGGCCTTTCAGCCCGATTGCATGAGCGCGCTGCCCCTGCTGCCCATGGCGGCGGTGGAAAGCGCCTATTACCTGCGTATCCACGCCCACAACCGTCCCGGTGTCCTGGCCCAGGTGGCCACGGTGCTGGCCGAGCACGACATCTCCATCGAGGCGCTGGTGCAGAAGGAGGCGGGTGCGGCGGCGGATGTGCCCATCGTGCTGCTGCTGCATCGCTGCCGTGAGGGGGATCTGGATGCGGCGCTGGCGCGCATCCAGGCCCTGCCGGTGGTGACCCGCCCGGTACTGCGCCTGCGGGTGGAGGGGTTGGGGGAATCTGCTTAGGCCCTGCTGCACCAAGGAATAATGATTCATCAATGTGTGGAAAATGAGGAGGTCTTTGTGACCGCAAGCCGTTACACCGGCGTTATCGATCGTTATCGTGATTATCTGCCCCTGGCTCCGGAGACGCAGGCTGTGAGCTTGGGGGAGGGGGATACGCCGCTCATCGAGTGTCTGAACCTGCCCCGGCAACTGGGTATGGACCTGCGCATCTTTCTCAAGTACGAGGGCCTGAATCCCACCGGCTCCTTCAAGGACCGGGGCATGACCATGGCGGTGACCAAGGCCCGGGAAGAGGGCAGCGAGATGGTCATCTGCGCCTCCACCGGCAATACCTCGGCGGCGGCGGCGGCCTACGCGGCCCGCGCCGGGATGCGCGCCTATGTGGTCATTCCCGAGGGCAAGATCGCCCTGGGCAAGCTCTCCCAGGCCATGATGCACGGCGCCCTGGTCTTGCAGATCCGCGGCAATTTTGACGCCGGGATGCGGATTGTGCAGGAAGTGGCCGCCCGTGCCCCCATTACCTTGGTAAACTCGGTGAATCCTTACCGCTTGCAGGGGCAGAAGACCGCGGCCTTCGAGATCATCGAGGCCTTGGGTGAGGCGCCCGACTACCACGCCCTGCCGGTGGGCAACGCGGGCAATATCACTGCCCACTGGATGGGCTATTGCGAGGCGACGGACGGGCGCGAGGGCGCCGGGGATATCCTCACCGGGGCCTGTAAATTTTGTAACGGTCGCTGTTCCTATGGCCACGGCAAGGCCGGCAAGCGCCCGAAGATGTTGGGCTTTCAGGCGGCGGGGAGCGCGCCTTTCATTGCCGGGCATTTTGTCCAGGACCCCGAGACCATCGCCACGGCCATCCGTATCGGCCATCCCATGTCCTGGGATCAGGCCCATGTGGTGGCCCGGGAGAGCGGCGGCTGGTTTGCCGCCGTGACCGATGCAGAGATTCTCGAAGCGCAGCGCTGGCTGGCGCGCTTCGAGGGGGTGTTCTGCGAACCGGCCTCGGCGGCCTCCCTGGCGGGGGTGGTGGCCGCGGCCCGCGCCGGACGCCTGGAAGCGGGCGCGACGGTGGTCTGCACCCTCACCGGTCACGGCCTCAAGGACCCGGATACCGCCATTGCCCAGGGCGGTGAGGTGGTGACGGTGGACGCCACCCTGGCAGCGGTGGAACGCGCCATTCTCGAGCGTTGATGCCCGCGGCCAAGGGGGGCTCATCCAAGGGGGGGCTGACCCTCTGGCTCCCGGGACTGCGCGCCTGGCCGGGCGAGGCGCTGGGCGAGATCCTGCCGCGTTACTGGGGACGGGGGCGGCGGGAACGGCTGCCGGCGGCGAACCTGCTGGATCTGGCGGCCCGCCTCTGGAACTTTCCGGCGGG
>NZ_RIZI01000008.1 GCF_003721225.1 Acidithiobacillus sulfuriphilus | reverse complement strand
GTCTTGGCTGGGAGGCGGCGCCGTGGGGCTCGCACTGTTCATCGCCGGCATGTACTGGGGCCGCCAGACATGGATAGCTGCGGCATTTTCCGCTGCCTTATGGCTGTGTCTGGTGCCCTTGACCGTTACTGTTTGCTATCGCCTGATCCCCTTTTTCAGCAGCCGGGCCTTGCCGGGTTACCGGATGTTCCAAGCCGCCTGGGTCTTACCGCTGGTGACGGCATTCAGCATCGGACATTTCCTCTTGCGCTGGGGCTTCGGGACCCCTTGGTGCCTGATCAGCGACCTGCCTTTTCTTGGCCTCGCCCTGTACCTCAGTATCCGGTGGGGACTGCTGAGCAGCTTCCGGAACCAACTGCTGGCCATGCTCCACGTGGGTTTTGCGTGGCTCCCCGTGGCCCTGGCCCTTTATGTGGCACGCGGCCTGCCGTCTGCCCTGGGCGGACCATTCTCTTTGGGTTTTGCGCCGCTGCATGCCCTCGGGATCGGCTTTTTGACGAGCACCTTGCTGGCCATGGCCACCCGCGTGAGCCTGGGGCATTCCGGGCGACCGCTGGAGGCGGACCGTGTCGCCTGGTGGACCTTTTGGGGCATCGGCGCCGTGGCCGTGCTGCGGATATGCTCTGCTTTACCCTGGCTATTAACCCGGCCCTTAAATATCCGACATGGCGTAGCGGGCGGCAGGGTGCCGAAAATAGCTGGCGACCTTGTGCGGCATTTGGCG
>NZ_RIZI01000079.1 GCF_003721225.1 Acidithiobacillus sulfuriphilus | reverse complement strand
ACCTTGTCCCGTCTGGAGCGCGCCCGCCAGTGGGCCGAAAGCCGGGGCTAAGGGAGGGTTGAGGATCGCCCCACCGCTGCCGGGTTCTTGATGATGTCCCGGGGCGGCTCGCGGGTTGCGGCGCGATTGCGCCAGTAGTCCGCCTGACGGAGGTCCTTGGGCGCGCCCAGCAGCCCGTTTGCGTAGACATCCGCCAGGGCGCGCATGGCCATACGGTTGCCGCTGGCAGCGGCCTGGTGGAACCAATAGAGAGCCCTTCGATTATCCTGGAGAACACCCCAGGCCCCTGACTCGTAACGTAAGGCCAACTGGTACTGGGCTTCGCTGTCCCCCTGCCGGGCGCGGGCCTCCAGTTCCGGGCCGCTCTGGCGATAGCCCTGCAAGGCATCCTCGCCCATCCGGACAAAGAAATCCAGGAAAAGAATGGCTTCTCCTTCTCCCTGAGCCGCTGCGCGGGCCAGCCAGTCATGGCTCTTTTCCAGATCCCTGGGCACGCCATATCCTTCGTGATACATCTTGCCCAGCAGGGTTTGGGCCGGGGCATTGCCGGCCCCGGCCGCCCGCCGCAACCAGTATTCGGCGCGTTTGGGATCGGTTTTAACACCTTCTCCCGTCAGGTAGGCTTGGCCCAGGCGGTAGGCCGCTTGGGGTTGTCCTTGCTCGGCGGCTTTTTGCCACCACCGGCCCGCTTCCGTGGCGTCCTTGGGCAGACCGGCCAGGCCGCCGGCGTACCAGCTGCCGAGCATGAATTGGGCATAAGGCTGCCCTTCCCGGGCCGCCCGCTGCATCCACTGGCGCGCCTTGGCGGGGTTTTGCGGCACCCCGCGGCCTTCGAAATAGATAAGGGCGAGCAGGAGCTCAGCCCCTTGATTGCCCCCCCGTGCCGCATTCCGGATGGCGGTGATTTCCGTTGGCGATTCGGCCCAGGCCATGGTCGGGAGCAACAGGCTCAGGCCGAGGAAGAGGACGGCGCTTTTCCTCATGACGGCTTTCCCCCGGGCGACGGCAAGGCCTTGCATTCATGAAAGATACGCTGCTGGCAGCCCATGCAGATGTCCCGATCCAGCACGGAGAAGACATGGCGAATGACTTCGTCGCGAGTTTCGAAGACATGGTCAGGGCCGATTTCCTCCAGGAAGCCGCCGCGCTGGAGGATCTCCATGACCGCCGGTTTGATCCCGTAGAGATAGAGATCACCACCCTGCCGGCGCCGCCGTTTGGCCTCCTGAACCAGCGCTTCTCCTCCGGCGATGTCGAGGAAATTGATGCTGCGTCCATTGATGATGATGATTTTCTGCTGCGGGTGTTCCTGCTCCAGTTCGAGCAGGCGCTGCTCCACATGATTGACGGCGCCAAAGAAGAGCGAACCATCGATGCGCAGCATCTGTACCTGGGGACAGTAGGGCAGATCGGGGGCGTGAACCAGGGGGCGATGGGACGCCCGAGGATCGGGGACCACCGAAATCACGTTGGGGCGGGAAGTGCGCATCAGGTAGAAGATGAGCGATAACAGCACACCCAGATAAATGGCAAACTCGAGTTCGACCAGAAGCGTGGAGAAAAAGGTCACCAGGAGGACGGCCGTTTCCCTTTTGCTGGCCTTGATGATGGCAAAAATGTGATGAAAGTCGATGAGTCCGTAGGCTACCAGGAACAGGATGGCGGCCATGGAGGCGATGGGGAGATAGGCGGCCAGCGGTGCCACCAGGAGCAGGATGATCCCCAGGAAGAGGGAGGCGAAGACGGCTGCCAAGGGCGTGCGGGCGCCGGCTTCGTAATTGAGTCCGGAGCGATTGAAAGAGCCGCTGGAGGCGTAGGCGGAAAAGAAGCTGCCGACCATATTGGAAAGCCCCTGACCGACGAATTCCTGATTGCCGTCGATGCGTTGTTCGGCGCGCACGGCGACGGCGCGCGCGATGGAGACCGCCTCCGTCAGGCCGAGCATGGCCACGGCCAGGGCGCTGGGGGCTATCTGGCTCAGGGCGTGGGGGTCGAGTTCCGGCAGCGACAGGGGCGGCAGGTGGCTGGGGAGCGCGCCTAGGAGGCGGATGCCGGTAACGGCGTCGCCGAGGCTCTGGTTCAGGATCAGGGCGTAGATGCTGCCGACGAGCATGGCGGCAATCATGTAGGGGATCCTGGGGGTATAGCGCTTCACGAGGATGCCGGTGAGGAGGGTCACCAGCCCCACCGACATGACATGCAGATTGATGTGGTCGAACTGCTGAAAAAACGCCCACATGGTCTGCGCAAAGGTGGCGCCGCGCGGCAGGGAGAGGCCGAAAAAGTTTTTGATCTGACTGCTGGCGATGAGGATGGCGGCCCCGGCGGTAAAGCCGATGACGACGGTATGGGAAATGAAGTTGACCACGGTGCCCAGGCGGGCGATGCCCATGGTGAACTGGAAGAGCCCGGTGAGCAGGGTAAGGGTGAGCGCCAGGGTGATGTAGTGCGCGGATCCGGGTTCGGCAAAGGGGCTCAGGGCGCCGAAAACGACGATGGAGATGGCCGTGGTCGGTCCCGACACCAGATGCCAGGAAGAGCCGAAGAGGGCGGCGATGATGGCGGGCACCATGGCCGTGTAGAGCCCGTATTCGGGCGGTAAGCCGGCGATGGTGGCGAAGGCCACCCCCTGGGGTAGCACAATGATGGCCCCGGTGAGGCCGGCCAGGAGATCGGCGCGGGTGGCGGTGCCGTTGACCATGGGCCACCAGCGCAAAAACGGAAATACCTTGAACAGCCAAAGGGGATTGACGGACATGCTGCTAGACACTGACGCTCCTTCCGGATTTTATTGAATGTTTTGAAAAACCATTCCTGCTCACATCGACAGCAGCGGTTTCTCGCTACACCCTATGGATAATTTTGGAAAATATAGCTTGTTTTTTGCACCGTTGTCATGTAGCGGTGTTGCTAATGGGCCGATAATGAAAGCCTGGGGCCTTGCTAGGGTTTCCCGCGGTCCCGCGCTGGGTTGGGGCGGCGCGCTGCGGGAAACTGCTTGGCGCGGCGCGGTTGTTTTGCGATGATAACGGTTTTCACGAGCAGCTTTGGTTATGGCAACGAGGGCTTTTCCATGGGCATGAATGTCACCCAAAAAATCATCGCGGCGCACTTGGTCAGCGGCACGCTGGAGGCGGGTAGCCCCATTGCCATCCGCATCGACCAGACACTCACTCAGGATGCCACCGGTACCATGGCCTATCTGCAGTTCGAGGCCCTGGGGCTGCCGCGGGTGCGGACCCAGTTGTCGGTGTCCTATGTGGATCACAACATGCTGCAGACCGGCTTTGAAAATCCCGATGACCATCGTTTCCTGCAGACCTTTGCGGCGCGTTACGGCATTTACTTCTCGCGGCCGGGTAACGGCATCTGCCATCAGGTGCACCTGGAGCGCTTTTCGCGGCCCGGGGCCACGCTGCTCGGTTCCGACTCCCATACCCCGACTTCGGGCGGGGCGGGGGTGCTGGCCATTGGCGCCGGGGGCCTGGACATCGCCCTGGCCATGGGTGGCCTACCCTTCAACCTCAACATGCCGCAGGTCATCGGCATCCGCCTGCGGGGGACCTTGCAGCCCTTTGTCAGCGCCAAGGACATCATCCTGGAGGTCTTGCGGCGCAAGACCGTCAAGGGGGGTGTAGGCAAGATCTTCGAGTATTTCGGGCCTGGTGTGGATACCTTGAGCACCCCCGAACGGGCCACCATCACCAATATGGGCGCCGAATTGGGGGCGACCACCAGTGTTTTTCCTGCGGATGCCATCACCCGCGAATATCTGGCGGCCCAGGGGCGGGAGCAGGATTGGAGCCAATGGGTGGCGGACGAAGACGCCCGCTATGACGAGGTGCTGGATATCGACCTGGATGTCCTGGAACCCCTCATCGCCTGCCCGCACAGCCCCGACAACGTCAAGACCGTGCGCGAGGTGGCGGGGACCAAGGTCGCCCAGGTGGCCATCGGTTCCTGTACCAACTCCTCTTATGCCGACCTCATGACCGTGGCGGCCATGCTCAAGGGGCGGACCGTGGCCGAAGGGGTGGGGCTGGGGGTCTCCCCCGGTTCGCGCCAGGTCATGGAGATGATCGCCCGGGACGGCGGATTGCTGGATTTCATCGCCGCCGGGGCGCGTCTCCTGGAGTCCGCCTGCGGGCCCTGCATCGGCATGGGTTTTGCGCCGCCCTCCGAGGGGGTGTCCATCCGTTCCTTCAACCGTAATTTTTACGGGCGTTCCGGCACCAAAAACGCCGCCGTCTATCTTGCCAGTCCCGAAACCTGTGCCGCCTGTGCGCTCACCGGAGAGATCACCGATCCCCGGGATCTGGGGATGGGCAAGATCGCCGTTTCGGCGCCGGCCCACTACCATGTCGATGACCGCATGATCATCGCCCCGCCCCCCTCCGGTGCGGGGGTGGAGATCATCCGCGGCCCCAATATAGCCAAACTGCCCGTGGGAACGGCGGTGCCGCAGGTGCTGGAAGGTGAGGTGCTCATTCATCTGGGCGATGACATCACCACCGATCACATCATGCCCGCCGGCGCCAAGGTCCTGCCCCTGCGCTCCAACCTGCCGGCCATTTCCGAGTTTGTATTCCACGTGGTAGACGAGGGCTTTCCGGCCCGGGCCAAGGCAGCGGGAGGCGGTTTCATCGTCGCTGGCCATAATTACGGTCAGGGCTCCAGCCGCGAGCACGCCGCCCTGGCTCCGCGCTATCTGGGGGTGCGGGCTGTGCTGGTGCAGTCCTTCGCCCGCATCCATCTGGCCAATCTCATCAACTTTGGCATCCTGCCCCTGACCTTCGTCGATGCGGCCGATTATGCACGGGTGCAGATGGGCGATCGCCTGCGTCTGGAGCTGGATGCCCTGACCCTGGGCCAGGCCCTGATCCTGCACAACGAGACCCGGGGGATCGCATTCGCGGTCCTGCCGCAATTGGCCAATGCGCGGGATCTGGAGTTGATCCGTAAGGGCGGCGCCCTGTCCTGGGCAGGGGAACAGTTGGAGGCGGCATCATGAATTGGTCGCATATCCAGGTACCCGCCAACGGCGCCAAAGCGGTGCAGGTGGAGAACGGCCGGCTGGAGACCCCGTCGCAGCCCATCATTCCCTTCATCGAGGGAGATGGCATCGGTTGTGACGTGACCCCGGCCATGCTTGCGGTGGTGGACAAGGCCGTGGCCGCCGCCTACGGCGGGCAACGGCGGATCGCCTGGATGGAAATCTACGCCGGACAGAAGGCCTGCACGGTGTACGGCGAGGGG
>NZ_RIZI01000078.1 GCF_003721225.1 Acidithiobacillus sulfuriphilus | reverse complement strand
GTCGGGGCGGTAGATCTGAACCCGCAGCGACAGGATAAAAAGGCCGCTTAAAAAATGGGAGACGCGACAACTACCTTGACAGACGCCGGTTTGCCGCCGTAAAGCACCACAAAGCGCTCATCGACCAGCACAATTTTGGTGCCGTGAAACTCTTCCAGCAGTCCCAAGGCATAACGCACAAATTGTCGAGTGCTTTTGAATTGTCCCGAGTAGCCAACCGGATTACCTGACTTCAGGTCAACATACAGTGCGGTTAACCGTCCCCCTCGATCGATGAGCACAACACAATCGCATGCACGGTGATGATTCTGCCCCTTGCCAGTCGCCAGCAAGGGCGACATCTGGGCCGCCTTACCCCGGCCCTTGTCCGGATCAAAGCTGAACCAATCGCCTGTTGGCGCCGTCAGCGTCACCTTTGTAAGCTTCGCCGCAGGGTCAGCCTCCTTGATCAACACGTGGGAGTGTTGATCGCCATGGTATGTGCAGCAAGACAATGAATCTTTAAGTTGTTGAAGTGCATTTGATAGTGCCATCAGAGCTCGCCTCCGTAGAGGATTTCGCTCTGTATGGTGTTCATGGTCTCGATGGTGTCATCGAAGGTTCCAACCTCGATACCCCTATCCGGATAAATCTTGGCGAGTATCAGTGTCTTAAACTTGCCGCGTCGACCACTACTAATGGCGGACTTAACGACGCCTGTCATGTAAAGCTTGACGCGTTGCGGGTCGATCAGCTCCGCATCTTCATATCCATATTGCTGCTGAACAGATGGAATGGATGCCTCCCCCTATAGGACCGGCAGCGGGGAGTTTCGGAAGGGAGTCCCCGCTTGATCCGGACGGCATCAAAGTGCCAAGGTGGAAATTCATCCACAAGAAGGTCAAGGAGGACTCGTCATGCAGATTACAACATATGGATTGGATTTGGCAAAAAGGGTTATGCAGCTGCATTGGGTGGACATGGAGACAGGTGAGATTCATCGCAAACAGTTGCGCCGCGAGGCGCTCCTGGAGTTCTTCGCCAATCGCCAACCCGGGTTGGTTGCCATGGAGGCCTGCGGTAGCGCCCATTATTGGGGCCGGGAATTGCGCAAGCTGGGCCATGAGGTCCGATTGGTCGCTGCCCAATTCGTGCGTCCCTTCGTGAAGGCCAACAAGAACGATGCTGCCGACGCTGCAGCCATCTGGGAAACTGTACAGCGGCCCGATATGCGCTTCGTAGCCGTCAAGAGTGAAGAACAACAGTCCGTCCTGGCATTGCACCGTATGCGGGAGCAATTGATCAAAATCCGCACCATGCAGGTCAATCAGATACGTGGCCTGCTCTGCGAATTCGGCGCCGATCTGCCACAGGGTCGCCAACGAGGACTGAAAGAGGTTCCAGACGCTTTGGCCAATCTGGAAGACTCTGTATCGCCCATGACACTGGACACTGTTCGCCGACAACTGAAACGCCTGGACGAACTGGACCAAGACATCGCGGATATCGAGAAACGCCTGACGCTGTGGAAGAAAGACCAGGAGGCGGTAATTCGATTGATGGCTATTCCCGGTGTCGGGCTACTGACGGCAACCGCTATCATTGCCACCGTGGGGGATATGAAATCTTTTCGTTCAGGACGGGAGTTTGCGGCGTTTCTGGGGCTGGTTCCCCGCCAGAGCGGTACTGGCGGCAAGGTCAGATTGCTGGGAATCAGCAAACGGGGAGACGTCTATCTCAGAACATTGCTGACCCATGGGGCCAGAGCGGTGGTGAACTTCCAGATTAAGAATCGAAACCCCTGGATCGACAAATTACTCAGTCGACGGCCGCACAATGTGGCTGTGGTGGCAGTCGCCAACAAAATGGCCAGAACGATCTGGGCACTGTTGGTGAAGAATTCGGAATATGACACAAATCACACGGCACTAAAAGCTGCGGCGTAGTCGCGATTACAGATTTGTTGAAGTTCAGCAAAAGGAGTTGCGCAGGCGGATAAACGATTGATGGCAAAACAGGTCAGACCACGGAAGAGAGAGCCTGGTGGTAACTTGTCCTTCGAGGACGTTGAACAGATGAGGACTCTTCCGGCGGATTCCATCGGGGCCAGCAGGGACAACCCTGCACAAAGGCCGGATATAAGACAGCAACTCGACCTCAAAATGCCAGACATCAAAAGTCATCTTGCACACATGGAGGCATCCATATAAGTTATAGTGTGCTCCGTACACTGATTCAGCATGATTAGCGTATTGATCTCCTTGATCAGGTAATCACTATGCGTGGTGATGAATACTTTGATCCCAGCGTTCACCATGCACGCAACCAGCCGGGCAAACGCACGCTGATTTTTAGGGTGCAGATTCAGTTCGGGTTCGTCGATCATGAACAAATCGCCGGAGCGGGCTTTGCAGCGCAAATAAAATCCGACATCCAGCAGCGCACGAATGCAGCTTGAAGCCTCGTTCATCGTAAAGCGTTGCTTGCCTGAACCCTTGGCCTGAAAAACCAGCTGCTGTTTCACCACTTTGTACGAACCACCGATGATGCCGTCAAAGGCTTCCAGTAGCTCCGGATGAGCATTTGCAAGCTCACTGCTGCGCTTGTCAATATCCTCAAGCTGACGCACGAAATCCACGTTATCTTCAACAGGCCATGCGTAGTCCGCGTCCATTTTTTGCAGAATCTTGAATGGATTACGCCTGAGTTCCTTGGAATCAATCTCGTTGATAGCCTTGAGCATCCGCGTTCGAGCCATATCGAGTTCTTTGCGAAAGATGGCAGCGCCAGTACGCTCGGCACTGGCGATATGCACTGGCGGCAAATGCGGAGCAAACACAATATCAGAGATTGCATCGGCGATAAAATCGGTGAGTTTGCCGTAAGGGCGTTGTAGCACCTCTGCATCGGCAACCAACACATCCAGAATGGCGCTTCCCGCCTCTTTGGTAATGGTGGCGAGTACTTTTCCACCAGGGCCCGCTTGAACTCGCTGTTGATACGGGCGAGTCAAGAAGTCGTCCGTCTGAGTGCAGCAAGGTACACAGATGGTTTTCTCAAAAACGCTCGCCTCGGTAGCAAAAACGCGAGGGAGAATTTCAACATAATTTTTACCCAATTGTGTCAGATAGTCATCGACCTTGCCCGCAAACATTTGCTGCAAATCGAACTGATATTTATCCTGCTCCTTCAGCAACTCGTCGATTTCAGCCTCCAAAGTAAAACGCAACAACTGCCTCCAACTACGCAAAAAGCCGTAAATGGCATACGTTGCGTAGGTCTTCCCGGTGTTGTTCTCTCCGCAGATCAGAGTCAAGTCTGCCAAATCTATATCGACCTGATTGAGCAAGCCTAAATTCTCACCTCGTAACAATTTGTTAATACTGTTGGCAATCGCCGTGCCTTGCATCATGCCAACGCCCCGCCAACCAATTGATCCCATGCCGCCAGTACCAGGCGTTGGGTGCGGTATTCGCCGAATTCACGCATTTCGTTTTTCTGCAGCACGCGAAAGGTCTCGCTGGGGTAATCGTCGCCCATTACGTCGCTGGGGTCGAGGATGTAGCGTAGTTCGTCGCGGGTGAGGCCGTAGAGGCGGGCGTAGTACGCATCGAGTTCGGCGCGCAGCAGCGCGCGGCGGTCGGGGTCGAAGGCGTAGGGCGAGCCGTCGAAGCCGAGGTCTTGCGCCCAGGCTTTCAAGTCGAAGACTGTGTAGGTGAGTTCCAGCACGCGCGGGACGATGAAGGCGAGGTCCGCAGCGGTGTAGCGGTCGGGGGGGAGGTTTGGCAACTGCTTCTTGACGTGATATTTCAGGTGCGTGCCACCTACTTTCTGGCGTGCAGCATAGTCATGCACTAACGAACATTGATCCGCCAACAGACAAGCAACGCGCGCGCCATGTTTGGGGTCTGGAAACATCAGCAGCAAGGTATCCCCGGTACCCACCTTCGGCACCACCGCCGCAATCACGGTGCGCTCGTCGGTGGCGCGGCAGATGTCGCGCCAGCCCATCAGCCAGCCGCGCGTCCAGCCTTTGTCGGCCAGGCGCTGCGCCACTTCCGTCGCGTCCACCCAGTAGCGCGGGGTGACTGTGAAGTCGGGGTCGCGGTGTTCGGCCAACGTCACGTCGCGGCTGTTGCCGTCGGGGTTATAGGTGGCCCAGCGGTGGTCGAACTGGTGGATCATTTTCGCCTCGTACAGCGGCAGGCTGTCGGCGCCAGGCGCGGCGCGGAACAGGTGGCTGTCATTGGACATATGCAGCATCGCCATAAAACGAATGCCCCAGGGGTTGCCGTTCGGCCAGTTGTCGTCGATGAGTACGGGAGCAGTGCGGTAGAGCTTTTTGGTGAGTTCGGCGTCGCGCGCGCTGCGAAACACCGGGCAAGTGAGGGTGTTGGGGTTGAGGCGGCGGAACTCCTCGGGGGTGAGGCGGAATCGGCGGCGCGGGTCGGCAAGCTGCTCGACGCGGGTGGCGAAACACACGAACTCGGCTTGCGCGGCTTGTCCCAGGGTGAGCAGGCAGAACTTGTAGCTGCGATGCACTGCCGGAAACACCGCTTCGCGGTTTTCGATGTCGTAGAGGCTGACCAGTCGCGCGTTCTGGGTGATGTGGGCGAAAAACGCCTTGGTGCTGTCGTCGGTGGCAATGCCGGTGGGCACGATGAAACCGGCGCGGCCCAGCGGCGCCATCAACTGCGCGAAGGTTTCGGCAAAGAGGGCGTAGGTGTTCACATCGCCCACGCCGGTGAGCGGGTAGCGGCCGTCGTCTTCGCCCTTGACATGGGCGAACAGGCTCATGGCCTCGGCAGTGCGGCGGGCGGTGATGAATTCAGCGTACAGGCGCTGCTCGGCGGCGCATTCCTGCGCGGGGTGTTCCAGTTCGGGGAACAGATGCCGCGCCAGCATGCCCTCGGCTAGCCAGCCGATGCGCTGGCTGCGTTCGGCCTTGTTCCTGGCCTCGGCCACGTCGCGGTGGCGGGTGGCGAAGAATTCTTCTTCCTGCAGCTTGATGCGTTCCCACGGCGGGTTGCCCAGCACGCAGTCAA
>NZ_RIZI01000076.1 GCF_003721225.1 Acidithiobacillus sulfuriphilus | reverse complement strand
CGCTCTGCGAGCTTTCGAAAACGATCCCGAGCGGCTCCGTTCTATTGTCTCTTGGCCTGGATAAAAAATGCCCTAATGATTTAGAAATTGAATTATATGGACCTTATATGGACGTCTCCCGGGTTTTGGATGTCATGCCTTCAACCGTGCTGCCGCCATCGTTCTCCGCAGCCAGGCGGGCAGGTCTTGCACTTCAGCCAGACAGGCTTGCGCGCCGTGGGTCTGCAGGCGTTGCGCGTCATGCACGCCGCAGCAGACCCCCACCGGCAGGACACCCGCGGCCACGGCCATCTCCATATCATGGATGCTGTCCCCCACCATGAGAGCGGCGCCGGGAGGCAGACCAAAATGGCCCAGCAGTTCGTGGAGCATTTGCGGATGGGGCTTGGAGCGGCTTTCGTCGGCGCAACGGCTGGCGGCAATGCACTGCGCCAGGGCCGGGTGTGCGGCCAGCATCCGGTCCAGGCCGCGGCGGGATTTGCCCGTGGCCACGGCCAGGTGAAAGCCGGCATCGGCCAAGTCCCGGAGGGCTGGCTCCACCCCAGGGAAGAGGGGCATTTCCGCCATGGACGATGCAAAGAAACAATCCCGATAGGCACTCAGCACCTGCTCCCGTTGCCGTTCGTCAATCCCCGGCGCCAGTACGGCCAGGGCCTCGTCCAGGCCCAGACCGATGATTTCCTTGTAAGCTTCCTCTCGATCCGGGAGTCCGGCGGCAGCAAAGGCCCCGGCGAGGCAGCCGCAGATGGTGGAAATACTGTCCATCAGGGTACCGTCCCAGTCAAATACCAGCAGGCGCAGGTCCGAGCCGGGCAAGGTCTTCACGGAGTCGTCCCGCCTTCCCGCAAACGGGCCAGGACAGCGGCAAGATCCTCCGGCAGCGGCGCTTCCACCCGCAGGCTTTCCCCGCTGCCGGGATGGCGGAAGGTGACATGGGCGGCATGGAGGAAAAGGCGTTTGAGACCCAAGCCCTGCAGGGAGCGATTGAAGGCGGCGTCGCCGTATTTGTCATCCCCGGCCACCGGGTACCCAATGGCCTGGAGGTGGACGCGGATCTGATGGGTACGCCCGGTGTCCAGTTCCGCCCGCAGCAGGGTGGCCGTTGCGAATGCCTCCACCGGCACAAAGGTGGTGTGCGCGGCCTTGCCTGCGGCATCCACACGCACTACCCGCTCGCCCGATTGCAGGGTGTTTTTGCGCAGGGCCAGGGTCACCTCCCGGGCATCCCGCCCCCAGCGCCCGGCCACCAGGACCAGGTAATGCTTTTCCACCCCCCCTTCCCGGAAGGCCTCATGCAAGGCGCGCAGGGCGGAACGCCGTTTGCTGAGGATGAGGCAGCCGGAGGTATCGCGGTCCAGGCGATGGACCAGTTCCAGTCCCGCCGCAGCGGGGCGCAGCAGGCGCAGGGCCTCTATGGCCCCCCAGCGCAGCCCCGAACCGCCATGCACGGCCAGCCCGCTGGGTTTATCGAGGACGAGGACGTAGTTATCCTCATAGAGGATGGCCTGTTCCAGGCTGCGCGCCAGGCTATCGGGCAGACGCACGGTTTCATTGGGCGCCGCCACCCGCACCGGCGGCAGGCGCAGGGTATCGCCCTCGGCCAGATGGTAGTGGGGACGCGCCCGCCCGCCATTGACGCGCACTTCGCCGCTGCGCAGGATCTTGTAAATATGGGAGCGCGGCACGCCCTTGAGTACGCGCAGGAGGAAATTGTCGAGGCGCTGACCGGCTTCCTCTCCACTCACCTGCCGTTGGCGCACCCCCGTATCGACCATCTCATTTTCCTCGACTGCATGATTTGGATTGCGATTGTATTCTTTTATGACATATATTTCGACCTAGGGACTTGGCGCTGGCTTCTGGCCGCGATCCGGGACCTGAGCAACTGAGCGGCAATAACGCCGGGCAGATTTCAAATATATGCGCTGCGCTCCCCAACATCGACTCTCGGTCGAAAGGCTGGGTCGAGCGCCGGAGAACGAAAAACCTATGAAACGGATGCTGATCAACGCCACGCACCCCGAGGAGTTGCGGGTAGCCCTGGTGGACGGCCAAAAACTGCTCGACCTCGATATTGAACGGGCCTACCGCGAACAGAAGAAAAGCAACATCTACAAAGGCCGCATCACCCGGGTAGAACCCAGCCTGGAAGCCGCCTTTGTGGATTACGGGGCCGAGCGGCACGGTTTCCTGCCCCTCAAGGAAATTGCCCGGGAATATTTTCTGCAGCAGGAGCCCGGGCGCAAGCGGATCCAGGATCTGATCCGCGAAGGCCAGGAAGTGATCGTCCAGGTGGACAAGGAAGAGCGCAGCAGCAAGGGCGCCGCCCTTACCACCTTCATCAGCCTGGCCGGCCGCTATCTCGTACTGATGCCCAACAACCCCCGCGCCGGCGGCGTTTCCCGGCGGATCGAGGGGGATGATCGAACCCAGATCCGTCATCACCTCCAGCTTCTCGACATCCCGGAAAACATGGGTGTCATCGCCCGTACCGCCGGGATCGGCCAGGAACTGGAGGCCCTCCAGCGCGACCTCGAATACCTCAAACAGATCTGGCAGGCCATCGTGGAAACCGCCGCCACGCGATCCGCACCCTTCCTCATTTACCAGGAAGGCAACGTGGTGGTACGCGCTCTGCGCGACCATTTTTCCGAGGACATCAGCGACGTCTTCATTGACGAGGAAGGGGCCTATAACGCCGCCGTCCAGTTCATGACCTCCATGATGCCGAAAATGGTCAACCGTCTGAAGCGCTATGACAACGACATCCCCCTCTTCTCCCGCTACCAGATCGAGCAACAGATCGAATCGGCCTTCTCCCGGGAAGTGCGTCTGGAGGCAGGGGGCGCCATCGTCATCGACCACACCGAAGCCCTGATTGCCATCGACATCAACTCCGGCCGTGCCACCAAGGGCCAGGACATTGCCGAAACCGCCCTGCAGACCAACCTGGAGGCGGCCGAGGAAATCGCCCGGCAGATCCGCCTGCGCGATCTGGGCGGATTGATCGTGGTGGATTTCATTGACATGGAATCCCCCAAGCATCAGCGCGAGGTGGAAGCCCGGCTCAAAGAGGCCCTGAAACTGGACCGGGCCCGCGTCCAGGTGGGACGCATCTCCCGCTTTGGTCTGCTGGAGATGTCGCGGCAACGCCTGGGAGCCAGCCTGGAAGAATCCTCCTACGAGCCCTGCCCGCGCTGCAGCGGTACCGGACAGATCCGCGGCTGCGAGGCCACCAGCCTGCATGTCCTGCGCCTGCTCCATGAAGAGGCCCTGAAAAATGCCGTGGCCGAGGTGCAATGCGAAGTACCGGTGGAGGTGGCGGCCTACCTCATGAACGAGAAACGCCGGCAACTCCTGGAACTGGAGGCCAAGACCAATACCCGCATCCTGATCCTGCCTCGCCCGGAACTGGTCACCCCCCACTACCAGATCCAGCGGGTCCGCCCCCAGGATGCGAGCGGGAAGCCGCTACCCGCAGGCAGTGGCGAGCCGCTGCCCGCCCGTCCGGCACGGGCCGTCATGGAAACGGCGGCCCTTACCCCCCTCACGGCACCGCCACCCCCCACCATTCTGCCGCCGCTGAAGACGCCTGCGCCGGCCGCCACCAAAACCGCCCCCGTCAAGGCGGCGCCCAAGGCCCCTGCCGTCGCGGCAGAAGGCATTCTCGCCCGTCTGGTACGCGCCCTCATCTCCCGTTACGAGCCCACCGAGCCGGTTCTAGGGGAGGAGACAGTGGACTCCGCGGAGGCCATGGAAATGGCAACGGAAGTGCCGGCCGGAGAGCAGGCGGGTAACGAGCCGGTTCCGGAAACGAGCGAAAGCCGCAGCCGTCGGCGTCGCCGGGGCGGCCGCCGCGCCCGGGCGCGGCGGGCAGCCCAGGGGAGCGGAGAGGAAAACGCGACGGAAGTGTCCGACACCAGCATTGCCGAGCCTGACGAGGATGCCTCCTTTGCCGAAGAGGAAGGCGGGGCTGAGGCCACCATCAGCAGCGACGACCATGAACCACGCCACCTGGCGAGCCGTGTCGAAAGGGAACCCCTCCACCAGCTCCGTTATCCCGGCGCCATCCCGGCGCCGGACGACTGGCATCTGTTGATGGTGGAGAACACCGGGCCGAAGTCGGCTGCGGACCTCAGCGCAGCGTCTACCATGGACACGGGGCCGGAGCAACAGCCAGCCGCAGCAGGCACAGCAACGGAGCCAGCGCTGGAGGAACAGGTTTCCCTCCCTTTCGGCACGGATTGAGCCCCATCACCAAGCGGCTACCAGGGCGGCTCCGCGCTGCGGGCACCCGGCTCTGCAACGTAGAGCGGCCCATGGCCGCGACCACACACCCGCGGAGAGGACCCGGCCGATCGCGGCCATGGGCCGCTCCTACACGTGGTCCGCGGGCAGCAGATTCGTTATTTCACGCGGAGAACAACCGTGCCGGCTGCCGAATCCAGGGTTCGGAAACCGCCTGGGGCGCTTTCCACGTCAACCCCGTCGCCAGACCGTTCCGGTCGGTCCGTCCTCCAGGACGACTCCCGCCGCCGCCAGTTCATTGCGGATGGCGTCGCTGCGCGCAAAATCCCGCGCCTGCCGGGCGGCCGTCCGCGCCGCGATCCGCTCTGCCACCCAGTCGGCATCCGCTGCATCGACAGCACCGCGCAGAAAGGCCTCCGGATCCTGCCCCAGCAAGCCGAGGATGCCCCCCAGATCGCGCAAGAGCGTAGCCAGTGGCGCGGCCACTTCACTCCCCTCGTCGCGCAGGCGGTTGATCTCCCGCGCCAGGTCGAAGAGCAGCGCCATGGCCGTAGGCGTATGGAAGTCATCGCTCATGGCGGCGTGAAAA
>NZ_RIZI01000075.1 GCF_003721225.1 Acidithiobacillus sulfuriphilus | reverse complement strand
AGCTCCAAGCCTCCGGCCACCATCGAGTGGGAGTGAGGCAGTTTCGTAAATTTATTTTATTTTATTTAAAATATCTGGCGCCATTGATAATGTTCAAGGGCAGGGCGCGTTAAAACGAAAAATAGCCCTGGCTAGGCAAGGCTTGGGCGCAGGCGGGTTTTTACCCGAAGTGGGGAAGAAAAAAGATGTGCTCAATACCCGATCTCTCCCCGAGCTGCGTGCCCTCTTGGCGCAGACCAGGCGGTAGATGGGAACGGCTATGCCTCTTCAGATCAACGCCAAGGGCAGTCGTCGGGCCTTGGTTGCCGTTCAGCAAGGGATCACCCGAAGGCATCGCGGCTTAGCGATCGCCCTTGGCATAGCGCCCAATGAGGGTGGCTTCGGCCAGCACATGCCCGCGCATGGCCGCCTGGAGGCCGTCCTTGTCGGGATCCTGCAGGGCGGGCAGGACCGTATCCAGGGCATAAAGCCGGAAAAAATACCGGTGCCTGCCGATGGGCGGGCAGGGACCGCCGTATCCGCTGCGCCGCCAGTCGTTGATCCCTTCCCGGGTGCCGGGTGGAAGCGTCTGTACCCCTGCGGGGAGATCCTGGACATGGGGCGGAATGTCATACAGCACCCAATGTACCCAGATGCGCCGGGGAGCGGCGGGGTCCGGGGCATCGGGGTCTTCGACGATGAGGGCCAGGCTTTGGGTCCCGGCGGGGAGATTCTCCCAGCGCAGGGGTGGCGAAAGGTCCGTCCCCTCGCAGGTGTACTGGCGCGGAATGATGCCATTGCTGGCAAAGGCACTGGAATGGATCTGCATGGTTGACTCCTGGGCGGAAGGTGCAAAGGAAGGGCTTGCCAACACCGGGCCGGCAATAGCGCTATTCAATAGCAATAGAATGGTCCACCACCAAACTGGGCGCATGTATAGTCCGGATCCTGGAATTTATGGCGAAGCGTATCGTTTGGATTATAGTTCGTATGGAGCGGCATGTTCCCCCGACGAGGCCGATCGGATCGACCCCTTGCCCGAAGCCATCAGTCCAGGAAGTTAGCCGTTACCCTGCGGGATGAACGGAGTAAGCGGTCGCTGCGGCAGTGACGCCGGCATTTTCACCGTCCGCTGGACATCCACCGCCGGAAGCGCCGCCGGTTTGCCGAACTTGTCCTAATATACAGCGCTGGTATTCTGCTTCAGGCACTCGCCACGCGGTCGGCGGGAGCACAATGCCGGGGCGTCCTGGCGGATTGAGGAACAAGGGAATGAGGAAGTGCGCAACATTCCGGCAATGGTCATGGCATCCTGCATGGCCCCCTAGGAGAATTTGAACGCTTTACGCAGAGGAGCGACGATGAGCACCGTACTTTACGATAATGGCATCCATAAATGTGTGGCATTTACCGACCTCGTGGAAGGAGAGGGCATCCAGGCCAATCAGTTTCTGATTGTAAATCAGGGCGAGGGGATGCTGCTGGATCCCGGCGGCAACCTTACCTACAAGCACCTCCTGGCGGGCATGGCCGAGTATTTCCTGCCCGCTCACCTCGACTACGTCTTTGCCTCCCATGAGGACCCGGACATCGTCGCCTCGGCCAACGGCTGGCTGCTCATCACCGATGCCAAGATCCTCATCGCCCAGGAGTGGACGCGTTTCCTGCCCCACTTCTGCTCCAAGGGCATGACCGCAGGCCGGGTCATCGGCATCCCGGCGCAGGGCATGGTGGTCCCCCTGGCCGGTCAGGACCTGCACGTCATTCCCGCCCACTACCTCCATGCCGTGGGTAATTTCCAGGTGTACGACCCGGTGAGCAAGATCCTCTTCTCCGGCGATTTGGGGGCCAATCTGGTCAGTGGCGCCGATGCCGCCAAGGCCATTGAAGGTGCCGAGGCCTTTCATGCCCATCGCGCCATCTCCAGCATGGATGCCTTCCATCGCCGCTATATGAGCGGCAACAAGGTCTGCCGACTCTGGACACAGATGGTGCGCGGCATGGATATCCAATGGATCGTGCCCCAGCACGGCGCCTCCTTCAAAGGCCGGGATACCGTGGCCGCCTTCCTCGACTGGTTCGAAGGCCTGGAATGCGGCCTCGATATCCTCAGCGAAAAAGACTTTCAATTTCCCATCCCCCAGGGAGGTGCAGCATGAGTCCGGAACGCTTCCATGAACTCACCACGCAGTTGCACACCGCCTCTGCCCAGGTCGAGGGCACGGCTTTAATCTCCACGGACGGCGCCATCCTGTATCAGGAAGGCGAAACCGTGGCCGATGCAGGGCTCATTGGCATTGCCGGGGCGGCGGTCATGCGCCTCGCCGAACACATCGGCTCCGGTCTGGCGGAATGCCCGGCGCAGGAGATCACCATTCGCTGCGAGAAGCACGCGGCGCTCTTCATGCCCATGGGGCCTGGCACCTTGCTCATGGTCGTGCTCCCCGCCGATGCCGATACCAGGATCCTGGCGCAGCCGATCATGGCCTTTGTGGAGCCGCAGGGGGCGTGTTAACGGGCCAATCCGGCGGATGCCTCGCCTCGACCTTGCAAAGTCCATGGAGATGGAGAGACGGCGCACTGTCTTGACTGAGAGGTCCGCTATATAGAAACCAATCTGTGTACGAGGGAGAGATGCTCATATAAAAGAGGCGTCGCTGCTCCGCGACCTCTCCAATGATAGGTAAGCAGCCAGTACCCCCAGCACTAGACCGGCCAACACATCCACCACCACATGCTGGCGTAGGGCCAGGGTGGAATATGCGATGCCCGCACACCAAGCCCAATTGCAGATGATTATCCACAGCGGCGCGCCGAAGCGCCGTACTAAATAATGCAACCAGATACCCGAAAAAACTGCTGTGGCGACGTGCAGCGAAGGGCAGGCATTGCCGGAGGCATCCATGCTTTTAAGGAAGTCCACGTCTGGATACGGAGCCCAGTCAATATGGGCTGCGGGTACAGTCGTGGGCCAGAAGTAGAAAATGATCAGCCCTGCAAGGCATGTTCCGGCTATGCTCATGCCATAGTCATGCAATTCGCGCCGCGTCGCTAGTAATGCCGGGGGAAGGGAAACATAGACCCACAATGATATGTAGATGGGCAACGCCAGCGGCTGAAAGCCGATCAGGTGATCCAGCAAGGTCCTCGGCATCACCGTTGGCGGGTAGGCCGGATCTTTGAGCAAATAGGAGTAAGCAACGAAAAATATGCTAATGAAAATCGTTGTTCCGATACTTTTGAGATACGCATGCCGGGGTATTACCGCTACGGCTTGACGGTACCAGGGCGCCTGCTGATCGTTTTCATTCAAGGCTTGTTCTCCAGGGATGCTGGTTCATTATTAGTCGAGACAAAACCGGGCGAGTTTAAGCTAACGGTCCGGTTACTTCCATCGTAGCGGATTGTGCTGCCCCATAACGTCACCGTGTGACGTTATTTTTCCCCGTCATCACCACACTTGTCCCCAGAGTTGCCCACCCGCCCTGGCTCATTGAAAAGGCATGGCCCGGGACTAGAGGGCATTTACGGGAGATCACGATGAGCGCCCCGCTCATAGCCGACAGTACCAGCTCCCAAGCCGGACAGGAATGGCTTCGCCGCTAAGCGGATGTCCACGGTCTTCAGGCTACCTCACAGGTGACCCGATTCTAACTGATCGAAGGTGTCCGTTTTTCCCCGCCTACCCCACTTTGCAGGGGGCGCCATTAGGCCATCATCCCCGGTGCCGTTGCGGCGGTCGGTAACCGTGGGGGGAGGGGTGTCGGAATGGGGTGCTGAAAGGTATGCGTACGCTTTCGGAACCAGAAATCATAGTCTATGCTTTTTCAAACATTCCATGCCACAGGAGGGAGGCATGACCATGGGAACGGCATACCAACTTGATGTTCTGTCCAGCCTATATAAAGAGGACATAAATGCTTGGTCTTTGGCGTGCCTGCTCGCTGTGCAGAATCGACGAGTACGGACGGGGAGCTTGTCGCAGAGGAAATCGAAGGGATGGCAGAGAAGGGTCTGCACGAGGTCGGAAACCACCAGGAGGAATTGCTCATGCATCTGATCAAATGGCGCTGGCAACCCGGCGAACATGTTAGTCCTAACTGGCAATCCGCCGTCCTGGAGCCGCGGCGGGAACTCGCTCGCATCCTGGAGGACTCCCGCAACCTGATAAGCTATATGAAGGAGCCTGTCGCCAGGGTATGGGTCTGGTCCAAGGTAATTGACGTCAAGCACTTACCTAATGCGGGTATTCCTTCATGAGCCGCCCCGAAATATCGGGGCATCCTTCCTCTTCCCGTCCCCAAACGCTGGAAGTTTGTCTATCCAGGCTGATCCATCTGGAACGTTTAAATTCTCTTTACCTGACTTTGTTGCCTGAAGAAGACGTGCTGCTCAAGGCACGTTCAGAGACAGAAATGTTACGCAGAATCTGTCATCGGATGATTGATAATCACATCTTTATCGCGTGCTGGATAGGTCGGCCGGATGTACAGAGGGAGTCTGCATTCCGTTATTTGGCCAGCGCGGCGTCTGTCAAGGTAGTTGTCGCGTTTCCCATTTTTTAAGCGGCCTTTTTATCCTGCCGCTGCGGGTTCAGATCTACCGCACC
>NZ_RIZI01000074.1 GCF_003721225.1 Acidithiobacillus sulfuriphilus | reverse complement strand
GCGCGGTCTCCACGTTCAGCCGTCCGGCCAGGGCATAGGCACTCTGGTTGGGCACAGCGGGGTTACCGTACAGACGGCTGAAATAATAGGAACGGATGTTCCCGTCAATCTTGCTCTGCTGAAAGAAATCCGTCAGGGTATCCGCCTGGGCGGCGCTGCCCACATAGACAAGTGCGATCGCTGTGGCGATGAGATGGTGCGTGCGCATGATCATTCTCCTTTGTGATACTCTTGGCCCTTGGTTTTGTAATAACAACGCCAAAAAATTAAACCCGGTGATTGTTGTGTCACGCTATATTGCCAACGCATCCATGCACTTTTCTTTAAGGATGCGCCCATTGTTACTAAACAGGAATTCCCCCTTATTCCTTGGAAATGGTTCATTTATATCGAATATATTGTTTGTTTTTCCACCGTTACGAGACATAACCACTACTTTTTGGCTGAGGTATATGGCCTCCTCGACATCGTGAGTAACAAATATAATGGTTACATTGGTTTCATCCCATATCTTAATAAGGCTGTCTTGCAATGTTGTCCTCATTTGTGCATCCAATGCGCCAAATGGCTCATCCATCAGTAACACTGCAGGCTTATTGGCTAAGGAACGTGCAATTTCCGCGCGATGCTGCATGCCACCGGATAACATTTTTGGATAATAGTCTTCATAACCAGATAACCCAACCATTTCTATATACTTTGAAGCAATTTCATTTGCGTCGTTTTTCCCTATACCCCGTTGTATCGGGCCGAATCTGACATTCTCAATGACTGTCTTCCAGGGGAACAATGTATGCTGCTGAAAGACAATACCTAAGTCGGCTGTTGGTTGTTTTATTTCGCACCCGTCGAGCAGAATGTGGCCTGTTATCGGCTTGTAGTGCCCACCAATGGCATTGATGAGTGTGCTTTTGCCGCACCCGGACGGGCCAATGATGGAGGTAAATGATCCGGCAGAAAAGCTTAATGATATATTTTCAACGATAGCGTTTACCATCCCGAAGTTTTTGAACCCTAGTGTCAACCCTTGAATCTCTATATGGCCTACGCTTGACATGACATTCTCCTTAAAACGTTTGCTGATCTATTCCGCCCATGGGACAAGTTTATTTTTGAGATAATAAATAGATCCTGTGCTAATAGAGCTAAGAACTCCTATACACAGCATTCCTACAATGATATTGCCATATTGTATTAGCTGATATGCTTCCCACGTAAAGTATCCTATACCAAACCGGCCACTAATCATTTCTCCGGCCAAAAGCGCGAACCAAGCGCTTCCCATCCCGAGCGCCATCCCGACGGTAATGTTGGGAACTGCGTAGGGGATAACAACATGGAATAGCACATTAACGCGATTTGCGCCTAAAGAGCGCGCGGCCTTCACCAATTCGTTGGGCACCCTGCGAACGCCATCCCAGGTGTTAAGGACAATTGGAAAAACAGCTCCAAGAAATGTAATAAATATTATACTTTCCTCTGTCGTTGGCCATATTAAAATGGCCATTGGCACCCAGGCAATGGCTGGTATAGGACGAAGTATCTCAATGTAAGGAGCTATGACCAGCTTAAGAATATTACTATAACCCATCGCCACCCCTGCTGTTACGCCGAGGACTGATCCAAACGCAAAGGCCACCAGTATGCGATACATGCTCCAATAAATATCGCGCCAAAATACAGTGGTTACTACCGCATCACGAAATGAATGGAAAACATTCACTGGCGTCGGTATGTTGGAAAAGTCCAAAATAAATTGAGTCTGTGATTCCGTAAGAAATTGCCATGCCGCCAGTCCCGCCGTGATGGATAGCAATGGGATCACGAAAGCCAGCCAGTTTATCCGCATCAAGAATAGTCTTATTTTCTCTCTCCCGTCAGACTTTTTTCCCGGCGATCCGGGCTTTGTGTCAAAGGCAGCAATAGCAGAATGAAGATCTTCACGGTTAGTTGAATCAGAAAGAGATGAACCCATACTGCCTCCGGTCTCTGTGGCGTTTGAAATCCCGTTCTTAAAGTGGTGACAAGATAGTGTCAGACCTCCTTATGAACGAGGACTTTCCATTTAATCTAAACCTTCCCTAGGATTTGATTATATGTGTAAACTGGCGCACCTTTGGCAGCATCCTTTGCGCCATCCAACGTCATAAAAGCATATATTTTATTTCTTATAACGGTATAAAACGCATAGTTTCCAAACAATTTTAATCCGGTTTTTGCATCATAAACATATGTAGCATTTACTGTGATATGCTGCGCATCAGCTTCTTTTGCAGAGATAAGCATGCTTTTTACCGACTGGTACTTGTGTATGCCGCTACCTTGCAGCCAAATCTCTGGCGGCATATTGATGTTCGACTGCGGATTGTGAGGTGCACCTTGCACCTTGCTATAGTCTAAGCCAAGCTCTTTGTAGGCGGTTTCAAGATATTGAGGTTGTACCCATTGCTGGAAATCCAGGGGCGGAACATTGGCATATTTTGCCAATATGGAATGATCATATTTTAGCGTGTTTACCCATTTTGGCGTGATGGCTGGGTTTAGTGTTAAATAACCTCCATGACTGAAATACAGATAAAGAACTTCTTTTGGTATCATTGTCCACTTTGCCATCATCTTGCTGGCAAGGTAAGGATTCTTGGAAATCCATAAGTCCGCTTCTATTACAGCTTTATCATAGGCGACGACTATCTCTGGATATTTTTTCGCGAATGAAGCCGTTACAACTGCGCCATGAAGGTAGGGTACATGAGTACTCGCTCCACTATAAATCATTTTTCCGATATTTTTGTACTCCATGTATTCAGACATGGGGCAAAAATCGGCATGCGCAGCTATTTTATTTGCTGTTATCGCAGAAATTCCCTCCATCGGACTTTGGTTTACAATATGCAGGGAGGAAATTGGGATATGCTCGTTCTCAGCCATTTCGTAGAGCATGCCCCATGCCGAGCTGCCTATAGGCGTTGAAATATCCTTGTTCTCCAACTGGCTAACATTGGTTATATTTGACTTGATTGGCACGACAATACCATTTCCCGCCCCATCCAGATTATAGCCAGTCATGGTAATCAGGTAAGATCGTTCTGATGGTGTCTGCTGAAATTTCGCACCGTTAACGACAAGAGGGTAATCACCCATTGTTCCGAAATCCAGCTTCCTTGCCATCATCATATTTGTTATCGGCGCTCCCGAGCTGTAGTTACGCCAAATTATATCATACTTAACATCCGCATACTTACCTGTATGTGGTAAATATTTCTGCAATAAGTCCAATCCTTTAATTACAGTTCCCGCAGGGTAGGTGTCGGTGCACATACTCTGGTAGCCAATACTTATGGTAATCGTTTTTGCTAACGCACTTGGCGCCACAAGGACGCTACACACCATTAAGCCGATGATTATCCGTGACATAAGAAACTCCTATCATGTTGGAACCAGTATCTACACGATAAGCAATAACCATACCATTATATTGAACTCAATAAATCTAATCAAAACAAGTAGATGCGTAATTATGGCTTGCGATACGCACACATATATATGCACCATAACAGTGCGCAACGCGTACTAATGGTGCATACTTTTACAAGTATTCAAAAACTATGCCAAACCGGTTTGTAGCTGAGCTCTTTATAGGTGATGCCGAAACGTGTTATGAACTTTCTATGGTGTCGGATTCTTCGGAGTTCTTGCGTGTATTGGGTGACGGCGCCATTCAAGCGCGAACCGGGGCGCACGCAAGGCTGACCATGCCAATGGCGTGTTTTTCCGGTTGCTGGTAAAGGCATGGCCAGGGGTTTTGTCAACTGTCTTTGCCAAGGCACAGTCTATGGAGGCTATGGGCTGCTATGATAATAAATCGGTCGCTATTAGTGATTCTGTGTATGGAGACGGTGCAATTTCCAGTCAAGCCGTTCGGCACCATGTTCGATGTTCTGAATGATTCGGTTAGGGGGGCCGGTTTGATAAATTATTAACGGTTGTTTAAATCTGTGGTCGGGTATGGGCGGTACGCATCGATAGGAGTATCGCGCGGTCTGTGAATGTATTGCGGATTCTTCTGGTTAAAGGTGGTGTGGCGTGTCCTGGTGAGTATTTATAATGCTGGAGAGAATATGTTTTAGTTATATAGATAACTAAAATTTTCTCCATCTCCTTAGAGTCGCCAACCGTAAGTGGATATATATGCGTACCATGATATGCGAATGCCTGCTTAGTAAAAGGTGATCTACTTTCCGTTGCATGTCGCCAAGAGTCATGCCATTGTTGATGAAGGATTCGCCGTCATGGCAGTAGCTGCAGTAAATGTTGCCGCCCAGATGCTGCTTGTCATAAATAAGCGGCATGCTGCAGCTTTGGCATCGGTTAATCTCCTTTTTATAATAGCGTTTTATGGCCTTAATAACCATATGTATTTTAATCATAATCTTCATATTATGATGCTGGCTGGCTGGTTACATGATCCAGCCACTGGCTGCTCAAGCGTTCCAGGAGGCGGTTTTGGGTTTGGCGGGCGGTCAGGTTGTCCAGGTCCACCCAGGCCA
>NZ_RIZI01000073.1 GCF_003721225.1 Acidithiobacillus sulfuriphilus | reverse complement strand
GGGGGGGGGGGGGTAGAAAAACCCTGATGAACCAATGGCTTATACTGGCTGATCCAACCCGGAATCGCTTCCGGTGCCATGGGCCGGGCGATGGCATAGCCTTGCAGGCAGTGGCACTGCAAGTGGCCGAGCATGGCGGCGTGTTCGGCCGTTTCCACCCCTTCGGCAATCACTTCCAGGCCCAGGAGTCGGGCGCTGGTGACCACGCCGGAGACGATGGCGTAATCCTTGGGATCGTTGATGATGTCGCGCACGAAGCTTTGATCGATCTTGATGGTCTGGGCGGGCAGTTTCTGCAGATAGGTCAACGAGGCGCTCCCGGTACCAAAGTCGTCGAGCGCGATGCGCACCCCCAGCTGGTTGCAGGCCAAAAGGGTTTCTCGTGCCCTGGTGAAATTCAGCAGGGGAGCGGTTTCGGTGATCTCGATCTCGACCGCGGATGCCGGCAGATCCGGATGGGCGTCGAGGGCGGTTTGCAAATCGCTCAGGAAGTCCGGGTCCAACAGATGATAGGCGCTGATATTGACGGCGATGCGCAGCGGCAGCCCCTGCCGATGCCAGGTCTGGGTTTGGGTCAAGGCCGAGTCGAGCACAAAACAGCCGATGCGCCGGGCCAGGCGAGGTGCGTCGAGGGCGCCGGCGAAAGCGGCGGGAGGCAGCAGGCCGCGCTCCGGGTGATCGAGGCGGATCAGGGCCTCCACCCCCACGGGGCCGTTATCGAGTTCCACCACGGGCTGGTAGTGGAGCAGCAGCCGCCCCCGATCGAGCGCAGTTTCCGTCATTTTCCGTACCTCCATGGCCTCTTCCTGCAGCTTGTCCATCGGCCAGTCGAACCAATGATAGCGATCCCGCCCGGCGGCCTTGGCCGCATAGAGGGCCAGATCCGCATGCCGCAGAAGATCCTCCGGCGAGCTGTCATCCAGCGGATAACTGGTCAGGCCGATACTGCCGGACAGTGGTATCTCCTCACCGCCGATGGGAAAGGGGGCACGGAGCACCCCCAGCAGGCGCGTGCAGACGTCCTCCACCTGTTCCAGCCGCTCCATATCCGGGAGGAGCAGCCCAAACTCGTCGCCGCCCATGCGCGCCAGGGTATCGCCGGGGCGCATTTCACTGAGCAATCTTTGTGCCATTTCCTGCAGCAGGGCGTCGCCGGCGGCATGTCCAAAGCGGTCATTGACCTGCTTGAAGCCGTCCAGATCCAGGATGCCCACCGCCAGCAGGCGCCCATGGCGCAGCGTCTGGGCACGGTCATGGGCCAACCGGTCCATGAAGAGCACCCGGTTGGGGAGACCGGTGAGGGCGTCGTGGGTGGCCTGATGGGCCAGATCGGCGGTCAGCCGGCGTTTCTCGGTGACGTCGTGGAAGACCAGGACTACGCCCAGCAGGGCGCCCTGCCGATCCCGAATCGGCGCCGCGCTGTCCTCGATGGCGCGTTCCTGGCCGTCCTTGGTGAGGAGCACGGTGTGGTTGGCCAGCCCCACCACCTGGCCTTCTTCCAGGACTTTCCGGACGGGATTGGCCACGGGGGCATGGCTGTCTTCCCGGACGATGCGGAAGACATCCTCCAGGGGCCTGCCCAAGGCTTCCGTCCAAGCATAGCCCATCAATGCTTCGGCGACGACGTTCATGTCCGTCACCCGGCCTTCGGTATCGGTGGTGATCACCGCATCCCCGATGGAATGCAGGGTGACTTCCGCCCGCTCCTTCTCCTCCCACAGGGTCTGCTCCGCCCTTTGCCGTTCCCCTTCCCGCTCTCGGCCGACCCGCCGCAGATAGCCGTAGCCGAAGGTGGACAACAGCAGCAGACCGAACGCACCGGCGGTCGGCCCCTCGACGCTGTCCCACCAGTCCGCCCACAAAACGGAATGCGGAATGCTCACACCCACCACCAGGGGATAGCCTTCGACCCGATGCACGGCACCCAGGCGCCACTGGTCCACCGCCGTGGACAGGCCGTAATAGACGCCCGACGGCAGTTCCGGATGGGCAAGGACATAGCGCGCGGCAATGCCGTCCTGGCGGACGGCGTAAGTGGTCCAGGTGGGCGGCGGAGAGCGGCTTTCCAGGAAGCCGTCGTCCCGCAGCAGGAAGATGGACACCCGGGATGGCAGGGGCAGCCCCCGCCAGGACGGCATGCGACCGTCCACGAGCGGCAGCAAGGCGACCAATAGCCGGCTGTCACCCGCGATCGGAACCGGCTGAAAGAGGGGGATCATCCAGGGGCCATAACCGGTCCCAGCGAGAACGCCGCGTACCGGAGGGCCAAGGCAGAAGCCCGGGGAATGCAGGCATTGGGCCAGCGCGCCCCGCTGCGCCGGATTCAGCCCCAGCCGCCGGGCATTCACCCGGTTATCGAGGGCGAACAGGAGATCGGCGAGGAAGCGCCGGCCCCCGCCTGCCGCAAGCACCCGTCCGTCGGGTATGCGGGTCCCCACGGCGGCCAGATCCGGCTGCAGCGCCAGATAGTCCCGCAGCATTTTTCCTGCGCCGGGACCCAGGTCCGGCGAACCCGACTCCAATTGCCGTCCCAGCAACACCAGCGAGACCCGGGTGCCATCCAGCATCACCCGCGTCCCCTCCGCCACCGATGCCGCCAGCGTCCGAAGGCCGGAGATCTCCCGAGACCGGGTTTGCTGCCAGTCGGACCAGGCCAGCCATGCCCCTGCCACCAGCACGACCGCCATGAAACCCAGCCACAGCCGGCGCAGCCAGCGCGGGACATAGGAGTTGTGTCGGGGCGATCGCGGGTGCAAGTGATTCAAACTGCGTCCCTGGTTCGTTGTTGTTGTGTTGGTGTTGCATTTATAAAAGATCTCGCCCGATTCTGCCAGAGCGTACCAGCCGCCCCCGCCTTCCGGCCGCGGGATCGCCGGTTGCGCAGATACGACTTCCCGGACTCAACCACATGATCCTTCCAAAACCTGAACCAGGGTGCGTAACCAGGCTAACTTTACAGGAGCGGTCAGTTTCAGGTGACGACCCGACAACAAATGAATCTCGACGGCCGCACCGGAAGAACGGACTGGTGCTATTGTGATCGGCAGGAAGTCTGCCGTATCCTTGCTCCTCGTCTGAGTCTCCGAATCCCCGGCAAAACGCTTGCGCCGGCAATGCAGGGCGGCGACGGCAATTCCTTCCTGTGCACAGTCATTCTTGAGCGCGCCGCCACTCGCCTGAAATGCTTCAACCCGCTGCCGCCAATAAGCCGATTTCTCTTCCCTCATCATCCTTACCCCTCCTCGCTCCATGCGGATATAGAGTCGCCCGGGTCAGGAAATTAGGGAAGGTGGGTTGCTTAAACGCTCACATCTCGCGGGCCAAACGAACTCCAATTATCGACGCCAAGTTCAATGGCTCTTTTGCAGCGTTATGTATACCTCGTGATTATGTATAGCAGTAAAGACGCGAGCCTTGCTACGATTGGTTTGTGTGGCTGAGGTAGGCTCGCGAGCTCTACATAATCAAAGCCCTTTTAGAAACTCCATCAGAGAGTCTGGGGCGTGATAACGGCTTGCGGTTGCACCTGGTTCTTGCAGGTGTGCGAGCGCCCGATCCTTCATCGCCAAATCAGCTTCCACGTAGTGATGGGTGGTCGCGGGATTTTCGTGCCCGAGCCAGAGCGCGATTACATCAATCCCAACTCCTGACTGCAGGAGGTGCATGGCTGTGGTATGCCGGATCGTGTGCGGCGTGATGTGCAGTTTGACCAGATCAGGATTGGCCATAGTGGCTGTCTGAACGGCCAACTCCAAGCGTTTTGCTACGTTGTTTCTGGTCATTTCCTCCCCATCACGGTTGGGTAACAGCGCCGATGCGGGTCCAAGATGGGGATTTCGCTTCAACCACGCACGGACTTCTTTGACGGTGGTCCGCCAGAGTGGAACCGAGCGCTGTTTACGGCCCTTGCCATGCAAATGCACAAATGAGGATTTATCAAGGACGACGTCGGATACGCGCACACCGACAATCTCGGACACTCTCGCCCCTGTGTTGTATAGCAATCCCAGCAGCAGATGATCACGCTGACTGGTCCAGCCGCTGCCTAGTGCACCAATCACCGCCAGCATCTCATCGCGGGATAAGTATCCCAGCATGGGCCTTTCGAAGCGTTTCATCGGGATGCCCAGGGCTTTTTCGATGACATGTAACGAAGTGACATCACGATGTGCGGCGAATTTGAGAAACGACCTCAGCGCAGCAAGACGCGCATTGCGGCTCCGTACAGTGTTGTGACGTTCTTGTTCAAGATGATCGAGGAACGCCAGAATTAATTCCGGCGTAATATCGGTCATTTTCATCGTTGCGGGCGACTGCACACAGCGGACACTCGCAAAATTAAGGAACAGCATGAATGTATCCCTGTACGCAGCCACCGCGGCGTCTGTCAAGGTAGTTGTCGCGTTTCCCATTTTTTAAGCGGCCTTTTTATCCTGCCGCTGCGGGTTCAGATCTACCGCACCG
>NZ_RIZI01000072.1 GCF_003721225.1 Acidithiobacillus sulfuriphilus | reverse complement strand
AACGAGCATGTAGGATCTCCAGCGATGGAACATCCCTTTGAACGGGCGGGCGAAACCCTCGCCCGTTTTTTTTGGTGCGCCCGCCAGGGGGCACTGCGGTCAGGGGCTTGATCCATGCTTTTCGCCATGAATATTCAAGAACTCCACTCTGGGGGACGGCTGGCGGCGGCCATCGCATCGTCACGGTGCGCTGGCGGTTATTTCAAGTACCGGGCCGGGTCATCCGTCATGCGGGCGCCTGGGTCTTGAAGGTAGCCACCACCTTCGCAGCAGACTTCGCGGACATTCGCGCGCGTGGTTACGCCACGCTCCACGAACTGGCCCCCTGAACGCTCCTTTTTGCCCCCCGTTGAACGCCTCCGGCGCAGAGGGCCCGTGCATGCACTCCGCATTTGTGCCTGCATGACCCCAGCAACAGGGCGGGAAACCGCCCAACTGCCGAAGATTCGTCAAGCAAAAACGTATCCCATGGGAAAAATCATCCCAGCACACCCATCGCGCGACACTCAGGGGAGCAACCTTCGACATCAATCGTGGGATTCTGGTATGGGTGCCGGCTGGAGCCGGTGGCTGGGATGGTGGTAGTATTGGATTTATCAGGGAAATTTGCATCTATGGCCGAGCCCGCTGCCATAGTCCCGATGTCTGATCGCTATGGGTGAGGGTCTGTCGGCGTCGCGTCAAGGTGATGTTATGTTGAAGTGTCGGTATATAACCTGCCACAAAGAAAATAGCTGATTGTCAGAGAGGCACCGCCAACAGGGGGATGAATGGGCACCATAAATGGCTGGACAGGAACACGGGGGCAGCGGCTGGGTACCCTGGGGACTGTGCTGCTGTTGCGGCTGACGGCAGCGCTGCCCAATGGCTGGCGGTCGCAGATGGGCGGGTGGCTGGGAGTGCTGGTAATGACCCTGGTAGGCAAAACCCGACGCGTGGTGGATATCAACCTGGCCATGGCCTTCCCCGACTGGTCTGGGGCCCAACGCCGACAGTTGCGATGGCGAAACTTTCAGGAGCTGGGCCGCACCGCCCTGGAGCTCGGACCCCTATGGTCGCGGCCGCTGCCCCAATCCTTGGCCATGGTGCGTGAGGTGACGGGCGAGGAAGGTGTTGATATCGCCCTGGCCCTGGGGCGAGGGGTGATCCTTTTTACGGCCCACCTTGGCCCCTGGGAGGCGGCGGTGCTCTATACCGGGCAACGCTGGCCCATTACGGGCATGTATCGGGCCCTGCGGAATCCTGGACTGGATGCCTTGATGCGCCAGGGCCGGGAGCGCAGCGGCGCGCGGCAGTTGAACAAGGAGCGTGGCATTCGCCCGCTGTTCCGTGCCCTCAAACGGGGGGAGGTGATTGGTATCCTGACGGATCAGAATGTCGATCCCAAAGAAGGGGTTTTCGCCCCCTTTTTTGGCCATCCTGCCTGCACCACGCCCATCCTGACGCGTCTGGCGGCGCGCAACGCGGTTCCCGTTTTTGGCATGTTTTCTTATCGCCTGGCGAACGGTGCCGGTTTCCGTATCGAATTTGTACCCATGCCGGCACCCTTCCCCAGCGGGGATGAAGTGGCCGACGCCGCCGCCATGAACGCCCAGATGGAAGCGGCCATTCGCAAATCTCCGGAGCAGTACTGGTGGGTGCATCGTCGCTTCAAGGATCAGCCAGCGCTGAATCCTGTGCCCTATTGATCCGGCCCAATGAAGATTGAACTTTATTCTGGGCGATGGCTGTCGAAGTGGCATGGACAAAGAAGACGCGAGATATCAGACATTGGCGCAGTTGCACGAGCGGCGGAAGCAGGTCGTGCGATTGCATCGCAAGGGCATCAAGATCATGCAGATCGTCGGCATGACGGGGCTGAGCTACCCAACAGTACGGCGGGTGATCGATCTGTATGCCGAAGGTGGCTGGCCGGCGATCCGGCCCGCACCGCGTGGACGGGATCCGGGTATGGGGCGGGTACTCAGCGCCGAGCAGGAAGCGCAGACCCAGCGCACTCTCATCGACAAGCGTCCCGATCATCTGAAGATGGACTTCTACCTATAGAGCCGGGCGGCGGTGGCAGAGCTCATCGAACAGCAGCACGGCATCCGCCTGGGGGTGCGCACGGTGGGCAAATATCTCAGGCGCTGGGGCTTCACCCCGCAAAAGCCCATCAAAAAAGCCTACGAGCAACGCCCCGAGGCCGTACAGGCCTGGCTCGATGAGCAGTATCCAGCCATTGAGGCCCAGGCCCGCGCCATAAGCTCTCCATGCTCGCCACGGTCACCAACCAGGGCAAGACGCGCTGGATGATCATCGACGAGGC
This sequence comes from Acidithiobacillus sulfuriphilus, assembly GCF_003721225.1. GTDB lineage: Bacteria > Pseudomonadota > Gammaproteobacteria > Acidithiobacillales > Acidithiobacillaceae > Acidithiobacillus_B > Acidithiobacillus_B sulfuriphilus. The sequence continues at coordinate 2,093 of NZ_RIZI01000072.1, read as the reverse complement.
GTTCCATGCCGACAAGCTCATCGAATTCATGGGCGCGCTCATCCAGGAGGCCGGGCGCAAGGTGTTCCTGATTCTGGATAATCTCCGGGTACATCACAGCAAACCGGTGAAGGCCTGGCTGGCCGGGCACAAGGCAGAGATCGAGGTGTTCTACCTCCCCAGTTACCGCCTGAACTCAACCCGGAAGAGCGGCTCAATGCGGATTTGAAGCAGACCCTGGGCGGAAAGCTACCGGTGCGCACCAAAGCGAAATTGCGCAACGCGGCTTACACACACATGGCCATGCTGGAGTGTTCGCCCGAGCGTGTACGCAGCTTCTTCCAGGATCCCCGGGTGCTCTATGCCGCTTAATACTCCATGGGGCCGGATCAATAAGTTGCAAGATTAACTGTCGGACTCGGGTGAACAACTCCGGTTACTTGCCGAATTGCTGGCGCGGCATGATAGAATGGCTGCAAGTCGTTTCACGCCATAAGGTGACCTTCATGGACAATATCACCATCTGTGTCAGCAAGGGCGGTCGCCTGGTTTTGCCCGCACAGGTCCGCCAGAGCTTGGGCATCAAGGAAGGCGACCGGTTGACGCTGCGCATCGCCGATCAAGCCATTGTCCTGCAACCCCGTCATGCGGCATTGCAAACAGTGCGGGCGCTGGTTCGCCAGCGCATTCCGGAGGGTGAGTCTCTGGTAGACGCCCTGATCGCTGCCCGGCGACAGGAAGCGCAGGCGGAGGACCGATGACGGAGCCACGCGGCTACGTACTGGATGCCTCCGCTCTATTGGCACTGATCAACGATGAGACTGGTGCTGGCACGGTGGAAAGCGCCTTGAATCTGGAGGCGACCTGCATCAGCGTCGTCCAGGTTGCCGAAGTCGTCGCCGTTCTGGTGAGAAAAGGCTTCCCGGATGAAGATGTACGGCAAATCCTGGATAGCTTGATGGTGCGGGAGGTAGCTCTGTCCGGAGAGATCGCTTTGGCCTCCGGTTTGCTTCACCGGGTCACCCGCCCGCTGTGCCTTTCTCTGGGTGACCGCGTTTGTCTGGCGTTAGCCGATCACCTGCAATTGCCAGCTATGACCAGCGATCGTGCCTGGGCGGATCCACAGGTGGGGATTGCCATCCAATTGATCCGGTGAGGCTTGATTCTGCCGAGTCCTGTGATGGCGGTTTCGGGGAAATCCGGGAGCGGCCGGGGAGCGCGGTAACTCTCGCCATCCAGGATCAGGCGGTAGGCACCGTGGCGTAGGCGATCCAGCGTCGCCACCCCCAGCATGCGGTTGGCCGGGAAGACATCGCCCCACTCGGCGAAGTTGAGATTGCTGGTCATCATGGTGGAGACGCGCCCTAAGACTGTCCTGTACCATGCGATATGGTTCCATCTTTCATGAACACATGGAGATGGTTTTCGTCGGCGAACCGAAGGACCTCCGAAAAGGCTTCCGGGTGAGTCTGCTCCAGCGCTTCATCGATGGTGATCGATGCGTGGCCATCGGTAGTCGCCGGCTCCACATCATTTTCGTAGTGAATTTTATGATTGGGGCCGAAGTGAGCAAGGCCAACGCCCTCAATGAGCATCTCCGCCCAATCCGATGGACGGAATTTCCCCTGTCCGGGTTTACCACGCCTTCGATCACAATCAGCATTCTCGCCTCCCAATAAGCTCATTGCGGGTTAGACCATGGGTAGCCAGTTTGTTGCCTAAGCGCCCGCCAGGGTGCAATCCGCCATACCGGTGCGACTTGGATGGCTCCAGAGCCCTGGTCTGCGTATAAGGTGGAGATTGACCGACAAGTGCAATCGCAATACAAATGGCCGCGCAGGAGGCCGCCCTACAGCCGCAATACGGCTCTGCGTATCACATCCATGCCAGACAGGCATGGGCTATTCCCGGTCACTTTCGACAACTCCTCTCCCTTTCCTCTCGTTCCTCTGGTTTTGAGATGGCTTTCAGGGATTCGTTCGCCAACTCCTCCCGGATCAGATTCGCCAACTCGTGTTCCGCTGCCGCTAGTGTAGTGTTGCATTCTTGATGCCGTTTAATGGTTGGCATGGTAAAATAGGCTTCATTCTGAAGAATCCGATGGAGTCGAACAT
>NZ_RIZI01000071.1 GCF_003721225.1 Acidithiobacillus sulfuriphilus | reverse complement strand
AGGGTACTGCCCCACCCTGGCCCTGCAATTGCAAGACCGGTCCTGCCGTACCCAGGGTCACGCCGTTGACCACTCCGGTCATGTAAGGGGAACACAACCGCCGTCCTTGCCGCTTCGACGTCGTCGCCCTCGACGGCCAAACCGTGCCCCAATGGATCCGCGATGCTTTCAGAGTGCCCAGCCCATGAATCTCGAAACCCGGCTCCGCAGTGTTTTTGCCGCCAGCGCTGCCGTCAAGCTGCGCGCCGTGGACACCCTCGCCTTGCCGTTGGCTCAGGCCAGCGAGCGCCTGGTTGGCCGCCTGCGCCTGGGCCACCAAGTCCTGGCCTGCGGCAATGGCGGCTCGGCGGGCGATGCCCAGCACCTCGCCTCGGAGTTGGTGAACCGCTTCGAGCAGACCCGCCAAGCCCTCCCCGCCATCGCCCTCACGACGGACAGTTCCGTCCTCACCGCCATTGCCAACGACGACTGCTATGAGCGGGTCTTTGCCCGGCAGGTGGAGGCCCTGGGCCGCCCCGGCGACTGCCTCGTCGCCATCAGCACCTCCGGCAACTCCGCCAGCGTCCTGCAGGCCGTAAGCGCCGCCCAAGCCCGGGGCATGTGGGTGCTCGCCCTCACCGGCCGCGACGGCGGCAAACTGGCCGCCCTGTTGCGCCCCGATGACCTGGAGTTGCGCGTCCCGGATCACAATACGGCGCGCATTCAGGAAGTGCATCTGCTCCTCATCCACGGCCTTTGTCTCGGCATCGACGCCGCTTTTGTGCAAAGCCCGGTCGCTGCGGCTCCCGGGGACAGCGCCGCCAAGATTCAGAGCGACTGGCAGGCCTTGGCCGGACTGGTCGCCGGCCGCCGTCCCCTGGTCTTTACCAATGGCGTCTTCGACATCCTCCACCGCGGCCATGTGCGCTATCTGGAAGAGGCGCGGGCCGAGGGCGTCTGTCTGGTGGTGGGCGTCAACAGCGACGCCTCGGCGCGGCGCCTGGGCAAGGGCCCCGACCGCCCCATCAACCCCCAGGCGGATCGCATGGCCGTTCTCGCCGGACTCGCGGCGGTGGACTTTGTCACCGTTTTCGACCAGGACACCCCCCTGCGGCTCATCGAGAGCCTCGCCCCCGATGTCCTGGTCAAGGGCGGCGACTGGCCCGTGGCGCGCATGGTCGGTGCCGACCTGGTCCAGGCTCGGGGCGGGCGCGTCCTGTCCATTCCTTTCCGCCATGAACGCAGCACGACGGCCCTGCTGCAACGCATCCGTGAGGTACAGTCATGAAAGCCCTGCCCACCTTGCGCGCCGCCCTGGGTAGCGAGCGCGTGCGCGACGACCCCGAAACCCTCGCCCTCTACAGCCACGACGAAACCCCCAGATCCTGCACCCCCGCACTGGTCCTCTTCCCCTCCTGTCATGCGGAAGTGCAGGCCATCGTCCGTATTGCGCGCCGCCACGGCCTCCCCCTCGTCGCCCGCGGCGCCGGGTCCGGCAATGTCGGTGGCGCCCTGCCGGTGCCGGGGAGCGCCGTCATCAGCTTCGAGTGCATGCAGCGGGTATTGGACTTCCATGCCGCCGACCGTTATGTCACCGTCGAGGCCGGCTGCATCACCGGCGAGATTGACGCCCTGGCCCGCAGCCACGGCCTTTTTTACGCGCCCGACCCCGGCAGCAACCCCTACTGCCGCATCGGCGGCAACCTCGCCATGAATGCCGCCGGCCCCCACGCCGTAAAATACGGGGTCACCCGCGACCATGTCCTCGCCCTGCGTGCGGTCACCGGTGCGGGCGAAGAGATCTGCTGCGGCACCCGCACCAGTAAGGGGGTGGTAGGCTACGACCTCACCCGGCTCCTCGTCGGCAGCGAAGGGACCCTCGCCCTCATCACCGAGGTTACCCTGCGTCTCCTCCCCGCCCCCGAAGCCCGTGCCACCCTGCGCGCCTGCTATCCCGACAGCGCCAGCGCCTGTGCTGCCGTGCAGCGGGTCATGGCCCAGCGCGTCATCCCCAGCGCCCTGGAGTTCATGGACGCCCACGCCCTGGCCGCCGTGCGCGCCATGGGTGCCGCCGCCGACCTTCCCGCCGCCACCCGGGCCCTGCTCCTGGTGGAGGTGGACGGCGATGCCGACAGCATCCCCCGCCAGCTCCACGCCCTGCAGGAGGCCCTGGCGGGGGAGGGGCTGCTGGAGCTGCAGGAAGCCACCGATCAGAGGGCCATCGCCCAACTCTGGGCGGCGCGCAAATCCCTGTCCCCGGCCACCAAGGCCATGGCCCCCCTCAAGATCAATGAGGACGTGGTCGTCCCCGTCAGCCGCCTGCTGGAGCTGCTCCTGGAAATAGAGGCCATCGCCCGCGATCAACAGCTCCTCATCGTCAGCTTCGGTCATGCCGGCAATGGCAATCTCCACGTCAATTTCCTCGTTCACCCCCGCGACAAGGCCGAAATGACCCGCGCCCGCCACGGCCTCCAGCGCCTTTTCCACCAGGTCCTCGCCCTCGGCGGCACCTTGTCCGGTGAGCACGGCATCGGCAGCGAAAAAGCCGCCTTCGTCCCCCTGGAGCTCAGCCCCGAGAGTCTCGCCCTGCAACGCGGCATCAAGGCCCTCTTCGACCCCGAGGGGATCCTCAATCCCGGCAAACTCTTCCCCGAGGTCTAAGGTATGAATCTCATCCTCCACGCCATTCAACCGGTTCGGCAGATCATGCTCAAAAGCTGGCGCGAAGATTTTGCCATGGAAGTCGTGGCCGATACCGCCGCCCACCGCGTCCTGCGCGACGGCGACACCCGTGTCATCCTCTTCCGCGCCGGGGTGATCTGCTTTTTCGATGCGGGCCCCGCCTTGCAGGCACGGGTCATCGCCAAGGTCCAGGCCCAATTCCCCCCCATTCCCGACCCCCGTGTGGAAGAACTCCCCATCCGCCTGGGTGAACGCGATGGGGTCGGCAGGGACGGCGTGACCCTGCGCGCCATCGACGACGAACGCCTGCTGCTGGTAGCCTTGCGCCTGGCCCAGAGCCTCGCCCTGGAACTCCACGAAGAAGCGGTGGAAGCCCTGCTGGAAACCACCCTCAACCTCCTCTCCGAAGTCACCCGCAGCGGCCGCCTGCCCGGCCGCCGGGGTGGCCACCTGCGCTTTCTCGCCTCCACCTCCGCCACCCGCACCGAGATCCTCTCCCGCCTCGCCGTGCTGGACAATCCCGACATCGTCTGGGAAGAACCGGGTCTGGAAATGCTTTCCCGCGAACTCTCCGCCGACCTGGAGCTCACCAGCCGCTTCCGCGCCCTGGACGAAAAGCTCGATGCCATCCGCGAAGGGCTGGAGGTCATCGTCGTCGCCAGCCGCCACCATCGGGAAACCGTCCTGGAGTGGATCATCATCGTCCTCATCGCCGTGGAGGCCGTGATCATGCTGATGGGCCCCCATTGATTCCCCTTGATCTCGACGGGGGGCAGCAGGAATGAGCGTTCGCCAACCGGCTGACGAAGATCCCGCCGACAGCGAACCGCCGCGCAGCCAGGCGGAAGTCTTCCTGCCCCGCAGCCATAACGGACGCTGGAATGATCCCAGCCGCCTCCTGCTCATCGGTCCCGCCTGGGTAGGCGACATGGTCATGGCCCAGGTGCTCCTGCAGGTTCTGCGCCGCCGCTGGCCACGCCTGCAGATCGACCTCCTCGCCCCACCCGCCACTGCGGCGCTGGGGGAGCGGATGGCCGAAGTCCGCCGGGTAATCCCCTTGCCCGTGGGGCACGGGCGACTCGCCATCGGGCTACGGCGGAAATTGGCCATAGAACTGCGCAGCCAAGACTACGACTGGGCCATCTGCCTGCCCAACAGCCTCAAGTCCGCCCTCATCCCCTACTGGGGCAGGATTCCGGTGCGCACCGGGTTTTCCGGCGAGGGGCGTTTCCTGCTCCTCAATGACCGCCGCCGCCTGGACAAGAAAAAGCTCCCGCGCACCGTGGACCGCTTCGTTGCCCTGGGTCTGCCCACCCGCCTGCCCCAACCCAGCCAGTTGCCCGCTCCGCGCCTGTCCGTGGGGGTGGGGGAACAAAAGGAGGCCCTTCAGCGCCTGGGTCTGAGCATCCCCCAACGTCCCCTGGTGGCCCTGGCCCCTGGCGCCGAATACGGCCCCGCCAAGCGCTGGCCGATCCGGCACTGGATCAGCCTCGCCCAGGCCCTGATCCAGCGCGGTTACGCCGTCTGGCTCTTCGGCAGTCCCAAGGATGCCGAGATCACCCAAGCCATCGCCGCCGCTGTCCCCGAGGTGCTGGATCTCGGCGGGCGCACCACCCTCCTGGAGGCCGTGGATCTTCTCGCGCTGGCCGCCATCACCGTCAGCAACGACTCCGGCCTCATGCACGTGGCGGGCGCCGTGGGCAGCCGCGTCATCGCCCTCTACGGCCCCACCCCTCT
>NZ_RIZI01000070.1 GCF_003721225.1 Acidithiobacillus sulfuriphilus | reverse complement strand
GTTGCTGGTGCCCCCCGCCACAGCCATGGCGGTGAGGGTGTTGGCGGCTGCCTGGTTTTTACTGGGGTCCACGCCGGCGCCCAGGCCCACGACGTAGGTCTTGATGCCCTGCTGGGCCAGGGCCTGGATCTGGTTGATGGTGTCGGTGAGGGCCTGGTCATTGGTGGTGTTAAGGCTGCCGTCGCTGTTGAAGGTGGCCGTTACGCCATAGCCTGCGGCTGCGGCACTGCCCAGGGGTGGCCAGGCGTTGCCGTTGAGGTCGACGGTGGGCAGGCCGTCGGTGACCAGCACGATGTATCGGCCCGATGGGGTGCAGCCGTTGCTGGAGGCTGGTGGATTGTCACCGGTAAAATAATTCAGCGCGGTTTGCAGGGCGCTGGCGACATTGTTGTTGACGGCGTCGGCCTTGATTTCGGCAGAGGTTACATCTGTCTCGGGTGCCAGGGCGGTGGTGAAATTGCCCGCCTGAGTGCTGCTGGTACTGGCCACTGGAATGACTAAATTCCCACCGATGGCGCCGTTGCTGTTGGTAACGGAGCCATAAAAACCAAAGCCCCTTTGCGCATACCAGACCATGGGAGAATAGGGAACGTAGCCGGCATTGGTGGGAGATTCATTCCAGTAGAATCCTCCCCGCGAACAGCCAGCATACGACGTACAACTGTAATACTCTACGACGCTCCCATTATTATAATTATTGAGTGTATAATTTGGCGGATAAGGTGTTGATGGAGAAACATTGCCAAAAGTGATAAAGTTACTTGGCAGACCGTAATTAGAGGGCGCATAAAGCACATCGTTGATACTGGGATCGTCACTGGTTGCGGAAATATACAAATATGGCTGTGTGGTCGTACCGCTAATACCATATTTATTATTAAGGTAGGAGCTGATATTACCGCAGCTATTGCTGGAGGATTGATAGCAAGGATTGGCAACGGCCAGCAGCCCGGAGGGTACCGTGCTGCTGGAGCCGAACTGAAAGCCATTGGCCCCGCTCATGTAATACACCCAGGTGTTATAAACCGAGTTACCGCTAACCCCCAGATCCATCAAACCGAATTGGATGACATTGCTGTAGGCCGCATAGGTTTGCTGGATGGCTTCCTTGGCCACGTTGAGCCGGCTGGGGGAGTTGTCAACGTAATTCCCGTTGACGGTAGCGGTATAGGGTGCCGTTCCGGAACTTTGTCCGGTGACGGGAGCGGTGAAGCCGCTGGGCACGGTATAATTCGCCGGGGAGGACGAGCTCTGGTTGGCGGCGACGATGCCCGAGCCGGTCATGATGGCGCCGGAGAGGTTGCCATCCATGGACTGGGAGTTGGTCACCAGGAAAAGCACCTGCGGCTGGCCTTTCACCTGCAGGACCAGCGGCACATTGGAGAGGCTGAGGGTGGGGGTGGCGGCGTTGGCGAGGAGGGGAGCCAGGGCCAGACTGGCGCTCAGTGTGGCACAGAGCCATTTGCGCGAAAGGACGTTATTCATCATGGCATGATCCTTAGCCCTGCTTGGCAGTCACGAGGCGGTAAACGGACTGGGTGATGACATGGGTATTGCGCGCGCCGGTGGCCATCACCGTGACGCGATAGTAATAGCAAGTGCTGTTGGTGACATACCCGGCGGCATTGCAGGCGTGATTGCCTAAAAATTCCATGAAGTATTGCAGCGATCCATCTTGCAGGCTGTTGCTCAGGGCGCTGGGAATGGATACGGTTTTGGCCGTGCTCCATTGCGGTGAGCTGGCCGTGATGGCGGATATGGGGCTGGCCGTTGGGGCCGAAGAATTGTAGAACCAACTGGGCTGGACACTGGGGAGGCCCGGGGGCATGGGAATGGTGTTGATGTAATTGCCCGCGTCTTCCAGGGCGACATTGGCGATGTTCAGCGCCGCATTGCGATAGGCGATGTTGCCGGCAATATCCACCGAGGTCTTGGTGAGATACCAGCCGGAGAGGGCCAGGAGGGTCAGGGCCACCAGGACGAGCAGGACCAGTACGAGGGTCGCTCCGCTTTCGCTGTCTTTTTCCGGAATCATGATGGTGATGCAGCCCATACGAGGTTGAGAAGGGGGACTTCGTTCTGGAAAAGCTGGTAACGATACCCCTGATCCGCAGCGGTTACGGCATAAGCAGCCGACAAGGCAGAACCAGTGACGCTTTGTGCCGATGGCAGATTGTATAAGGGGATCGATGCGGGTGCGTGGTAATCGCGGAACTGAACCGGACTGCGCGCAAGCATGTATATGCGAACGCTGCGAATGAAACTCGCTTGCGTGGCATCCCAAGGGCCATATTGCAAAGGCTGACCGGGGTTGAGGGCGTAGCCGAACAAAAACTGCAGATCGACAATGCCGGTGGCGATGGCATGGGTTTGGGCCGCGCTGGTGGCAGACTGGGTGGTGAGCATCAAGGTGGGAGTGGTAGTCGTTGTGCCTCCGACGCTGGTGTTGTTGCTAATACTGAAGGTGTAGGTATTATTGCCCTGACCCATATCATAGAGGGATGCGCCGGCGAGATCCTGGGCGGTCACCGTGACGGGAGGGGTTGCAGTTAGGCCGAGCGCGGCAATGCCTCCAGGAAGGTTGTAGCTGTTATTCCCCGAGTTGTGGACGACGGTATTTGCGCCATTCCCTAGGTTGTTGGGACCGGTAACTTGGGCTATCGCACAGATCCCATCGGCCATCTTGATCAAAAGGATGTCATTGACGGCAAATCCAGAGGTATTGTCTACGGTAAAATTCGCCGCAGTATTTGCTGGCGCTTGGGTGATGGATGTGGTTGAGAAGCCACTGTAATCGGATGTACCTAGCCTGACGGTCAAGCTTTGGGTGCTTACGGTGTGAGCAGCCGTTGGGTCATATTGAGGCGCGGATTGCGTGGCTGCCTGAATCGGGACGAAGTTGATGGTCGAGTTACCCCCGTTCACGGTGGCCAAAGTCTGGCTGCACCCGCCGCTGTCAAGCCCGTAACCGGCCTGGCGGGTGGTGTCCGTGACCATGTTCATTGCCGCTTGCGCCTGTTGCCACATATCCGTAATTTGCTGAGTGCGCCGTGATTGATTGGAACTGCTGATGAAAATACCGTAGATGGCCACCATGGCGATGAGGGAAATGGCCATGACCACGAGGAGTTCGACCAGCGTGAAACCTCTGTACTCTGATGGCGGTCTCGTCATGGCAGCAAGATCTCTGTGCTGACGTTCATCTGATGCTGTCCGCCCATAGCGGTGCCCCACTGCACGCTGATGGTGGCAATGGTGGGCAGGGTGATGCTGGTGCCCGTAGTGGCAGTACCGTTGGGGGTGTAAAACTGCACGGAACCACAGCCTTGGGGTAGCGTATTGGCCACCAAGGTGGACCAGGCTGCGGCTACGGCGGCGGCATTGCCCGTGCCGGGCAAGCTGTTGGTACAAGTGTTCATGCCGTTGAAATCTCCCACGTTGCTTCTGCCGGCGGCCCAGATGTTGCCCAGCATCTGGTTGGCGGCGAGGCTGGCTTGGGCCATGTATTGCGCCCCCGAGTTTTGCCGGATGAGCGCTACCTGGAGATAGGCCAGGCCCAGCAGGCCGATGGCGAAGATCGTCAAAGCCACCATGAGCTCAATCAGGCTGAAACCTTGCTCGGATGAAGGGCTTGGATTTTTCATGGAGCGATGTAACAGCCGCCGCCGGCGCTTTGCAGGCAACTGGTGACGCGCCCGCCGGCATTGACGAGCACCAGCCAAGTGGTGCCGGTGCTGTTGGGCGTGAAGGTGAAGGTTCCGCCCAGAGCGCAGGTGCCGCCGGGGGCTAGGGTGCCCAGGGGGTCAAAGCAGATTTGGCTGGCGGTGGCCGTGCAGGAGACGCTGGCGTATTCGTTCTGGTAGCGCGCGGCGGTCATGGGGGTGTAGCTGGAGAAGGTGGGCGCGAGGCTCCAGGCGCAGCCGCCGTTGGCGGCGCTGATGTCGAGGGCGACGACCTGATTGGTTTTGACGGCTTCGGCACGGGCCATTTGTAAGTCCTCCTGCAGACGGCCAGCGGCAGATCTCACCTTGGAATTGAGTAGAAAGCTTTGCAGGCTCGGCATGGCGATGGCCATGAGGATGGCGGCGACGGCGATGGTGACGACGAGTTCCACCAGGGTCAGCCCGCGCTCTTGCTGCATGCTACCCCCATTGCGACCCATCCCTCCCCCTTCTTGACGACTTTTATCCCCAATGTGAATAGTTAGACCTTTTCCCCTGCTTTGCAAGGTCTTTGCGGGCGGTAGATGGGGGCGGGGCGGTTGTGTTTTTGCTACACTGCGCTTATGGCTCGTTTGCTGCGGTGGGGAGGGGGTGTGGGCATGGGGCGCATG
>NZ_RIZI01000007.1 GCF_003721225.1 Acidithiobacillus sulfuriphilus | reverse complement strand
GCCCTCGATGGGGCCAAGGCCCAGGCGTGGTATTACAATTTCTACAACTTCGCCAACATGTTCTATGGCGATGCCAGCTATACCCTCAAGACGGGGACCGGCTTCGACCCCTTCATCGGCGCCCAGTTCGTGCGCGAGTGGCTGGGCAACAACGCCTTTTCCCAAAGCAGGGTAGGGCTCAATTATCCCACCAGCCCGAATCAGGGCAATTATGCCGTCGACTCCACCGCCTACGGCGTGCAGATCGGCATCAATACCCCGAGCTTCGGCCGGGTCTTCAACAACGGCCAGTTGTTCTGGGCCTATAATGCCCTCGATCCCCACGCCGGCACCCTGGGCGGCGGGGCCATCATCTCGCCCTATACCGTCGGTGTCGTCTGGGACCCCCTGTACACCAGTTCCATGATCCGCGGTCTCGTCGAGACCGGACCAGGACACGCCTGGAAGGTGAAGTGGACGCAGAACCTCTTCAACAAGCATATCCTGTTCATGGCGTCTTTCGCGCGCTACTACACGTATTTCAGCGGCGTCAGCAACGATACCTACATGGATTTGACCTATTTCCCGGGTGGGGACCTCAAGGGCCTGTCCATCCGCGATCGCGTCGAGGTGAGCAACGCTTCCCCGCAAAACCCGGGCCCGGGCGGCAGCAATTACTCCTTCATCTATAACCGCGTCCAACTCCAGTACGATTTTTAGGCAGCC
>NZ_RIZI01000069.1 GCF_003721225.1 Acidithiobacillus sulfuriphilus | reverse complement strand
CCCCCTGGCTGGGGCAATATGGGGTAGGGCTGGCGACGGCGGCGGTGGCGGCCATCCTGGCGGCCCTGGCGGTGCGCCGCAGCCCCCTCGCCATGACCGCCGGTGGCGCTGCCCTGGCCGCGCTCTATGGAGCGGCCCTGGCGGCGGCAACGGTTTCCTTCACCCATCCCAGCGGTGCACCGCTCCAGGTGCGGCTCCTGCAAGGCAACGTCCCCATCAGCGAGAAGTGGGACGCCCCCAAGCTCGACGCCATCCTCCTGCGCTATGCCACGCTCATCGCCGCCACGCCCCCGGGGACGCAGCTCGTCGTCTTGCCGGAGACGGCTTTTCCCGTCTTCCAGACGGAGATCCCGCAGTTCATCGACAACCTGCGCCGCTGGTCGGCGGCTCACCACAGCACCCTCATCATCGGCATGCCTGAGGTGGCGGGCCGGGACTATTACAACGCCGCCCTGGAGATTGACAGTCTGGCGCCCCTGCGCTGGTATCGCAAGCAGCACTTGGTGCCCTTCGGCGAATACATTCCTCTGCCCTGGCTGCTGGCATCCCTGGTGCATAACTTCATGCCCGGCCTCGGCAGCTTCACGGTGGGGCGGGGGGCGTCGGTGCTGCCGGTGGGAGGTGAGCAGGCGGGGATGAGCATCTGCTATGAAGAATCCTTCTCCCGGGATGTGCGCAAGGGCGTGGTGCAGGGGGCCAATTTCCTGGTCAACATCAGCGATTACGCCTGGTACGGCCACAGCATCGCCGCCGCCCAGAGCTTGCAGATGGCGGCCATGCAGGCGCGCGAGGAACAAAAACCGGACGTCCGCGCCACCAACACCGGGATCACCGCCCTCATCACCCCTGCGGGTCGGGTGGCAGTGCAGTTGCCGCAGTTCGTGGAGGGTGCCCTGGACGGCAAGATCCAGCCCATGGCCGGACAGACTCCCTTCGGGCGCTGGGGGGAATGGCCCTTCCTGGCCATGGCCTTGCTGCTCCTGGCGCTGGCTTACCTGCCGGCCATCAAGCGCCGGCGATGATCATTTCTTCAATCAGGATGGAAGGACAGCCGGTGTTGCCGTGGGTGAGGAGGTCGGAGCCTACGGCGGCAAAGCCGGCGAAGATCTCCTGCAAACGGCCGGCAATGGTGATCTCTTCCACGGGAAACTGAAGCTCGCCGTTTTCCACCCAGAAGCCTGCGGCGCCCCGGGAGTAGTCCCCGGTGACCATATTGATGCCAAAGCCGATCAGTTCCGTGACCAGGAGGCCGGTGCCCATGCGCCGCAGGAGGGCGGGGAGGTCGTCTGCGCCCGGGGCCAGGGTCAGGTTGTGGGCGCCGCCGGCATTGCCGGTGCTCTGCATCCCCAGCTTACGGGCGCTGTAGCTGTCCAACAGGTAGCCCTGCAGGACGCCGTCCTGGATGATGTCGCGGTCATGGGTGGCGACCCCTTCGCCGTCAAAGGCGGCGCTGCCGAGACCACGCCGGCGGTGCGGTTCTTCAAAGATCCGGATAGGTGCCGGAAAGAGCGTCTTGCCCAGGCTGTCCACCAGGAAAGAGGTCTTGCGGTAGAGACTGCCGCCGCTTATGGCATTGGCGAGGTGTCCCAGCAGGCTGGCGGCCACCTGATTTTCAAAGACCACGGGGGCCTTGCCTGTCGGGATCTTGCGCGCACCGAGGCGGCGCAGGGCGCGGCGGGCGGCTTCCCGGCCGATGGCCTCGGGGCTCTGCAGGGCCGTGGGTACGCGGGAGATGTCGTACCAGTAATCGCGTTGCATGCCCTGGGCGTCCGCCGCGATGACCGAGCAGGACAGGCTGTGCCGGGAAGAGCGCGACGTCCCCAGGAAGCCCAGGGTGTTGCCATAAACGCCGAAGCCCTCACCGCTGCTGACGCTCCCCCCTTCGGAGTTGCTGATGCGCGGGTCCAGGCTGCGGGCGGCATCCTCGCAGCGCCGCGCCAGATCGGCGGCACCGTCCGCATCGATGCTCCAGGGATGATAGAGGTCCAGGTCGGGGATCTCGCGGGCGAAGAGGTCCGGGTCCGCCAGCCCCGCGCAGGGGTCGGCGGAGGTATGCCGGGCGATGGTCAAGGCGGCGGCCACGGTTTCGCGCAGGGCCTTGGCCGAGAAATCCGAGGTGGAGGCATGCCCCTTGGCCTGTCCCACATAGACCGTCACCCCCAGGCCCTTGTCCTGATGATACTCGATGGATTCCACCTCGCCTAAACGCACGGTAACCGCCAGGCCCTTGCCGACGCTGGCCGAGGCCTCCGCCGCCGTCGCCCCGTGGCGCTGCGCCTCCGCCAGTGCTTCGTTGACCAGGGCGCCGAGGGCCGATTCGTTCAGAGTGGAGGAAGGGGCTTGGGACATGGCGAGGAATCCTGATTGAGCGGGTATCTTTTCCTTATACCGCGGGCCTGGGCGATGGGCAAGGGCGTTTTCCCAGGTGTTTTCCGGAAAGATGGCACTGAAGGGCATCTGCCCCTTGCAATGATGAGGGAAACGACTATTTTAATAAATTGCGGCAGAAGGAGCTTGGCCTTGCGCTATGAGCATGGGTAACGATCCCGCATCATCGCCACCGCGTTTCCAGCCTTTGCGCAAGGGCCGGACCCCGCGCTATGCCCAGGGGCAAGGCCGGGACGGCCATAATTTGTTATTGCGCACCCTTCTCGACGGCTATTCGCTTTTTCTCGAAGATATCCAGGGCCCGGCTGGTCGGGTCTTCCAGAACTTTGCCGATCTGCTGGTGGGGCGCCTGGATTTGCCTCTGGTCATGGTTTCCACCTTGCTTCCCGATGACCAGGGTCTCCAGATCGTGGCCCTTTCCGGCAGGGCCGCTGCCTATCTGCGCGGTTTTGACTCTGGCGATGAGCGGCAGCGGGGCGGAGGAGTACTTTACCCGGCCCGTGCCGCCCTGCGCCAGGATGCACCCCTTCGCCTGAAAATCGCGACGACGGAAGTGCTTCCCTGGGTGGAGCGGGCGCGCCGTTTCCATCTCGGCGGTTGTCTGCAGATTCCCTTTCAGGATGACGGCGGCGGGCGCTGGGTCCTGTCCCTGTACTGCCATGAGCGTGGCCGCCTGCCGCATTTTTCCGCCAGCCTCACGGAGCAGTTACGCAAGACCCTGCGCCAATTCCTGGAACGCCGCAGTGATGCCCGGGAGCTTTTGCGTCTGCGCCGCTATCAATCCGCCGCCTTGCGGGTGCAGCAGGAATTGCTCCGGGAAAAATCCTCCGAGAGTTCCTGGCAGCGGCTCGTGGAGATCCTGGTGAACGAAACGCCGGTTTCCAGCGCCTGGGTCGCCGCGCGCAAGAGCAATACCTCTCTGCTTGCCATCCGCGCCCTGGCCTCCCGCGATGCGTCACATCTGCAGACCCTCCAGGGGCTTGACCTCTCCCTGGATCCATCCCTGTGGCCGCAAGGCCAGTCCTGTGTCGGGCAGGCGTGGCGCGAGCGGCGGCCGCTGGGTCCGGCACCCCTTTTCCCGCCGGGCGATACGCCCGCAGCGGCAGATCCCCAACGCCATCCGCCGCCCTTGGGTTCGGCCATGGTCTGGCCCATTTTCATCTCCGAAAATAGCGAGCCCCGGGCCGCCCTGGTGGTGGAGGCCGACCATTCCCAGTGGTTCAACGAGGCGTTGCGCAATCTCCTCACCCAGATTTCCGAGAGCTTCAGTCTCTCCCTGGAACAGCGGGAGTATCAACGGCGCATCGAGAATCTGGCCTTGATGGATGCCCTCACCCGCCTGCCCAATCGCCGTTATCTGGAACAATGGCTGGAGGAAAGCCTCGCTCGCAATCACCACAATGCCCATAATTGCCTGGCCATCTGCATGCTGGATCTGGATGGCTTCAAGGCCGTCAATGACCATTATGGCCATGCCGCCGGCGACCATCTCTTGCAGGAAATTGCCACACGGGTACAACAATCCTTGCGTTCCAATGACTTGTTCGCCCGCTGGGGTGGTGACGAATTCGTGCTGGTCATGGAAGACATGCCCGATCGCCGCCATATCGAAGAGGCCCTGAACAAGATTCGCCTGCTCATCGAAGATCCCATCGGCCTTGGCTCCGATACGGTAAAGGTCGGCACCAGCATGGGGGTGTGCGTATGTGCTGGGGGGAGCCAGGAAAATGCCGCTGGGTTCTTGCGCCAGGCGGATAGTGCCCTCTATGTCAGCAAGCGCCGCAAGGGTCGCCGGGGCAGGGTGTGGACCTTCAGTGACGAGCTGGATGCCGGCGGAAAAGACGATCTTACCCGCTATTAACATGGCCCTTAAATACCAGACCATAGCGTGGTATAATTTGACGTATGGAAAGAATCGACGTGCGCAGCTTGACGATGGAA
>NZ_RIZI01000068.1 GCF_003721225.1 Acidithiobacillus sulfuriphilus | reverse complement strand
CATGGAGTGGGGGAAGAGACTGCCGATGCCATTCTGCTCTACGCCCTGGATGCCGCCGTGCCGGTGGTGGACGCCTACACCCGCCGCATCGGCAAGCGCTTGGGTCTGCTCCCGGAAAAGGCGAGCTATGGCGAGATTCAGTCGGCCATTGCTGCCGAGATCCCTGCCGACCTGGCGGTATTGAATGAGCTGCATGCCTTGCTGGTGCAACTGGGTAAGGAGCATTGCCGCCCGCGCCCCCGTTGCGAACTCTGTCCCCTGCTTTCCCTCTGCCCCCATGCCTACGCCTGAATTCCCCCAGGATGCGAAAAGGGCCGTTGCGCTCCAGCGGCAGCTCGCCGGGCTGGTGCAGCTTACCCCTCTGGCGCGGCTGCCAGAACTGGTGGCGGGGGTGGACTGTGCCATTGCGCCCGGCGGCGAGGAGATTGTCGGCGTAGCCGTGTTGATGCGATTTTCCACCGGGGAGGTGGTGGAGGAGCAGGTGGCACGGCGGCCGCTGACCTTTCCCTATGTACCGGGCTTGCTATCCTTTCGTGAGGGACCGGTGCTCTTGGCGGCTCTGGCCGTTCTTACCCTAAGGCCGGAATTGCTCTTATGCGATGGCCAGGGCATCGCCCATCCCCGCCGTTTCGGGATTGCCTCGCATCTCGGGGTCCTGCTGGATCTGCCCAGCGTGGGGATTGGCAAATCCCGCCTGTGCGGGGAGGAGCGGGTGGTGGGGGAGCAGCGCGGCGACTGGCAGCCCCTGATGGACAAGGGGATCTGCATCGGCAGCATCCTGCGCACCCGTGAACGGGTGCGGCCCGTCTATGTCTCGCCGGGGCATCGTTGTGATCAGGAGGGTGCCCGGGCGCTGGTTCTGGCCTGGGGACGGGGCCATCGCCTGCCGGAACCGGTGCACCTGGCGGACCGCCTCAGCAAGCGCCAGCGCTTGGCGGTGTTGCCCTAACGGACATGCACCCGCACCCCGTCATCATGAAACGGGCTTCACAACCGGTAGGAGCGGTCCATGGCCGCGACCACCAGTGGTGGCGTCCCCAGCGGGTCGCGGCCATGGACCGCCCCGACGTTATTTATCGTGGACAGCAGATCGTTGTTTCCTGTCAAAACACCTCCGCCAACTAGCAAATTGCGGTTTCCCCGTGCCCTAGGCATCGGCGTTGAAGGGATTGGCGGCGAGCAGGGCGGTGGCTTCCTGGCAGAGGGCGCGCCGTTCCAGGATCAGGCGCAGAAGGTTGCCGCCCCGTTGGCGCCACCATACGGCGGCGCGGATGCCGGCCAGCAGCAGGGTGCGAATGCGGGCGGCGTCTTCGCTGTTGCTGAGGTAGCGGCTCTCACCGCTGACGATGATGCGTGGGGAGAGCTTGCCGACGGCGTCGGTGTAGGTCTGGGCCAGACTGGCCGTGACGCTGGGATGGAGAGGATCGGCAAAATGTTCCATCTGGCGCTGGGCTTGTTCGATGCCCTGGCGCACGCGCTCGGCCAAGTCGTGGCGGGCGATCAGGCGCTTGCCCAGGGTCAGGAGCGCCAGGGCGTAACGGAGGAGTTCTGCCTCCTGGGCATTGCCGGGACCGCGTTGCAGGAGGGGGCAAATCAGGGCAAGCGCGCGGCGCAGGCCGGGAATGTCGCCAAAGAGCTGGATACCATCGTTCCCATCCATGGCCAGGATGCTGCGGATGGTCTGGGTACTGGCTTCGCCGTTCTGCATGCCCTGGCGGGCGCTATCCTGCACCAGCAGGGCGGCGCGCAGGAGGGCGGCCAGGGCGATGGCACGGTCGCGCCGTTCCTCGGGATCTGACCGGAGTCGGGACCACATGGCTTAGGCCGCCTTTTGCTGCAGGGCATCGAGCAAGGCGCTGCGCAGGCGCTCGCGTTGCGTCTCGGCCAACTTCCTGCCATTTTCATCGAGGATGAAGAAGGTATCTTCCACGCGTTCTCCAAAGGTGGACACCTTGGCGCCATGGATGCTCAAGTGCAGGGCCAGCAGGACCTCACCCACCTGATAGAGCAAGCCGAGGCGATCGGCCGCAGTCACTTCGAGGAGGGTATAGCGTTGCAGGGCGGCGTTATCCACGCTGACCACGACGGGGTTCTGGGCAAAAAAGCGATGACGTGCCCCATGGTGCCGGAGTCCGAAACGGGGAACACTGACCGCCTCGCCGTCAATGATGGTGCGCAGATGCTCGCATAGATCCTGTTGGGCATCAGGGCTATGGGCGAAGGCATGGCTCTCGTCCAGCACGATGAAGCTGTCCAGGGCATGGCCGTCGACACTGGTGTCGATGCGGGCATCGAGAATACTCAGGGATTGCTTGTCCAGGGCGCTGGTAATGCGCAAAAAGAGCCCGGGCGTATCGCGGCCATAAATCAGCAGCTCGGTGCCGGCCGGTTGGCGAGGGCGGGCGAAGACCAGGGTGTCCTGGCCGGGGTGCTGGAGGATGTTTTGGGTATGCCAGAGGAGCTCATCATGGCTATAGCGCATAAAGTAGTCACTCCCCAGGGTGCGCCAGAGGGCCTGGGCGGGGGCCTGGATTTGTGTCGGCAGCGCAGCGAGAAGATCGCGCTTTCGGGCGCGCAGCAGGGCGCGCCGATCCTTGGGGGCGATGGGGTTGTGCTGCAATTCGCTGCGTACCCCGCGATAGAGCGTGGAGAGGAGCATCCCCTTCCAGTCGTTCCATAGGTCCGGATTGGTGGCGCGCATGTCGGCAATGGTGAGCAGTAGGAGGTAGCTCAGGCGTCTTTCGTCACCGGCCATGCGGGAGAAATCCTGGATGACCCGGGGATCTTCGAGATCGCGGCGCTGGGATACGCCGGACATGTCGAGATGGTGTTGCACCAGCCAGGCAAGAAAACGGGTATCGGCCCGGTCAAGGCCCATGGTACGGGCAAAGCGCTTCACCTCCCAGGCGCCCAACCGGGAGTGGTCGCCTCCCTGCCCCTTGGCGATGTCGTGGAAGATGCCGGCGATGACCAGCAGTTCCGGGCGGTCGATGCGCAGGCGCGCCTCCTCGACCACCGGCAGGTCGCTGTGCCCGGGCGTCCAGAAGCGGCCCACTTGGCGCAGCAGAAAGAGGGTGTGCTGATCGACGGTATAGACGTGAAAGAGGTCATGCTGAATCTGCCCCGTGATACGCCCGAAAGCGGGCAGGAGGCGGGCCAGAATACCGCATTGGTGCATGGCGGAAAGGGTCCGGTACACCCCTTCGGGCTTGGCCAGGATGGCCAGCAGGTCGCTACGGGCCTGGGGGTCATTCTTGAGCATCTGTGGTCGCAGATGCCGGCGCAGGGCGTGGAGCTGCCGCTGCGTGGCGGCATCCAGGCCGCGTTGCTGGGGATCTTCGGCGAGCCGGCGGAAGAGCTTCAATACGGCTGGCAGGACAGGCTCCGCAGGATGGCCTGCGGCAAAGCCGATGGTGTCCTGGCGCAGCGCAATGTCGCCGTCGATCAAGGGTTCTGACGAGGCGGCAGGAGCGATGCGCCATGCTAGATTTTCCTGGGCGATGGCGGAAATACGGGCAACACTGGCAAAAACGCGATAGATGTTTTGCATCAACTGTTCAACGGCGGAACGGTCCGCCGTGTCCCGAAAGCCAAGCTGTGCGGCCAGCAGGGGCTGGAGATCCAGGCGCAGGCGATCTTCCCGCCGTCCGGCGGCATAGTGCAGGCCGATGCGCAGCCGGGAGAGAAAATTGCGGGCCTGCAGGAGTTGCCGATATTCGCCGGCGTCGATGATCCCGGTCTGCTGCAGGTGGCGAAGGCGGCCATCGCCCAGGCCGCTCCACGCCAGCCACTGGAGCTGATGCAGATCGCGCAGCCCGCCGGGGCCATCCTTGATATGGGGTTCCAGGTGGTAGGCGGTGTCGCTGAAGCGCGCGTGGCGCGCCTCCTGTTCGGCGATCTTGGCGGAAAAGAAAAGGGCGGGCGGCCAAGGCGGGTTCGTTCGCATCTGCTCATGGAGTTGGCGCACCAGGGTACGCGCGCCGCCGAGAAAGCGCATTTCCATCAAGGTGGTGGCAATGCCCAGATCGCCGCGGGCCTCCTCCATGCACTCGGCGGGCGTGCGGAAACTATGGCCGACCTGGAGCTGAAGATCCCAGAGCGTGGTGAGAAAAGTCTCCACGAAGGCATGCTGCGTTGCCGTGGCGGGGTCCCGGCCCAGGATCAGCAGGTCGATGTCCGAGTCGGGAAAGAGT
>NZ_RIZI01000067.1 GCF_003721225.1 Acidithiobacillus sulfuriphilus | reverse complement strand
GCCGTGGTGGAGAAAGCGGTGCGATTGCCGCGTCATGGGCGGGTCACCCGCCTGGGCGGCATGGCGGTCGCCTTGGCGCTGGTCTGGTCCGGCCATTGGCAGACCGGAACGGGGCTCGCGATCTTTATCTTGATCGTTCCGTAACCGTGGCCCGCGACGTCAGCAAGGGCGTGTTTTCCTTACCTCGTTTCCCTGCGCCCGCGAAGAGAGGAAGGGGCGGATGGGCCCTTCCTGGCGCCATTCCCGGTTTTACAAGACCCCCCGCCTTTGGGAAACTGCCGGCCTGGAGAAGGACGTCGGGGCATATGGCTGCGCAAACGTACGGAAAAACGGCTATGTGCAAAATCTGGTTGAAAACCCATGACTTCTGAGGTCAAAAACACTGCTGCCGCATACGTGACCTGGGTTGGAATATGAAAACCGGCGAGGAGTGTTTCCAGAAGGCTCATGGTTGGAATGGAAATGGAATGAGTGTCCGGTTTACGGAACCATGGCCTACCGCCACTCCCGGCCAGGAACGGAAGTTCGCCCGGCCGCGATCAAGGTCCGGTGAAGACTGGATGATGTCATTTGCTTTTCGCTGGTGAATGTCCGCTTCCAGTCGATTTTGTTGAAAAACTCATTGTCCACACCGCGCAGCGCAAAGGCCACGAGAATCCACCGCTCAGATCGACGCAGGAGCGGCGATCGGCTTCGAGGTAAGGGTCAGAGGATCCTCAAAACGGCTGAGACAAATCGCTAAATCAAGTTTTTCAACAGGATTCAGTGTCACCTGACATTCCGACACGTTTTTGAGAGGCCACCATGGTCGGCGAATGCGATCCACCGCCTTTCCCTGTCACCGGATAGCGGTTTCCATAGGCGCGGATGCTTCAGTCAGTGATGGTCTAGGAGAAACAATACCAGACCAGCGACGGATCTGGCTCACGATGCTGCTGGGGTTTTGATCGCTGCGTCCGCGTTTGATGCTCTACGGTGAGGTACACACGCCCGGCTGCCTGACAGGCGCTCACGGTGAAATTGCAGATAAGGCTGATGCTCGCCTGCCAGCCAGCGCAGTTTCATATCCGGACGGATGCCCAGGAGACACAAATCGGCTGCGGTCAGCGCCGGAGAAAGCAGCAGGCGACCCTGGGTATCAAAGCTGATCAGGAAGCGGTCGAAGAGGGCATCGAGATTGGCGGTGAGCAACAAACCGTTGAAGACATCCAGCCGCTCCGCATCCGACGCGCATTCCGCCCAGGGTTTGGCGTGGCTGGCGCGGAGCGCGTCGGGCAGGGTCAGGCCAGTGACGGCGCAGGCGCCGCCCCAGTAGGTCAGCATGGCTTCGCGGAATTTCTGTTGGCCGATGCGCTGGCGTACCATGCGTTCGACTTCTGTGTGCAGCGTCTCTGGCGGCAACGCGGCCAGTTCCTCGCTCACGGCATCTTCATAGCTGCGGGCAGCCTGATTGGGCAAGGCCCGCGACAGACCGGCGGCACGCAGCAGCAGGGTGGCGAGTTCCGTATTTCCGGGGATCAGAAAATGGTTATCGACCGGTGTCCACTGAGGAAAACTACGGGCCAACTCTCCCGGTAGTGTGGCTGACGTTGTCTCGAAATAGACTTGGTACCCGTCATCCGCAGTGCCCGTAACCGTGACGCGGGTGGGGTGTCTGGCAGAGGCGAGGCAGACGGCTTGCGGGTTGGCGGACAGGACATGCTCAAAGCCGTGGTCATGGCCGGTTTTTTCAAGCAGGGCTATTTTCAGCGAGTCCATCTTCAACGCTCCGGATGTGCGCTCGGGTTGTCGGTCAGGCGGCCTGTTCGGGTTTGTGAATGGCCGCCAGTTCCTCGGCCAACCGGCGTTCCGCAACGGTCAAATCGTAAGCCTGTTGCATGCGTAGCCATATCCCCGGCCCGTTACCCAGATACTTGCCGATACGCAAGGCCATCTCTGGGGTGATACCCTTACGCTCAGACAGGATGCCGTGAACGGTCTGGCGCGAGACCCGCAGGCCACGGGCAAACTCCGCTACAGAGATATCCAGTGCGGGTAGTACCTCCTCCCGCAATATCTCGCCAGGATGCGTCGGTATCCGATCCACTTGTTCAACGGTCATTTCGTCCATTGGACACCCCCGTCCTTAATGGTAATTCTCCAGATCAATGCGCCAGGCGTCCCCATCCCGCCACTCGAAGGTGATGCAATAGGGCCCATTCACGTGAACGGTGTACCGCGTCGGTTTCCCCTCCAAAGCATGGAAGTCGAAACCCGGCACGTTCAACTCCTCCGGGGATGCCGCAGCGTTTATGGCATCGAGCCTGCGCTTGCAGCGGGTTACCAAATCCGCTCCGACTTTCGCTGATTGACCCGTCTCGAAAACCTGCTTGAGGCCCTTATGCACAAAACTTCGTATCAAGTGGAACCCTCTGAGAGGTCCTTGCCGTCCGGTTAGAAATTACACCGCCGCGCCACAGGTGTCAATCAACTGTTGACAGTCTCTGCCGCGCGCCTTGCCCACAAACTTCATCGCCCTGGCCCAACCAAGCAATATGCGTGGTGTGGGGGAAGCGGAAGAATGTGGTCATGGTGGTATGGAAACGGTGAATTTTCTGTGAATTTTCTTGACGGTATCACGGGAAATTGCCTACACTTAATGCACTCATCAGCCCAAGGCTGAAGGAGTTGGGCCAACGCCATGTGCGTTGGCCTTTTCGTTTCCGGGTAGCTACAACAGACGCTGCGCATGTTTTTGCGCCAGCTTGCGCCGCTTGTTCTCATACTCCAGCCAGAATGCCGTGATCAGCCGTCGTCTGCCGTCGCGGTACTTTTTCATCACGATCAGGTAGTCCAAGGCTTGCAGCCACACATAGGTGTGGATGTCGCCGTCGCCTTCCGCGTAGTCCCAATGCAGCACGGCGGGGTCGTCAAGGTGATCGAGCATGGCGCGCGCCCAGGGCAGACGCTCGGCGCGGCGAAAATCCGGCAGGCGGTTTCCGGAGCGCGGCGGGTCTTCGCGCTCGACGAGGTGCCAGAAGATCAACTCCTTGCCGCGCTCTCGCTCAGGAAAAAACCACACCTCACAGTTTTGGTAGCACGCAGGGTTGTCGACGAAATCGCGGCGAAACACGGCGTACAGTGCCTCTGTCACCGCCGGTGACCACGGCGACATGCTGAACAGCGCTGGCAGCCATGCTGGTTCTGCCGGCGCGGTCATGGCCCGACCCGCCGGGGATGAAACAAAAACACGTTAAGCTTGGTTTCGCGCAAGGGAGTGGCTTGCAGCAGGGAACGCCCCAGACGCTGCTCGATATGGTCGATCACGGCCAGCTTGGCCGGGTTGCCCTGCAATCCGCGGTGGCGATAGGTCAAGGCACCGGAGAAAAAATCGGCCAGTTGCATCAACTCCGCTTCGTGCGAGTGAATGTTCTGGATGTGGCCGATCATCGCGCTGGTGAAGTCGTACACGTTGTTGCACAGCACTTCGCGCAGCTTGTGCAGTTTGAGGCGGCTGCGCGTGTCCTTGATGTCGAGGTAAATGGCGTAGCGGCTGTCGGGCGAGAGAATGCGGTTGAGCAGCGAGAACTGCATCTTGTAATAGAACAGGTCGTGGTCGCCTTGATTAAAGGCGGCGTGGTTGAGCTGTTGCTTGTCCAGCACCACCAGCCCGCGAAAATGCAAGGGTTCCTCGGCCACGAACCAGTCAACTAGGTCGCAGTAGAAGGCCAGCCTCGAAGCCGATACCTTGGACCACTTCAATTCACCGCGCGCACGGTGCCGGGCCTTGAGGTCGCGCAAGGCAGCGCTCAGGCGGCGTACCTCCGTTTGTGGGCACCACAGCGCGCCCAGCGCCATCACCGTTTGCCGGTCTGCGGGCAGGTGGCAGGATTCATCGACGTAGATATTGATGAGCGGGGTACTTGCTGTCGTATTCATCGCGGGACTCCCGTTTGTAGCGCATCCCACGCCGCCAGCACCAGGCGTTGGGTGCGGTATTCGCCGAAGGCGCGCTGCTCGTTGGTTTTGAGTACGCGGAAGGCTTTCCCGAGAAAATATTCACTTATAATGCTGTGAAGTCCATAGTTGGTGCACAATATGTCCGCCGGCATTCCCCCCGGTGTCAGGGTAGTTGTCGCCTCTCTGAAATGGAGTCAGGCGTAGGGTGGGGGCGGAAAGTGGATTATCGAGATGAAACAT
>NZ_RIZI01000066.1 GCF_003721225.1 Acidithiobacillus sulfuriphilus | reverse complement strand
GTGGGCGGATGCCGCCGTTGCCGCCACCGCCTCGACTCCCTCTGCCACGTCGCCTCAGGGGGCTATCGCCGCCTTGGACAACGCCTTGCTGGAGGCCATGAAGGGAGGCAAGGCCCTGGGCTATGCGGGGCGTTATCGGATCGTCTCTCCGGTGGTGAAGCAGCTTTTTGATTTTGAGAAAATTGCCAGCCTGACCATGGGGCCCTACTGGGCACAGCTCCACGGCGCTCAGCAAAAAGAGTTCATGACGGTGCTCGCCGACTACACGGCGGCCACCTACGCTGCGCGCTTCGACCGCTACGATGGCGAGCGTTTTGCCATCACCAGCAGCCAGATGTTGCAACCGGGTACCATGGGCGTATTCACGACCTTTACGGAACACAACGGCAAGGTCCATCGTTTTGACTATCTCCTGCAGCAGGCCGATCAGCAGTGGCGCATTGTCAATGTCGTGGCCGATGGAGTGAGCGATCTCTCCATGAAGCGTGCGGAGTATACCGATACCATGAAGAGCAAGGGATTCCAGGCCTTGGTGGCACATTTGCGCAAACAGATCGACGGATATGCCAGGGAGGGAGGGCAATGAGGCGAGGATTGATCCTGTGTGCCGGCATTCTGGCCATGAGTACCGGCCTTTCGGCCTGTGCAACGGCCGATACCCCCGGTCGAGGTACGCAAGGCCCTGCCGTGGCGGACAACCCGGATCCGCTGGAACCCGTCAACCGGCCTATTTTTCATTTCAACATGGGCCTCTGGGACTATGTGCTGCATCCGGTGACGGAGGGCTACCGCGCCGTGACTCCGGAAGTGTTTCGGGAAGGCGTGAGCAATGTCTTCAACAATGTGGGCACCCCCTATATTTTCATCAATGACTTCCTGCAGGGGCGTGGCCGGCAGGGCATGGAAGACCTCAGCCGTTTTCTGGTGAACACCATTTTCGGTCTGGGCGGTCTCTTTGACGTGGCCAACAAGCTTGACCTGCCCCCCCATGACAACGGCTTTGGTGTAACCTTGGGAGTGTGGGGCGTGCCGCAAGGGCCCTATCTGGTCCTCCCTTTTTATGGACCCAGTTCCGTACGCAATCTGCCGGGCATTGCCATGAGCATCTTCACCGGACCCGCGTATTACATCAGCAGCAGCACCGCACAGTACGCCCTGTCGGGCATGGGGGTGGTCGATACCGGCTACACCGAGCGCGAGAGCATTCGCATGGTGCAGGAGGCCGTCAACCCCTATGTATTCATGCGCAATGCCTGGGAACAGCATGAGCAATACCTGATCAACGGCGGAGAGGTCAGCAAGAGTCAGCTTCTGGAGGGGCTGGGTCCTTTGCCGGAGCCCGCTGCGGCGACATCGCCAGCGGCAAGCGGTGCCGATACGGCTCCGGCAACATCCGCCCCCGCTCCGGCGCATCCGTGACGCCCGTAGGAAAAGGAGTAAGAGATGGCTTTTGATGCAGAAGCGGTAATACGAACGGCGCATCTGGCGCGCATCTCCTTGCCGACGGCCGAGGTGCCAGCCGTGGCCGAGCAACTGGAACGCATCATGGAGATGGTGGAAGCCTTGCGCAACGTCCCCACCGGCGGGGTAGGCGGCATGGCCCATCCCCTGGACCTGGAGCAGCCCTTGCGGCCTGATATTGCGCAGAATCCGGACCGCCGCGAGGCGCTGATGCAAAACGCCCCCGCCGTCCGGGACGGTCTTTTTCTCGTGCCCAAAGTAATCGAATAGGAGCCCTTCGTGGATCTCAGTGAAGCTTCCTTGCGGGAACTCCGCGACGCCTTGCGCTCACGCCGGGTTTCGGCGCAGGAGCTTGCTCGCTTTTATCTGGATCGCGTGGCGGCCCACAACCCCGCCCTCAATGCCTTTATTACCATTACCGAGGCCGAGGCCCTTGCCGCGGCGACAGCGGCCGACGGGCGTCTGGCGGCGGGGGAGGAGGGGGCCTTGTTGGGGATCCCCATGGCGCACAAGGACATCTTTTGTACCGAGGGGGTGCGTACCACCTGCGCTTCGCGCATGCTGGAGCAATTTACCGCCCCCTACAATGCCACCGTCGTAGAGCGTTTGCAGACTGCCGGCATGGTGATGCTGGGCAAGCTCAACATGGACGAGTTCGCCATGGGTTCGTCCAATGAAACGAGTCATTTCGGTGCCGTGCGCAATCCCTGGGATCTGCAGCGGGTGCCAGGAGGTTCCTCCGGCGGTTCGGCGGCGGCCGTGGCCGCGGGGCTGGTGCCGGCGGCGACGGGCACCGATACCGGCGGGTCCATCCGCCAGCCGGCGGCCCTTTGCGGGGTGACGGGCATCAAGCCCACCTACGGGCGGGTGTCCCGTTATGGCATGATTGCCTTTGCTTCCAGTCTGGACCAAGGCGGGCCGCTGGCGAAGACGGCCGAAGACTGCGCGCTCCTACTGGAGGCGATGGCGGGCCATGATCCACGCGATGCGACCAGCCATCCCGAGGCCGCAGGGGTCTTTGCGTCTACCCTGGATGCGCCGCTCCAAGGTTTGCGGGTGGGGGTCCCGGAGGAGTTTTTCGGTGCCGGCCTGGATCCGGAAGTGGCGGCCGCGGTGGAGGCGGGTATCCGCGTCCTGGCAGCCCAGGGTGCCGTGATCAAGCCCATCCACCTGCCCAACAACGCCCATGCCGTGAGCACCTATTATGTCCTGGCGCCGGCCGAGGCCTCCAGCAATCTGGCGCGTTTCGATGGGGTTCGCTATACCTATCGTGCCGCCGGCGTGGAGGACCTCACCGATCTTTACCAGCGCAGCCGCTATGAAGGTTTTGGTGCCGAGGTGCGGCGGCGCATCCTCATCGGCACCTATGTCCTCTCGGCGGGCTACTACGATGCCTATTATCTCAAGGCCCAGCAGGTGCGCAGTCTCATTCGCGAGGACTTCCGCCGGGCCTTTGCCCAGGTGGACGTCATTGTCGGGCCCACCACGCCGACGGCGGCCTTTGCCCTGGGGGATAAGGCCCAGGACCCCGTCGCCATGTATCTGGCGGATATCTACACCATCGCCGTGAATCTGGCGGGCATCCCGGCCATGAGCATTCCCTGCGGCCTCACCGCTGGTGGACTGCCCATCGGCATGCAGTTGATGGGCAATTATTTTACCGACGGCCTGCTGCTCAATGTGGCCCATCGTTTTCAGCAGGAAACGGACTGGCACCGGCAACGGCCGGCCCTGGCATCGGCAAAGGAATAGCATTATGGAATGGGAAGTCGTCATCGGCCTTGAGGTGCATGCGCAACTCAATACCGCCAGCAAAATTTTTTGTGCCTGTCCCACGGCCTTCGGCGCCGCGCCCAATACGCAGACCTGTCCGGTATGTCTGGCCTTGCCGGGGGCCTTGCCGGTGCTGAACGCCGCGGCAGTGGACAAGGCCATTGCCCTGGGTCTGGCGGTGAACGCCCAGATCAACAAGCGCAGCGTTTTTGCCCGCAAGAATTATTTCTATCCGGATCTGCCCAAGGGCTATCAGATCAGCCAATACGAGTTGCCTATCGTCGGCAAGGGCCAGTTGACGATCGCCCTGGCGGATGGCCGGGAAAAGGTGGTTGGCATTACCCGCGCGCACCTGGAAGAAGATGCCGGAAAATCCCTCCATGAGGCGTTTTCCGGGCAGACGGGCATCGATCTCAATCGTGCCGGTACGCCGCTGCTGGAGATCGTCTCGGAACCCGATATGCGTTCTCCGGCCGAAGCGGTGGCCTATCTCAAGAAGCTCCATGCCCTGGTGCGCTATCTGGACGTTTGTGACGGCAACATGCAGGAGGGTTCCTTCCGTTGCGATGCCAATGTCTCCCTGCGCCGTCCCGGCGCCCCCTTCGGCACGCGTGCGGAGGTCAAAAACCTCAACTCCTTCCGTTTCCTGGAAAAAGCCATCGAATATGAGATGGAGCGGCAGCGAGATATCCTCGAGAGTGGCGGCAAGATTATTC
>NZ_RIZI01000065.1 GCF_003721225.1 Acidithiobacillus sulfuriphilus | reverse complement strand
GGAGCCCGTCCCTTTGCGGATCGTCCATGAGGACGATGCCATTCTGGTCATTGATAAACCCGCCGGCCTGCTGACCCATCCCGGCTCCGGTCATGCCAACGGCACCCTGGTCAATGGCGTCCTGCAGCATGTGCCGGACAATCAATATCTGCCCCGGGGCGGGATCGTCCACCGTCTGGACAAGGATACGACGGGCCTGTTGGTGGTGGCCAAGACTGAGGCGGCGCGGCAGTCCCTCATCGCGCAACTGGCGAGCCGCAGTATGCACCGGGAGTATCTGGCCCTGGTGCTCGGGGCCATGACCGGCGGCGGGACGGTGGATGCCCCCATCGGCCGCCATTCCCACGATCGCCTGCGGATGACCGTGCGCAGCGACGGCCGTCCGGCGCAGACGGATTATCGCCTCGCCGAGCGCTTCGCGCGGCATACCTTGTTGCGCCTGCGCCTGGCTACGGGCCGCACCCATCAGATCCGCGTGCACATGGCGCATATCGGTCACCCCCTGGTGGGCGATCCGGTCTACGGTGGCCGGGCGGTGTTGCCGCCGGGGCTGGACCTGGATGCCATTGCCCAATGGCGTCGTTTCACCCGGCAGGCCCTGCACGCCCGGCGGCTGCGCCTGATTCACCCGGACTCGGGTGAGCTGCTGAGCTGGGAAAGCCCGGTGCCGGAAGACATGGAAGTTATGCTGGACCTGCTGCGCACGGTCGGGCATGGCTGAACCGAGCTTTGTCGTGCCCGACTGGCCGGCACCTCCCGATGTTCGGGCGGTCATCACCCTGCGGGCGGGCGGGGTGAGTGCCGAGCCCTATGCCAGCTTCAATCTCGGGGAGCATGTGGGCGACGATGCGCAGCGGGTTGCGGAGAACCGCGTCCGATTGCAGCAACAACTTGGCCTGCCCCGGCCGCCAGCCTGGCTTACCCAAGTCCATGGGACGCGGGTGGTGGAACTCCATGGCACCGAGCAGTGCCCGCTGGAAGCCGACGGCGCCGTCACCAGCCAGCGCGGCGTGGTGTTGGCCGTGTTGACGGCCGATTGCCTGCCGGTGCTGGCCTGTCGCCGCGACGGCCAGCGGATCGGCGTCTTTCATGCCGGCTGGCGGGGCTTGCTGGGAGGGATTCTGGAGGCGGGGATGGCGGCCATGGGGACATCGCCGGACGAAGTTTTGATATACTTGGGGCCGGCCATCGGGCCCAGCCGCTTCGAGGTGGGAGCGGAACTGCGCGAGGCCTTTGCAGCCCATGATTCCACTGCCCAGGACTGTTTTCATCCGGGGCGGGATGGCCGCTGGCTGGCCGATATCTACGCCCTGGCCCGCCAACGGCTGGCTCGGGCAGGGGTGCCGGCGGCGGCCATTTCCGGCGGAGAGTATTGTACGGTGATGGAAGCGGAGCGTTTTTTTTCCTATCGGCGTGACGGGCGCTGCGGGCGCATGGCAACGGTGATCTGGCGGGAAGGAGGGGGTTGAGGCAATGGCGAGCTTGCGCTTTTATTCAGGGGAGTTGGTGACGGATGGGGCAACTGTGGCAGAAATTCTGGCGCCCCTGGGGGTGACCTTGCAGGATTATCCGGTGCAGGCCGGAGCGGCGGCAGGGCTCCTGCAGCAGGCTTCCCTTACCGCTGCGGAGCAAGAGGAAGTGCTGGCGGCGCTGGATACGGTCTTCCAGCGACTGCGGCAAGAGCGCGGCTATCAGGCGCGGGATCTCGTCGTGATGTATCCGGAGCATCCGGACATCGAGGCGAACCTGGCGCGTTTTCATCGTATCCACACCCATGACGATGAAGAGGTGCGTTACATCATTGCCGGGGAGGGAGTTTTCGGTTTTGTCCTCCCCGATGATCGCCAGGTGGAAGTGACGGTGGCGGCCGGAGATTTCATCCAGGTACCGGCCGGCCTGGAGCACTGGTTCCGCCTGACCGGCCAGCGGCGCATCAAGGCCGTGCGTTATTTCAGCGCGCGCAGCGGCTGGGTGCCCCATTACAGCGATCGTCCGCTCCTGCCCTTCGGCTGAAGATGGACGACTGGATCGAGGTGGATTATGCCTTTCCGGCGGGAGTGGATGCCCGCCGGCAGGCGGAGATCATCGCCGTCGGGCAAACGGCCGGGACCTGGGATGAACGCTTTCGCCACCGCGAGACGGCCTTGCGTGCCCATCTGGCCGAACTGGTCCGGATTGGCGAAGGTCCGGCGGGCGGACATCTGGCGACCATCCGGTTCCCGCGCAGCAATACGGACCATGGCCTGGGCAGCTTGCTGACCATGATCTTCGGCAAATATTCCCTGGCCGGTCAGGCCAAGGTCATGAATCTGCGCCTGCCCGCGGACCTGGGCCAGCCGGTACGTTACGGTCTGCAAGGGATCCGCGAGCGCCTCGGCAACCCCCAGCGCCCCCTGGTCATGGCCATTTTCAAGCCGGCCCTGGGTCTCAGCGCGGCGGATCACGCGGCTATTTTAGCGGAAGTAGCCGCAGCGGGCCTGGACATCATCAAGGATGACGAGATCCTGCCCAATTTGCCCGGTGCCCCCACCCTGGAGCGCTGGCGCGCATGCCGGCCGGTCATCGCGGCGCGGCGCGAGCTTACGGGCCAGGATCTGCTCTATGCCGTGAACCTTTCGGGCAATGCGCGGGAGGCGCTGGATCTGGCCCGCCAGCTCGTCGCCGAGGGTGCCAATGCCCTGCTGCTCAACGTGCTGGCCTATGGTTATCCCCTGCTGGAGGCCTTGGTGGCCGATCCGGAAATTGCCGTTCCCATCTTTGCCCATCCCGCCCTGGCAGGTGCCTGGTGCGGGGTGCCGGACCATGGTTTCAGTTATGCGAGTGTTCTGGGTACCCTCATGGCCTACGGCGGTGCCGATGCCGTGCTCTATCCGGCCCATTACGGCAGCCTGCCCTTTGCCGAGGCCGACGAGTGGGCCATTGTCCAGCAATTGCGGGCACGGGGCGTGGCTCCGGTGCCTTCGGCGGGGGTCCATCCGGGGATGGTGGGCCGCATCCTCGATGATTATGGCGAGGCCGTCATCCTCAATGCCGGCACCGGCATCATGGACCATCCCCAAGGACCCGCTACCGGGGTGCTTGCCTTCCGGGAGGCCATCGCCCGCTGGCAAAATCAGGAGCTCCTTGACCCCGCCAAGCTCCCCGAGGGTCCGTTGCGGGCGGCCATTGCCAAGTGGGGGCAGGGGTGAAGCGCATGGTATTTTGTGATTTCGACGGCACCATCAGCGAGGAGGAGGTCTTCGTCGCCCTCATGCGCCACTTTGCGCCCGCCGCGGCGGCGCGCATCTTGCCCGAGATCTACGCTCAGCGCCTGACCTTGCGCGAAGGCCTGCCCATCGTTCTGGAAAGCATTCCCTCCATGGCCTGGCCGGCCATGGAGGACTTCGTGCGCGGTAAGACCCTGCGCCCGGGTTTTGCCGCCTTTCTCTCCCATCTGCAGGCCGCCGGGGTACCCTTGGTCGTGGTGACGGGCGGTTTTGGGGAGATGGCCAGGATCGTTCTCGGGCCCCTGGCGGCCGCGGTGACTGCCATCCATGGTCTGGAGGCAGACCGCTCCGGTCCCTTTTTGCGCGTCCATTCCGCCTGGGAAGATGACGCGGAGTTGGTGGCCAAGCCGCTCATCCTGGCGCATTACCATCCCGATGAGGCGCTCTGCATCGGCGACTCCATCACCGATCTACGCATGGCCAGGGTCTGCCCGCAGATCTTTGCCCGCGACCGCCTGGCCGAATATCTGCGGAAGGAGGGGCGGCCCTTTGTGCCGTTTACGGATTTTTTCGATGTCGACCGCGCCGTGGCGCAACGGTGGTGGCCGGAGGGTGCCCATGACTGAGGATCTGCGCCAGGGGCTGCGCGGCGCGGCAGCCGATTTTTATCAACGCGGCTGGATGCTGGGCACGGCGGGTAACCTTTCGGCGCGCAGCCGGGCGGATCGTTTC
>NZ_RIZI01000064.1 GCF_003721225.1 Acidithiobacillus sulfuriphilus | reverse complement strand
CGGCGGGGCCGCTGCCGGCCACCCCATTGAGGTCCACGCCCAGGGTCGGCGCCAGGCTGCGGGCATAGGGACTGGCGGCCCCCTGCTGCGGCCGCGCCGCCGGGGCGCCTACCATCAGGGGGGCCGGCGACGCCGCGCCCACCGACTGGGTCGCCGGACTGGCGGACGCCTGCACTACAGGCTTCCCGCCCGGACGGGGCGCGCTATCCCGGCGTACCTGCTCGGCGCTTTCCACCAGCCAGGCGATGGGCTCACCCACCGGAACCACACTATCCAGCGTCACCAGCGGGCCCGACAGAAAACCCTCACGGAAAATCTCCACATCCATGATGGCCTTGTCCGTCTCGATGGTGGCCACCACGTCGCCGCGCGCAATCCACTCACCCGGTTGCTTTTCCCAGGAGACGAGGACGCCTTCGGTCATGGTGTCGGTGAGCTGCGGCATTTTGATGGGCGTACCGGCAGGCGCTTCCGTGGCAGATTCCCGGCCGGCAATGGACGCGGCCGGCGCTTCCTGCACGGCGGCCGGCAGCGCAGGACCGCTTCTTTCCGGCGCCACCGCTGCGGTCCCCGCTTCCTCCAGCAAATAACCCATCGCTCCACCCACGGGAATAACGCTGTCCACCGCCGCCAGGGGTTCGGCCAAATAGCCGGCGCGGAAGACCTCCACGTCCATGATGGCCTTGTCCGTTTCGATGGTGGCGACCACATCGCCCCGCTCCACCCGGTCACCGGGCTGCTTTTCCCAGGAGACGAGGACCCCTTCGGTCATCGTGTCGGAAAGTTGGGGCATCTTGATGACGTAAGGTTCAGCCATGTTTCACCATTTTTGCGAAGACGGAAAAGGAACCGGGACCGGCAATCCCGCTGGAATCGTCGGCCGGCCTTGCTTGACGCGCATTATTTGCCCAGGAGCTTCCGGACAGCAGCCACCACCTGGGCGGCATTGGGAATGGCCGCCTTTTCCAGCCGCCGGTTGTAGGGGATGGGGATATCCAGGGCATGAACCCGTAGGGGTGGCGCATCCAGATCGAAGAAGCATTCCTCATTGAGGATGGCCATCACCTCGGAACCGACCCCCACCGGCGCCTCGTCCTCTTCCACCACGACGGCGCGATGGGTCTTGCGCACACTGGCGGCGATGCCGGCCCGGTCCATGGGCTTCAGGGCACGCAGGTCCACTACTTCGGCGTCGATACCAAAATCCTTGGCCAGATAGTCGGCAGCCTCCAGCGCCCAGTGCACGCTGATATTGTAGGCAAAGAGGGTCACATCCCGGCCCGACCGCAGGACCTCCACACCCTCCAGGGGAGTGAAGAACTCGGCGTCGGGCACCTCGCCCTTGAGGTTGTACATGCTCTCGTGCTCGATGATGACCACCGGGTCGTCGCAGCGCACGGCGCTCTTGAGCAAGCCGTAGGCATCGCGGGGCGTAGCCGGGGTAACCACCCGCAGACCGGCAATGCCCATGAAGACCTTCTCCATGCGCGCCGAGTGCTGCGCCCCCAGTTGATGGGCCGTGCCGCCGGGCACCCGCATCACGAAGGGACAACGGATGCGTCCGCCGGACATGAAATGGATCTTGGCGGCATTGTTCATGAGCTGATCCATGGCCAGCCAGGAAAAGTTGACGCTCATGATCTCGACAATGGGCCGGCAGCCCAGCATGGCCGCCCCCACGCCAATACCGGTATAGCTGTTCTCGGAAATGGGGGTGTCGATCACCCGCTGGTCGCCGTACTTGGCATACAAGCCCGTGGTCGCCTTGTAGGTACCGCCCGCCACGCCGATGTCCTCCCCCATGGCAAAGACCAGGGGATCCCGCGCCATTTCCTCATCATGGGCGCGCAGGATGGCCTGCCAATACATCATTTCTGCCATGGCGCAGAGCCTCCTTCCACATATACATAACGTTCGATGTCTTCCAGTCGCGGCTCGGGGCTCTCGACGGCAAAACGCACGATCTCGTTTTCGATCTCCGCCTGGATAGCCTTGTCCATGGCCTGGAACTCGGCATCGGTGACGACGCCCTTTTCCACCAATCGCGCCTTGTAGATGCCGATGGGATCGCGCTGGGCCCACTCCTCCACCTCTTCCCGGGAACGATAGGCGCCGGAGTCGGACATGGAGTGGCCGCGCAGTCGATAGGTCATCAACTCCAGAAAGTACGGCTCGCGTTTCTCCCGCACATGGCGCACCGCTGCCTCGGCGTGCTGCATCACCACGTCGATATCCTGCCCATCGCACTGGGCGGCCGCAATCTTGTAGGGCGCCACCCGCTTGTATTGGTTGATCTCCACCGTCGCCCGCTCGATGGCCGTGCCGATACCATAGAGATTGTTTTCGCAAACGAAGAGCACCGGCAGCTTCCACAGGCTGGACATATTCATGGTCTCGTGGAAGGTGCCCTGGTTGTTGGCGCCGTCACCCAGAAAGCAGATGGCGATCTCCTCGCCGCCCTGGAGCTGGATGGCCTTGGCGAAGCCCGCCGCCAAGGGGAAGGGCCCGCCCACCAGGGCATAGCCGCCCATGAAATGCACGTCCGGATCGAAGAGGTGCATGGAACCGCCGCGCCCTTTGGAGCAGCCCGTTTCTTTGCCGAAGAGCTCGGCCATCAGCGCCTTGGGGTCCATCCCCGACTTCAGGGCATGGATATGGTCCCGATAACCGGTGACGACATAATCGGATCCGGGACGGGCCATTTCCAGCACCCCGATGGCACAAGCCTCCTCACCGGGGTACAGATGCAAAAAGCCGCCAATCTGGCGTTCATGATAGGCCTCCGCGCAACGCTCCTCAAAGCGGCGAGCGAAAAGCATCTCATGCAACAGGCGCTTCTGGTCCGTGGCGTCCATGGTCCTCCTTTTTAATTAAAGACGATTTGCGACTTCTCCGGCGCAACTCATTATGATTGAATGACAAAACAGCGAAATGATGGAGGCTCGACGGCGGGGCGTCAAGGGGCGCAACTAACCCTGCGTCCCCCCCACCGTCAGCTCGCGGATCTTCAGGGTGGGCTGGCCGACGCCCACAGGCACGCTTTGGCCATCCTTGCCGCAGGTGCCCACCCCAGAATCCAGGCGCAGATCGTTGCCGATCATCTCCACGCGGGTGAGGACATCGGGGCCATTGCCGATGAGGGTGGCGCCCTTCACGGGCCGGGTGATCTTGCCGTTTTCGATGAGATAGGCCTCGGCGGCGGAAAAGACGAACTTGCCGTTGGTGATGTCCACCTGGCCGCCGCCGAAGTTCACCGCATAGAGGCCCTTTTTGACGCTGCGGATGATCTCTTCGGGGTCCTTGTCGCCAGCCAGCATGTAGGTGTTGGTCATGCGCGGCATGGGCAGATGGGCGTAGGATTCCCGGCGGCCGTTGCCGGTGGAGGCCACGCCCATGAGGCGGGCATTGAGGGTGTCCTGCAGGTAGCCCTTGAGGATGCCGTCCTCGATGAGCACCGTGCACTGGGTCGGGGTACCCTCATCATCCATATTGAGGCTACCGCGCCGGCCCTCTAGGGTGCCGTCATCCACCACGGTGACGCCGGGCGCGGCCACCCGCTCGCCGACGCGGCCGCTGAAGGCGCTGGTGCCCTTGCGGTTGAAATCCCCCTCCAGGCCGTGGCCAATGGCCTCGTGCAGAAGGATACCCGGCCAGCCCGGCCCGAGCACCACCTCCATGCCGCCGGCGGGCGCCGCTTCGGCCTCCAGGTTGACCAAGGCCTGACGCGCCGCTTCCCGGGCAAAACCGATGGCCATGTCGCCCTGCAAAAATTCCCTGTAGTCATAACGGCCGCCACCACCGGCGCTGCCCTGCTCCCGCCGGCCGCCCTGTTCG
>NZ_RIZI01000063.1 GCF_003721225.1 Acidithiobacillus sulfuriphilus | reverse complement strand
CGCCAAATGCCGCACAAGGTCGCCAGCTATTTTCGGCACCCTGCCGCCCGCTACGCCATGTCGGATATTTAAGGGCCGGGTTAATAGCAGCGCTGGCGCTCCAAGCAGGTCGCTGCCATGGGCCGCTCCTACCAATTGTGAGGCCCGTTTCATGACGACGGGGTACACCAGGTGCATGTCCGTTAGGATCATCAGACCAGGTTGCCCGCCTTGATCAGACTGTTAAAGCTGGGGCCGCGCGGCAATCCAGGCCGCATCAATCTGGAAGGAATAGTCTTCCCGAATAGCAAAATAGGTCTTCACTTCTGCGGCGGCGCCGGCAAAGATACTGCGAATTGCCTGCGCCCGTAGCTCCGGCGTCCGCATCCGGGCAATCCAGCTCGCGAACGGCATGTCTAGTTTCCAGTCATGGGATTCGTCGATACTGAAACCTACGGAATTGAGCAATGCAGACCATTCGGAAAGCCGGTAATCGCGCACGTGGGAGGCATCCCGCAACAACTCTACGCTTTGTAATACGGTATCCAGCAAAGGCGACTCCGGCGCCACCACGTCGATGACGATGAAGAGGCCGCCCGCTTTCAGCACCCGCCGCGATTCCTTGAGGGCCCGAGCGATGTCGGTCCAGTGATGGGCTGAGAAGCGCGTGACGATCCAATCAAAAGTGCCATCCGCAAAGGGCAGGTTTTCTACCGAGCCCTCTACGACCTCTATCGCGGGTAACGCACGACGTCGGGCTTCCTCCGCCACCACGGTCAGCATCGGTGCTGACAGGTCATAAGCCGTAACCACCTGTGCATGCGGGGCCAGGGCATAGCTGACGTGGCCGGCGCCGCAGCCCAAGTCCAGAACCCGTGCCGGTTGACGTTCGCGGCCCAACGCGGTGAGTTGCTCGAGGTCCGTGCCCCGGGCATGGGTCGGACTTGCGAGATAGTTACGGGCGGCGGGGCCAAACTGATCGGTGACGAGGTGTTGCTGATCCATGGAGTATTCCTCACTGAGCGGGTGTGAGGAAGGATCCTATTCCGGTCTTATTACTGGTACAATATGAATGTTTATACTGGTATTAATGGCACCACGCAAAAAACCTGATCGGGACCGATCTGACATCGAAATAGCACCATGACTACTTCAAAACCGAATTTATTGGGCCCGTTCATTCGCCTGCATCGGGAGAAAATCACGCCCACGCAAGCCGGCCTAACGGTGCATGGCCGGCGGCGCACCCCTGGCTTGCGCCGGGAGGAGTTGGCCCAGCTTTGTGCCGTGAGCACGACCTGGATCACCTGGATTGAACAGGGAAGGCCGGTCCATGTTTCCGCCGCCATGCTGAACCGGATGAGTGAGGTGCTGCAGCTCTCTGCTGCGGAACGGGCTTATTTATTCAACCTGGCGGGACGGCAGGACCCCTCTGCGCCGGCCGCCCGCACGCTCCCTTCCCATGCCGTACTGCAGGTCGTCCACGCACTGGATACCCCAGCCTATGTCCTTGATCGCTATTGGAATGCAGTGGCCTGGAACAAGGCCGCTTCCGCGCATTTTGCGGGGTGGCTGGATAAAGACGGGGATTACCGGGATCGTGCCCCTAATCTGCTGGAATTCATGTTCAAGGACCCCACCGCACCTTCGTTCGTTGCGGACTGGGAAAGCAGGGCGCGCCGCCTCGTTGCCGAGTTTCGCGCGGACGTGGGAAAACATCTGGAGGATCCCGCCCTGGAACGAATGATCGGGAAGCTCTGCGCATCCAGTCGCACCTTCAGTGACCTGTGGTCCTCTCAGGATGTCGTGGACCGCGAAGGGGGCCACCGGGTCTTTCATCATCCCGTCCGCGGACCATGCGATTTTGAACAGACCACCCTGATACCCGCGACCAGCGTGGATCTCAAACTGGTTATCCTGTTGCCCGTATAATGCCCGCAGTGCCTTCAGCTAACCGTTCCCCTTACCGGGCCGGTAGAGGCCTTTTACCTCCTAGCGGGTGCACCCTACCGGGCGCACTATGAAAAAAGGGCCTAGGCCATAGGTCTAACCCATTGTTTTATTTGGTGGCGCTTCAGGGACTCGAACCCCGGACACGCGGATTATGATTTTTCTTATAATTCAATATGTTATATTGTCTCTGATCGATCGCGTTTGGGTACATCTGTTACAACATGTTATTTCTATTTGGTTTTCTTTGGTTACCGAAGAACAGTCCGGGCGCGACTGGTGTACCGCCAGTGTACCGAATCGTACCGTCACCGAGGGGTTTGGTCCTGCCTGCTCCGCAGGCATAAGGTCATTCGCAACACCCTCCAATTCGCTATGGCTTCCCATTCAGGCGATTTTCAGTCGCCAAAAAAGGCGCAACCTTGGCGAGGTCGTCGCGTCGGTCAAAGACCAACCTATCGCTTGGCGACGGCAAAGAAAATCTCTGCTTTGGCGGTCACTCCAGCAAAGCAGCCACTCTCGCCAGCACGTCTTCTGTGATTTCGTCGGGGGCATGTTCGACAAACCGCGCATTACGCTCTCGGTAATCCAGCATGCGCGCCTGATGAACGAGTATCACTCCTTGAGTAGTCGTCCCTGTGCCGGAAAGCGAAACCGTAAAACCATGGGTCCTGGCAAATTCACCCCCCTGGGTGATGGGGCAGGCGAGGAACAGTCCAAGACGGTTGAATGGTGCAGGGGAGAGTATCAGCGCCGGCCTGCTTCCGCGTTGCTCGGAGCCCAGTGCGGGGTCCAGGTCGATATGCCAAATATCACCGCGTTGCGGTATGCGTCGCCCTCTTACCACGCCTCTTTTCCTGTTGGCGGAGTGGCATCCCATTCCTTGTCCATCGGCAACTCTCTACATTCGGCCAGCAAATCTGCAAGAGCATAGTGCGGACGCTGACGCGGTGAAATGATAAGGCGCCCGTCGTCTACGGAAAGGTCGGCCACAACGCCGGGCTTGGCGTGAATCGTTTCCGCAACTGCCTTGGGGATTGTGAGCGTGAGCGACCCGCCCAACGCCCGGAAAGTCGTTTTTGCCATCTTCGGCTCCTCTGTCTTGGCCTATCTTGAAACAGGATAGCACAATGTTAAACGAACGTTTAACTTTCCATATCTTGCACACACGGAGGCATCCATACAAGATCCGAGCCCGATCCAAAGCATCTGCGACCCCCCAACTTCAGAAGCGCGGCAAGCCGCAGCAGCGGGTCGCCCAAGGCGGTGCGTTTCTTCCAGGGATTTTATTCACGCGCCATCAAAGCGCAATCGCGGCTCAACGGTTTTGAGGCGCTCGTAATCCGCATCGTCATGGAGCAAAGGCAGGTCGTGTTCCAGGGCAATCTGGGCAAACAGGCATGCGGACGGTGATGCCGCGCCATCGGCACCGGGTGTAGAGCCCGCATCGGCATAGGTGTCCACCGTCCCGGCGAAGCGCTTCCAGCTTTTCCGGGCTTGCAGCACCCTGCAGTATCTCCTGCAAAATCACCGGCGCACAAACCACCTCTCCACCTCTCCACCTCTCCACCTCTCCACCTCTCCACCTCTCCACCTTCGAGCAGATCCAGCAACCGCTTCGCTTTGCCGCCTTCATGGCCCCGCAGAAAAGCGATCCACACCGTCGTGTCAACGAGGACCATACTCTCGGGCTTCCGCCCTATCCAGGCTGCCCCCTTCGATGGTGAAAAAACGAGCGTGTGGAAACCGCCGTGCTACGGTGAAATCGGGTCATGGCAGGGGCCATGGCCAGGTCTCGTTCGAAAGAGAGGGGATATCCATGAAAGAGGAAAACAACCCATCCTGCT
>NZ_RIZI01000062.1 GCF_003721225.1 Acidithiobacillus sulfuriphilus | reverse complement strand
CCACGCCTTGCCTCTGCACCCGATCTGACGGCATCATTAAAATTTGTGGATTGGCGGGGGGCCACCCATGAGCACGTTACCCGAACGCCGCGAGCAGATTCGCAGCGCCCATGCAGCATTGATTCACCAGGTGGTCGTGGCCTGCCAGAATCCGGCCCTGCGCCCGGCCCTGGAAGATTCCCTGCGGGTGGCCGACGCCAACGGCTGGGGTACCCTGGTGGGCGTCATCCGCCGCATCCTCAACGGGCAGCGCGAGCCGGGGCTGCTCGCCGGGCTGGATGAAGAAGATGGCACCATCATCCAGTCCATCCTGGAAGGCATCCAAAATCCGGCGACGCTGCCCAGCGGAGAAAACAAGGCCGATGCCAGTATGGCGGCGCCGGGCCTGGCCGGCGTCGTCCTCGCCGCCCGCCGCGGCGAGCCCGAGGCCATCGCATGGCTGGGCAAGATGGCCAGCCAGATGCAGCGCGCCGGCGGCGACATGGCGCGCATGGGGGCGGCCCTGGGGCCGCTGTCCCGTGGTGAACGCGATCCCCAGCGCCTGGGCCGGGGCATGGGCGCCTTGGGCCGTAGCCTGCTGCGCTCCGTCCTTGATGAACTGGCCAAGGCCGAAGAGCAATAAGGACACCTTGAACCACACGCGGCCACCCCTATCCTTCCACACGGATTTTTCCTTCCGGAGCCAACCCCCGGGGGCTCGCGGAACGATCGTTTTAATAGAGGAGCAGTCATGGCAACAGGCAAGCATGTAATGGATGTCCACCTGGGCAACTTCCAGGAAAGCGTCATCGAGATCTCCCGACAGGTCCCCGTCGTGGTGGATTTCTGGGCCCCGTGGTGCGGACCGTGCCGGGCCCTGGGGCCGGTCCTGGAAAAACTGGCGGAGGAGTATGGCGGTCGCTTCCTGCTCGCCAAGATCAATTCCGACGAAAATCCGGAACTTTCCCGCGAGTACCAGGTGCGTGGCATTCCCGCCGTCAAGGCCTTTCGCGACGGCAGGGTGGTGGATGAATTTACCGGCGCATTGCCGGAATCGGCCGTGCGCCAGTTCATCGAACGACTGCTGCCTCCGCCCGGCGATGAATGGCGGCGCGAGGCCCTGCTGCTGCTCGAACGAGGGGAAACAGCACAGGCCGAGGCCCTTCTGCACAAGGCGCTGGAAGCCAACCCCGGCAATGATCGCGCCCGCCTGGAACTGGCACGCATGGCCGTTCATGGCGGACGCTTTGCCGATGCCGAGGCCCTGGTGACCGCCATGTCCCCCACCTTCCGCATGGAGCCCGAAGTCAGCGGCGTGATGGCCCTGATCGGTTTTGCCGGCGCCGTCAAGGATGCCCCCGATCTGCCTGCCCTGGCCGGGATCATCACCGCTAGCAAGGGGGATGAGCGGGCCCTGGCCATGTATCAGCGGGCCGCGCGCCTGGTCCTCCAGGGCGACCTCGAAGGGGCTCTGGAACAGCTCATGGACATGGTGGAGCGGCACCGCAGCTATCAGGACGACCTCGCCCGCAAAACGGTCCTCCAGGTCTTCGCCCTGCTGGGCAATCAGGGGGCCCTGGTGGATCGTTTTCGCACCCGCCTGTCGCGCGCCCTCTTCTAGACCGCCCAATTCCGGCTTTCGCCCCCCCATGGAACCATCCCCGCCCGATGACGGTCCATATAAGCAGTTCATCACAAAAAAAGGAGAACCCCATGGCGAAAAGCCGCCCATGGCACCGCCGCAACACCAGAAAAATCCTTTCGACCGCCATCGTCACCGCTACCTTGGGCTTTGGCCTGGGTGCGGCCGAATGGGCCAATGCCGATGCTCCCGTGGCGCCGGCCCTTTCCATCCCCACCAACACCGCTGCTCAGCAAAATCTGGTCAATCTGCCGGACTTCACCCCCATCATCCAGCGCTATGGCCCAGCGGTGGTGAATATCAGCAGCACCAGTACCAAGGTGGTCCATGGGCAGATGCCGGGCAACCCTTTTCCACCCAATTCGCCGTTCTATCAGTTCTTCCATCAATTCATGGCTCCCCAGGGTCAGGGCGCTCCGCAACATGAAAAAGTGGAATCCCTGGGGTCCGGCTTTATCATCAGTCCCAACGGCTACATCGTCACTGCCGGCCATGTCGTGCGCGGCGCCAGTCACATTGTCGTGACGCTGACCAATCACCATGCGTATCCGGCCAAGCTGGTCGGGTTATCGGTGCGCTATGACACGGCCCTGCTCAAGATCGATGCCGGCGATCTGCCCGCCGTGCCCATCGGCAACTCCAGCCAACTCCAAGTCGGACAATGGCTCCTCGCCGTGGGCGCACCCTTCGGCTTTTACAACACCGTCACCCAGGGCGTCGTCAGCGCCGTGGACAGGCCGCTGCCCGACGATGAATACATCCCCTTCATCCAGAGCGATGTCCCCATCAATCCCGGCAACTCCGGGGGACCGCTGTTCAACATGGCGGGGCAGGTAGTCGGCATCAATGACCAGATCTACACCAACAGCGGTGGCTATATGGGGCTATCCTTCTCCATCCCCATCAACACCGCCATGCGCGTGGTCCGCGACCTGAAGGAACACAAGGCCATCCAGTTCGGCTGGCTGGGGGTCCAGGTCCAGGACGTGACGCCCCAGATGGCCCAGGCCCTCCACATGAAAGAACCCGTCGGCGCCCTGGTCTCCTCGGTGATGCCCCATAGCCCGGCGGCCGAGGCCGGCCTCAAGCCGGGCGACGTGATTGTCACCTATGACAACAAACCCATCTACAACGTCGGCCAACTGCCCCCCATGGTCGGTGATACCTTGCCCGGTACCCACGCCCAAATCGGGATACTGCGTAACGGTCACGCAGAAACCCTCACCACCACCGTAAGCGCCATGCCCGAAAACCTGAAAACGAGCAATAGCGCCACTCCTAGCGGGGACATTCCACGTCTGCACATCCAGGTCCAGTCGCTCACCCCCCGGGCCATGAAGGAAATGGATATCCATCGCGGTGTACTGATCCTGGCGGTAGCGCCCGGGCCAGCAGCCACGGCGGGCATCAGGCCCGGCATGGTCATCGAGCAGATCGCCCAACAGCCCGTAGACACGCCTGCGCAGTTGCAGAAGATCGTGGCCAAGCTACCCGCCGACGAGCCGGTACCGGTTCTGGTGCGCCAGGGCAAGGCCAGTATTTACGTGGTCATCACCCTGCCCAAGGGGAAGTAGGCACCCCTCATCCGGCGGTGCTGACCGCTGATCCTCCCCATACCGGGGAGGATTTTTTATCTCCGGAAGCTACGCACGCGCCGTGGCTTTAACCTAAAAACACCTCTGCCAACTGCCGGATCTAAAGTGAACTAGAATTCGGCGACTGACGGGGGCGTTTTTGCGTTCAACCCCGCGGGTGGTGCTGCTGGTGCAAGGCCTTCAGGCGGGCGCGCGCAACATGGGTATAGATTTCCGTCGTACCGAGTTTGGCATGACCGAGCATCAACTGCACACTGCGCAGGTCGGCACCGTGGTTCAGCAAATGGGTGGCAAAGGCATGGCGCAGGCCGTGGGGAGACAAATGCCCGGCAATCTGCGCGCACTGGGCATAATGCCGGATCCGCTGCCAGAAACGCTGGCGGGTCATGGGCCCTCCCTGGGCCGTGACAAAGAGGGCATCGCTCATTTGCCCACCGAGGATCAGGGCACGGGCGCTTTCCAGATATTGGCGCACG
>NZ_RIZI01000061.1 GCF_003721225.1 Acidithiobacillus sulfuriphilus | reverse complement strand
GGCAATGGCTTCCCGCCGTAGCGGCGACGCCGTTGTGGCAGGGAGGACCCGCTCTGGCCGGGATACCGCGTACCGCGCGTCTGGCGGAATGGGAGTTTACCTTTCCCGTGAGCCGCCTGGATCCGCTGGCGCTGGCGGCCCATCTCCAGGCCGCGGGCCTTCCCTGGGCGGGGAGCGAGGAGACCCTGCGCGGTTACCTGCGCGGTTTTGTCGATCTCCTCTTTGTCCATGGGGGCCGTTATTACCTGGTGGATTACAAGTCCAATGACTTAGGCCCTTTGGAGGCCTATGGGGCCAAAGGCCTGGCGGCGGCCATGGGCGCTGGTGGCTACCATTTGCAATACCTCCTCTATACCCTTGCGGTGCAGCGATTCTTGCGCAGCCGCCTGCCCGATTATGACTATGAGAGCCACTTTGGCGGGGTCTATTACCTCTTTTTGCGCGGGATGTCGCCCCAGTACCGGCCCGGCTGGGGGATCTACGCCACGCGCCCCAGCGCCGCACTCCTGGCGGAACTGGAGCAGATGATGGAAGGTCGGCCATGAGCCCCGATGGGACGCCGGATTTTCCCTTGGCGCGGCATTTCGCGGA
The DNA here is from genome assembly GCF_003721225.1 of Acidithiobacillus sulfuriphilus. GTDB lineage: Bacteria > Pseudomonadota > Gammaproteobacteria > Acidithiobacillales > Acidithiobacillaceae > Acidithiobacillus_B > Acidithiobacillus_B sulfuriphilus. The sequence continues at coordinate 3,056 of NZ_RIZI01000061.1, read as the reverse complement.
ACTGCTGGGCCGCTTGGGGGCGACGGCGGAGGTACAGGACCTCGCCGCCATCCTCATGACGCGCGTTGCGGATGGCCATAGCTGCTTGACGCTGGAGGCGGCGCTGCTCGCCCCCGAGGCGCAGGCATCCCTGGACGGGAGCCCGGTACTGGGGGCGCCCGGAGACTTCCGTCCCCTCATTCTCGACGGCCACCGCCTCTATCTGTACCGTTTCTGGCAATATGAAACCCGCCTTGCCGCAGCCCTGCTGAAGCGCGCCGCGGACCTGCCGGAGGTGGATGAAGAGCGGCTGGGCGCCGGCCTGCTGCGCCACTTCCCCCTGCCCGCCGGGGATCAAGGGATGGGATTGGGGGACCAGCGTCTGGCTGCGGCGGTGGCGGTGCTGCGCCGCCTGGCCGTCATCTCCGGTGGGCCGGGGACCGGCAAGACCACCACCGTCTTGGGCGTTCTCGCCCTGCTGCTGGAGCAGGACCCGCTGCGGCCGCCCCGCATCGCCTTGACGGCCCCCACCGGCAAGGCTGCCACCCGCTTGGCGGACGCCTTGCGCGCAGGGCGGCAGCGCCTGGATTTGCCCCCGCTGCTGGCCGGGGCCATTCCCGATGAGGCGCAAACCCTGCACCGCCTCCTGGGTTATCATCCCGAACGGGGCTTCGCCCACGACGCCGATCACCCCCTGCCCATGGATGTCGTGGTGGTGGACGAGGCGTCCATGGTCGGGCTGGCCCTCATGGAGGCCCTGCTGCGGGCCCTGCCGGCCCATGCCCGGTTGATCCTGCTGGGGGATCGGGACCAGTTGGCCTCGGTGGAAGCAGGAGCTGTGCTGGCGGAGATCTGCGCCGCGCCGGCAGGACCCCGACCCGCTTTTGCGGCGCGCCTCAGTGCCCTGACGGGGTTGCCGGTGGGCGGCGCGGGCGAGGGCCCCTTGGCCGACTGTATGGTGCATCTTCGCCATAGCTACCGTTTTGCCGCCGGCGGTAGCATCGGACGGCTGGCCCGCGCCCTGCAGCAGGGCGATGCCGGAGCCGCCCTGGGCATCCTGGAGGCGGAGGCCATCTGGCAGCCCCTGCCGGCGGAACAAGGCTTGGCCAGCGCGCTAGTGGAGGTGGTCAGGGCGGGCTGGAAGGAGTATTTCCGGGCCTTGCAGCGGGAGGTCGAGCCCGCCCGCATCCATGCCGCCTGGGAACGCTTTCGCCTGCTCAGCGCCCTGCGCCAGGGCCCCTGGGGTGCCGAAGTGCTCAACGCCGTTCTGGACGCGCGGCTGGCCCGGGCTCCGCGGCGCGGGGGGCATTATCATGGTCGGCCGGTGATCATCCGTCAGAACGACGGCGCCCTGGGTCTTTTTAACGGCGACGTTGGCCTCACCCTGGCGGGCGCGGGACAGTTGCGGGTCTTTTTCCCCGGCCGCGAAGGGTTCCGCGCCTTTGCCCCCGAACGCCTCCCCGCCCACGAGAGCGCCTGGGTGATGACCGTCCATCAATCCCAGGGCAGCGAGTTTGACGATATCCTGCTGCTCCTGCCCGACGCCGACAACCCCGTCCTCAGCCGGGAACTCCTCTATACCGCCGTCACCCGCGCCCGCCGGGGAGTCCGGCTCTGGGGTGCCGAGGCCGCCCTGCGGGGCGCCCTGGCGCGGCGCATGGCGCGGGACAGCGGGCTGGAGGCGCGCCTGTGGAGCAGTCCCTAGGCGCTTTCCCTGTTCCGGCTCCCATGCCGTCCCCCTTCCCCTGGGCATCCTATTTGTAATGCAGCAAATACCGCCATTCAAAGAGCCGTTTGGCGGTATGCCAGAAGGGGTTGGGGAGAACGCTGGCGCGTTTGTTGTCGCGGTAGACCATGATGCCGCTGTCGAGGGTGTCGACGATGCAAATCAACTCTTCCTTGAAGGGCTGGTCCGGGGCCTTGCCGTGCATTTGGGCCAGGAGGCTCGCCACTGCGGTTTCGGCCTGCAGATCGGCGGCATGCCCTTGCTTGGGCAGCCAGTCGGCGGTGCCGGCGTAGCTGCCGCTGTCACCGGCCACGAAAATACCCGGATGGTCCTGTACCTGGCAGTAGCGGTCGGCCTGGATGAAGCCGCCGGGGGACAGGGGCAGGCCGCTGTTGGCCAGCCACTCGGGGCCGGTCATGCCGGGCATGAACAGGATCAGGTCGGCGTCGATGTCGCCGCCTTCGGTCTGGACCTTTTTGGTCTCGAAGCCGGTGATCTTGTGGCCCAGATGGGCGCGGATGCCGCGTTTTTCCATTTCCCCCAGGATGCCCGCCACGGCCTTGGGCCCCAGGCGATTGCCGGGTTCCTTCATGGGGTTGAAGAAGACCAGATCCATCTGCGGGCGCTTACCCAGGCGCTTGAGATGGGTGTCCAGACCGAAGAGGAGCTCGAACATGGGGCCGCCCCGTACCGCCGGCGGCTCCAGGGGGTTGCCGCCGAAGCCCAAGGCGATGGTTCCCTTGTCCAGGAGCGCCAGGCGGTCGCGAATGGCTTCGGCCGCCTCTATGCCGTCGCAGATGGCGATGCTGTGCTCGATGCCCGGGAGCTTTTTGATGCCCCTCCCGCCACTGGCAATGATGAGGGCGTCATTGCCGACTTCGCCCATATCGGTGACGACGGTACGGCCGCCATCCTTGAGCCCGGTGACGCGGCCCTGGTGAAACTCAACCTTCTGGCGCGCAAAAAAGCGTTCCAGGGGGATGCGCAGGTCCTCGCCCCGGCGCAGGCCGACGGGGATCCAGATGAGGCTGGGGTAGTAAACGAATTCGGCCTTGGGGGCGATCAGGGTGATTTCGGCGTCCGGCAAGCGCCGACGCAGGGCACGAACGGCGGTAAGACCGCCGAAACCGGCGCCGATGATGGTGATCTTTGCCATATGGTTCCTCCCGGCTACAGGTTAACGAAGGGCGCCCCATGATGCTGGGCGGGCCGCCCGGGGCGAGCGCCGTAACTATCCTACGCAATGGCAAGAGGCAGGGCTATCCCCGTCGGTAAACCAGATCAAAGCTGCGCTGGCCCAGTCGCTCTCCCCGCCGCTCAAAGCGGGTGGGGATGCGATTGGCGGGGCGGG
>NZ_RIZI01000060.1 GCF_003721225.1 Acidithiobacillus sulfuriphilus | reverse complement strand
GGGGCCCGCCAGCACGCCGATACCTTCCTGTGCGGCCCAGGTGAAGGTGGGCGGGCTCACGGCGGCGGTCCACAGGGGCGGGTGGGGTCGCTGGAGGGGTTTGGGCAGGATGTCGATGTCGTCAAACTGATAAATCTTGCCGTGGTGGCTGAAGGCGCCTCCCGGTGCGGCACGGAGGATGGCCAGGCCCTCCTGCACGTGGGCGCGGCTGTCCGCCATCTGGGCACCGAAGAGGGCGTATTCCTTGGGCGAGAAGCCGCGCCCCACGCCCAGGTCGAGGCGGCCGTTGCTGAGGATGTCGAGGGCGGCGCTGCGTTCGGCAATACGCACGGGATGGTTGTAGGGCATGACGACGACGGCGTGACCAAGGCGCAGGCGCCGGGTGCGCTGGCTGGCGGCGGCGAGAAAGGTTTCGGGGCTGCTGGAATGGGAGTATTGGCGCATGAAATGATGCTCTACCAACCACGCCCCGTGGAAGCCCAGGCCGTCGGCAAGGCTCAGTTCGTCGAGGGTTTCGTGATAAACTTGCGCCTCGCTGCGCCCCAAATGCTCGGGTACGGCCAGTTCGTAGAAGAGATCCACATCCATTTTGGGAGCCCCCATGAAGCCCATCGTGTCGCCACCGCCGACGTCGCCGCAAGTTGCGGAGCGTCTGGAGATCGCCATCTTAACATCGGAGCAGATGCGCCTGCACTGGGAGGAGGAGGGGACTGCCATGCATTACATGGAGCTGGTCCTGCCCCTGGAGCTGGAAGCCACGCCGACCGGTGACTATTTGCGCTGCCGGGTCTTGGCAGAAGAGTTGGAAGTCCGGGTGCGGGTGGACCTCATCCACAACCTGCCCATGCCGGTGAAGGATTAGGGGACGTCCACCTCACTGGCGTTGCCAGCCATTTCCACCCCGCCGTTGCGGAATATCCGGGTCCGATAGTAGGCCAGTTCGGCGAGGGATTCGCGAATGTCCGAGAGGGCCTCGTGACGTTCGCTCTTGGGGAATTTGGGTAGTTCGGGATACCAGCGGTGGGCCAGTTCCTTGAGGGTGCTGACGTCGATCATGCGGTAGTGGAAGAAACGCTCCAGGCGCGGCATGTGGCGGGCGAGGAAGCGGCGGTCCTGACAGACGCTGTTGCCGCAGATGGGGGAGGTGCCGGCGGTAACATGGATACTGAGAAAGTCGAGGGTCTGGGCTTCCACGGCGGCGGTATCCAGGCGGCTTTCCCGGACACGGTTGATGAGGCCCGAGGCGCCGTGGGTGCGCCGGTTCCAGTCGTCCATGCGGACCAGGGCTGCCTCGTCGTGATGCACGGCGAGGACCGGTCCTGCGCAGAGGACGCGCAAGTCACTATCGGTGACCAGGGTGGCTATTTCGAGAATCTCGTCCTGTTCCGGCTGCAGGCCAGTCATTTCCAGGTCGATCCAGATCAGGCGCTGGGCTTTGACGTCCATGGGGAGTCCTCTATGGTGGAATGGCGCTATTCTAGCATAGAGCCCAGCGGGCATAAAAAAAGGCGAACCACAGGAGTTCGCCTAATAGCCGCAAAACAACCGCTACAACCACTACAACCGCTACCACTGCAAAAACCGATATGAACAACCGACTTATTGACCGCCCCCTTGCCGAAGGGGACGCCTACTCTTTCATGACGCTCCGCTCATTTTCAGAAGATCTGGGATCGCTGTACCGCGATGGAACAAAGATTACCGGTAAATTGTTTCTGGAATATTTCCTGGATGAATGGAGTTGGGTGTTGTCGGCCGTTGCCTTGGTTATGCTGGTGGGCGCTGGGGCCGACGGCGTTGGCGTCCTCGGAGAGGACCCGCTCCCTTGCTGGGCAGGAGGTCATGGGAGCCCTTAACCTCACGGCCAATGTCCATCGCCAGAGGTGGGCGACCGCTGCTGGCAGGGACGGTGGAGAGCACGAGGCACTCTCGAACCTCCGCCCGGCGTTAAGCGGAAAACCAGGCAGCGCTTCGCTCGACCGCTTTCGTTATGCCGCAAAGTCACGGCGCCAAACTGCTCAAAAACTCTGTCGAACTGGGCGCCTGGCGGTAGGCATTGCGTAGAAAGTTATAACGCAACTTCCCCAGCCGAGGCATCCGCAACCCGAGTGCACAAGCCCCGGCATGAGGGCAAAGCGCGGAGTATAGCTTGAGCTTCTGCGGGAAATAACGGGCGGCGACCTCTGGGCGCTTCACATGTTGCGCCCAGCCGATGGAACCGCTGAGGCCGCATGGCCCGAACTCTGGAGAAAGCAGCACCTCGTGGGCAAACACGCGGCACGGACCAGGCTGCGTGGCGAGCACATCGTGAAAGGCGATGATGGCTCCGTCGGAAAGGAATGGTGAGAACGAGTCGAAGTCTTGCTGGGCGCCGCGGTAGGTATGGTCGCCGTCAATCCAGAGTAGGCGAATGGGCTGATTCCACTGTTTGGCCAAGTCCCGGGAGAACCCTTGGAAAACCCGGACGAACGGCCCTTCCCCAGTTTTTTCGAGATTGCTCAGAAACTCGGGGTAACCGGAACCTCCGGCCAAATCCGGGTCGGTCTCGCTGGGGCTGGTGAATGGGTCAACTGTCCAGATGCACTCATCACCCGCTGCCCGCGCTGCCCTGCTCAATACAATGGTGGAAGCTCCTTTGAACGCTCCGATCTCCAAGACACGGCCTGGCGAAGCGGGATAAGCCGCAAGCAGGGCAAGGAAGGGAACCTCACGCTGCATTATGGTGGCTTCCACCTGCTGAAGGGATGCCTGGATCTCCATGAGCAACTTGTCGAAGGTTTCTTTCGGCAAGCTGGGCAGCAGGCCTGAACTATTCTGGGGAGTAATCATGTTTTTTCGCCCTGGTACCTAAATCCGTGGCGGAAGATTGTGATCATGGTGCCTGCCGGAGTCCGCCGGGAGGTGGCCGTTACAGGTGTGAAAAAGGTGGCCACTGCCGTCATCAAGCTGCTATTTTCCTTCATCTTATGTTCCTGCCCTTGGGGAAAACGGGCTGTCTCTGTATCTTCTTGCTAAGATTAGAAGATAAAAATTTCAGGAATGTTTCCGGGAGGTTTCCATGGCGGTGGTCTTGATAGTGGACGATGATCAGCGGCTGGCGCAGATGCTCCAGGAATATCTGGAGGGGCAGGGCTTTGGCGTGCGGGTGGCCCATGGTGGGCAGCAAATGTGGGCGGCCCTGGCGGAAGCACCGGTGGATGTCATCATTCTCGACTGGATGTTGCCGGGGGCCGATGGCATCACCCTGGCGCGGCAACTGCGGGAAAGGGGCGGGCCGCCCATCCTCATGCTCTCGGCCCGGGGCGAGGACGATGAGCGCATCATGGGCCTCGAAAGCGGGGTCGACGACTATCTCGCCAAGCCCTTCAATGCCCGGGAGCTGGTGGCGCGCCTGCGCGTCCTCCTGCGCCGCGGCGGAAGGGATGAAAACGGCGACCAGTTCTGCTTCGGCCCCTTCTGCCTGAATTTCCTGGAGCGCCGTTTGTACCGCCATGGCGAGGCGGTGGAGCTCAATCCGGCGGAGATGGATCTGTTGCTGGTCTTCGCCCGCCGCCCGCGGCGGGTGCTGAGCCGGGAGCTTCTATTGCAATTGCTCGGTGGCGAGGAGGATGGCCGCTTCGATCGGAGTATCGACGTGC
>NZ_RIZI01000006.1 GCF_003721225.1 Acidithiobacillus sulfuriphilus | reverse complement strand
CATTCTTGATGCCGTTTAATGGTTGGCATGGTAAAATAGGCTTCATTCTGAAGAATCCGATGGAGTCGAACATTGCGAGTGGCACCCAAAGTGACTTTAACCAGCGAAGAGCAGTCTGAACTGGCCAGGATAGTGGCTTCCCGATTAAGCAGCGTCAGATTGTCGCAGCGTGCTCAGATGGTGCTACTGGCGGCAGATGGTCTGCAAAACAAAGAGATTGCGGATCGCTTAGGGGTGGATCGCATGCAAGTCGCGCGTTGGCGCCAGCGTTATCTGGAGCATCGGTTGGCCGGTATTGAACGTGACCTACCGCGTGGCGCGCCCCCCGTGAAGGTCGATGTCGCGCGTCTGGTGGAATTGACCACGCAAAGCAAGCCGGAGGCAGTCACCCACTGGAGCACGCGCAGCATGGCGGCAGAACTGGGTGTCAGTGCGGCCAGCGTTTCGCGGCATTGGCGCAAGAACGGCCTCAAGCCCCATCTGGTGCGGGGTTTCAAGGTGTCGCGCGATCCCCGGTTTATCGAGAAGCTGGAAGATATCGTGGGTTTGTATATGTCCCCACCGGAGCACGCTCTGGTGCTCTGCGTGGATGAGAAAAGCCAGGTACAGGCACTGGACCGCACCCAACCGGGATTACCGTTAAAAAGGGG
>NZ_RIZI01000059.1 GCF_003721225.1 Acidithiobacillus sulfuriphilus | reverse complement strand
CCGCGGGGCGCAGGCCCGCCAGCAGGTCGAGGGCGGGGGCGTAGCGCCGCTCGGCCAGGAATCCCGCAACGGCGGGGGCCATCGCCTGCCATTCCTCCCACAGGAGATGTTCGGCAGGATCTTGAAAGAGCGCCGGCTCGACATTCATGGCGGTGCTTACCCCTTCCTTGCGCAAAAGGTTGTGCACCCGCTTGTTGATGGCGGCCAATGCCGCGGCTTCGCTCCCCCGATAAAATTCCACCAGGACTTCCAGTCGATGGCGGGCATCGAGGGGGTCTGCCGGCTGCCGCGCCAAGACCGCCGCCACCAAGTCCGCAGCGAATCCTTCCTCGCGAAAGAGCACCCGCAAGCGCTCCAGCAAAAAGGCGAAAACCGCGCCTTGGACGGCCTCGGCCTGGGCGCGGAAGAGATGCCCGTAAGCGCCGATGGCGGCGTCGATGGCCGCCGGCAGATCCAGCCCGATCTCCCCTTCCAGGGCAATGCGCAAGATGCCCAGGGCGGCACGGCGCAGGGCAAAGGGGTCGCGATCCCCATTGGGGATCTGGCCGATGGCAAAAAACCCCACCAGGGTATCGAGCTTGTCGGCTACGGACAAGCATTGGGCACCGCCGTCGGCAGGAATGCCGTCTTCCCGGCCCGTCGGCGCATAATGGCCGGCAATGGCCGCCGCGACGGCATCCGACTCGCCGTCATGGCGGGCATAATGCCCGCCCATGATCCCTTGCAACTCGGGAAACTCCCCCACCAGGCCAGTGAGCAGGTCGCACTTGCATAGGGCGGCCGCTCGACTGAGGGCCAGCGGATTGGCGTCGAAGCGGCGCGCCAGGAGCGGGGCGAGTTGCTCCAGGCGGTCGCTCTTGGCGAGGAGGCTGCCCAGACCCTCCTGAAAAAGGATGCCATCCAGGCCCGGGCGGCGGCCCGCCAGGGATTGCCGACGATCCTGGCTCCAGAAGAACTCCGCATCGGCCAGTCGCGCCCGCAGGACCCGGTTGTTACCGTGAACGACGACGGCCGGATCGAGACTGCGGAGATTGGCCGCGAAGAGGTAGTGCTGGATGAGCCGGCCCGTTGGGCCGCGCAAGGGGATATAGCGCTGGTGCTGCATCATCACGGTAATCAGCACTTCTTCGGGGATGGCCAGGTAGTCTGCGGAAAAGGCCCCGGCGAGAATCACCGGCCATTCGTTGAGACCGGTGATCTCTTCCAATAGCCCGGAGGGGAGGATGGCCGTCGCCTCCATATCCGCAGCCAGCCTGGCGGCCTTTTGGGCAATGGCGGCGCGCCGTCCGGCAAAGTCGGCCATGACAAAGGCCGCCTCCAGATCCTCTGCATAGCTCGATGGCCGGGCGATGGTCACTGCCCCGGGATGGTGGACGCGATGGCCATGGCTCGCGCCCTGGGCCTCCAGGCCAAAGGCCTGGAAGGGAATGACCTCGTCCCCATGGCGCAGCAGCAGCCAGCGCACCGGGCGCAAAAAACTCTCCTCACGGCGGCCCCAGCGCATGCGTTTCCGCAGGGGAAGGCTGCGCAGGAACTCATGGATGATGCCGGGCAACAGCGTTTTACTGCTTTGCGGCGCCTCCACCTGCCGCCAAGCCAGAAAAGCGCCCTTGTCGGTATCCAGGGTGATGAGATTCTGCATCTCCACGCCACAGGATCGGGCGAAGCCGACGGCCGCTCGGCTGGGTGTGCCGTCGGCGTCATAAGCGCGATCCACAGCCGGCCCACGGCGCAGGACCTCCCGCGGCCGGCTATGCCGGCCGAGGCGTTCCACCCGGAGGGCCAGGCGGCGGGGGGTCACAAAGGCATGCACACTCCCCTGGTCGAGACCCGCTTCCTCCAGAAGCCGGGGAAGGATTTCCGTGGCCGCCGCCTGCAGCGGGAGTTGTTCGCGGGCGGGAAGCTCTTCACAGCCCAATTCCAATAAGAAATCGTCATACTCAGACATCTTCGCTCCGTAACAGGGGGTGGCCCATGGCCTCGCGGGTGGCGGCGTAGGATTCGGCAACCCCCCGCGCCAGAGTGCGCACCCGGCCGATGAAGCGGGCGCGTTCATTGACACCAATGGCCCGCCGCGCATCAAGGAGATTGAAGGCGTGGGAGCATTCCAGTACCCGCTCATAGGCGGGTAGGGGCAGGGCTGCCGCGAGCAGCGCCTGACCATCCTGCTCGGCACGGTCAAAACGCGAAAAGAGGTCGGCGACGGGGGCGAGTTCAAAATTGTAGCGGGACTGCTCTACCTCATTCTGGTGAAAGACATCGCCATAACGCACGCCGGGCGTCCAGACGAGGTCGTAGACACTTTCCACGCCCTGCAGATACATGGCCAGCCGTTCCAGACCATAGGTGATTTCGCCCATGACCGGCTGGCAGTCCAGGCCTCCCACCTGTTGAAAATAGGTGAACTGGGTGACTTCCATGCCGTTGAGCCAGACCTCCCAACCCAGTCCCCAGGCACCGAGGGTGGGGGATTCCCAGTCGTCTTCGACGAAACGGATATCATGAACCTGATGGTCAATCCCCAAGGTCGCCAGAGAGCCGAGGTAGAGTTCCTGCAGATCACCGGGGTTGGGTTTCAGGACCACCTGAAACTGATAGTAATGCTGGAGGCGGTTGGGATTGTCGCCGTAGCGGCCATCGGTAGGGCGCCGCGAGGGCTGCACATAGGCGGCGCGCCAGGGTTCCGGACCGAGGGCGCGCAGAAAAGTGGCAGGATGGAATGTGCCTGCGCCCACCGGCATGTCCATGGGCTGTAACAATACGCAACCTTGATCAGCCCAGTAGCCTTGCAGCCTCTGGATGAGTTCCTGGAAAGTCATGGCAGTCTCTGGGAGAAATGGCGCATTATCACCCATGGCCGCCGGCTTTGGGAAGGGCGATGGGCCCCTTTCAGCGGCCCCGTTTCACAGCATCTCGGCAATACCGCTGGCCGCGCGCTTGGCGTCGAGGAATACCAGCCCCAGCTTGGCCTCCTTGCGGGCAATGACGGTCAATACCGCATCCCGGCCGGCATGGATGAGCAGCACATAGCCATTGTCGCCCTTGATCATGACCTGTTCGAGTTCGCCGCGGGACAATTCGGCGGAGGTGCGGTCACCCAGGGAGAGCATGGCTGCCGCCATGGCACCCACCCGATCTTCGTCCATATTGGCGGCAAGCATGGAGGCAATGGTCAGACCGTCCGTGGAGATGACCGCCGAGGCCTCGATGTCGGCCGATGAGCCATTGAGATCGCTGAGGATGGATTTAAGCATTTCTTCGCGCATGGTGTTTCTCCTGATACATTGAAAATAGGGGCGTTACGAGGGGGCGAGCCTTGCACATTCAGCGATAACGTTGGTCCAAAACCTGGACCAGGGTCACAAAAGCCTGGTTTTGGAGGCGAGGAGTGCCGCTGATGATAAGCATAAAGCGTTGCTTGCCGATAAAAAGCGGCCAAAAACCGAGTTCCGATCGGCCCGCCGGGTCCACCAGCGCCCAGGCTTCCGTGCTCACCCGAAGATTGTTTTTGAGGAGGCGGCTATGGCGGGTTTGCAGGGCGAGCAGGTCGGCGGAGAGGCCGGCCAGCTCTTCGGCCGCCTCATGGAGAAAACCCGCCGCGGCCAGGTAGAACC
>NZ_RIZI01000058.1 GCF_003721225.1 Acidithiobacillus sulfuriphilus | reverse complement strand
GACCGCCTCAATCGGCGGGTGCGGGCGCGCCTCAAGGCGGCGGTGGAAAAAGTGGCGCAGTCGGGGTCCATCCCGGATCTGGCCAGCGGGGAAAAGCCCGTGCGCATCCCCGGCAAGGATCTCGCGGAGCCCAGCTTCCGCCGCGACTGGTCAGCGGGGGGCTGGGAGCGGGCCTTGCCCGGCAACAAGGAATTCGGGGTGGGCGACCAGATCCGCAAGCCGCAGGGCGGCGATGGCGGCGGCCGCGGGCGGGAGGGGTCGCCGGAGGGGCTGGGCGATGATGAACTGGACATCGTCCTTTCCGCCGACGAGTTCCTCGATCTCCTCTTTGAAGGCTTGGCGCTCCCCCATCTCCGCGATCTGGCCCAGGGGGAGATGGAATCCTCCCAGTGGCAACGGGCGGGGTTCGTCAAGGATGGCTCGCCTTCCCGCATGCATGTGGGGCGCACCATGCGCACCGCCCGCGCCCGCCGCCTGGCCTTGCGTGCCGGTAAAAAACGCGAGCTCAAGGAACTGACCGACGCACGCGAGGCCCTGCTGGAGGAAATCCGCAGGCGCATCGATGCCGGTCAGGATGTCCTGGTGGAACGCAGCCGGCTCACCGAGCTCGATGCCGAGATTACCGTCCTCGAACGCAAGATCAAGTCCATCCCCTTCATCGACGAAAGCGATCTGCGTTTCGCCCACAGCGATCAACAGCCCCGTCCCATCACCCATGCGGTGATGATCTGCGTGATGGACGTCTCGGGCAGCATGGGCGAAGAGGAAAAGGATCTCGCCAAGCGTTTTTTTCTGCTCCTCTACCTCTTTCTCAAGCGCCATTACCGTGCGGTGGAAATGGTCTTCATCAAGCATCACACCGTGGCCACCGAGGCCAGCGAGGCCGAATTCTTCGGCGCCCGCGAAGGCGGCGGCACCCTCGTCTCGCCCGCCCTGAGTCTGGCCCAGGAGATCGTCACCCAACGCTTTCCGGCCGATGCCTGGAACGTCTACTTGGCCCAGGCCTCCGACGGCGACAATTACACGGGCGATACCCGCATCGTCCACGAAGTCCTCCTGCATCTCCTGCCGCAACTGCGCAATCTCTTCTATCTGGAAGTCCATCGCGACAGCGAAAGCGAGCTCCTGCAACTCTACAACGATCTGGCCGAGGTCTTTCCCGAGCTGATCACCGCCCGGGCCATGGAACGCGAAGACATCTATCCGCTTTTCCGCGCCCTCTTCGGCGCCGAGGAGGCAGCCCATGCCTAAGCCCCTGTTTACGGACAACGAATGGACCTTTGCCCGCATCGAATCCACCACCGAGGCCATCGAACGCATCGCTGCGGAAGCGTTGCGCCTCGACACCTATCCCAACCGCATCGAGGTCATCAGCGCCGAACAGATGCTGGATGCCTATGCGTCCATCGGCCTGCCGGTCTATTACGCCCACTGGTCCTTCGGCAAGCAGCGGGCCATTGAATCGGGACAATACCGGCGCGGCGAAATGGGTCTGGCCTATGAGCTGGTCATCAACAGCAATCCCTGCATCAGCTATCTCATGGAAGAAAACACCATGACCATGCAGACCCTGGTCATCGCCCACGCCGCCTTCGGGCATAACGCCTTTTTCAAGAACAACCGATTTTTCCGGCAATGGACCGATGCGGAAGGGATCCTCGATTACCTGCAATTCGCCCAGCGTTACATCGCCGAATGTGAGACCCGCTACGGCATCGACGGCGTCGCCGAGGTGCTCGACGCCGCCCATGCCATCAGCCGCAACGGCATCGACCGCGCGCGGCGTCCCAAACGCTTATCCGCTGGCGAAGAAGAACGCCGCCGCCGGGAGCGGGAGCATTATCTGGAGCAGCAATTGCTGGAGATCTGGCGCACCATTCCCCACGAGGCCCACGCCAACCCGCCGGCAAAAGGCGGCTTTCTCAGTGAGCCCCAGGACAATCTCCTCTATTTCATCGAGAAGAACGCCCCCCATCTGGAGACCTGGAAACGCGAAATCCTGCGCATCGTGCGCAAGATCACCCAATACCTCTACCCCCAGGGCCAGACCAAGATCATGAACGAAGGTTTTGCCTGCTTTGTGCATTACCACATCATGCACTGCCTCCACAGCGAGGGGCTGATTACGGACGGCGCCCTCCTGGAGTTCTACGCCAGCCATACGGCCGTCATCTTCCAGCCGGATTTCGATGACCCGCGTTATTCCGGAATGAACCCCTATGCCCTGGGTTTTGCCATCTTCCGCGATATCCAGCGCATCTGCCTCCATCCCAGCGAGGAAGACCGGCGCTGGTTTGCCTTTGCCGGGGATCCCGACTGGATCGGACAGATCCACTTCGCCATGCGCGAATTTCGCGACGAGAGTTTTGTCCTGCAATACCTCTCCCCCAAGGTCATGCGCGATCTTCACCTCTTCGCCCTGCGCAACGACCCCGCTGCCGAACACTACGAAGTCTCCGCCATCCATGACGATGCCGGTTATCGGGAGGTCCGCGCCGTCCTGGCCCGGCAAATCGCGGCGAGCAGCCGGCCGCCGGACATCCAGATCGTCGAGGTGGACCGCTGGGGGGATCGGCGCATGATCCTCCAGCAAATGGATGACAACCCCCTGCACCGGGCGGAAGCCGAGAGCACCCTGGAACATCTGCGCTCCCTGTGGGGCTATGCAGTTCATCTGCAAGGCGACACCCTGGACGTGCTGGTCGAATAGCCGTCCTTCCCGGCTTCCGTTGCAAGTTGATCTGGCACGGAAACTGCTTCAATTGGACTGGTAATGCTCATGATTACCCTCCTCTATGTAGCTTCCAGGGTGGCCCAGGCCACCCTTTTTTATCCTGGATTCAGGATCCTCCGAAAAATACCCTGCCGACCCTCGGTTGAACGGGAAACAACGATCACGGACCAAATCCAGACCCATCTGCGTCTGCGTAGGAGCGCCCATGGCCGCGATTCACACCAGGGGTCCAATCATTGGAATCGCGGCCATGGGCGCTCCTACGGGTATAATTTTCTTCTTTACGCCCTATTTTGGTGCAATATGCACCATAAAAGTGCATATTCAATGCAATTAATTTTATAGAATCAACCCTGTTGTCAATAAACCACGATTTTCTTTCCATTTTTTTATTGGCATCGATCTTGCTCATACGTCTTTGCATTTAACAGGGAGACTCATCCAATGAAATCATCTTTTCGTAATACTCCGCGACGTGCGTCCCGGATCATTTCTCTCGCCATTTTCGGCGCATTGCCCTTCGCCGTCGGCATCGCCCACGCCGCCCCCTTCGCTTTGCCAGCCCCCCTGAGCTTTGACGCCGGGCCTTTGGGCAAGCTCGATGTCCAAGGCGTGTTGAGCGGCTATGGCGTTTATCAGGATAACAAGTTTGCCGGAACAGGCAATCCGGGCAACAAATACACCTCCGCCGACATCAGCAACGGCCAGGTGATCATCCAGAAGAACTCCGGCCTGGTGCAGTTCTATCTGCAGGCGGGTGCCTACAATGTGATGTCTCTGGGGGCCAACTTCT
>NZ_RIZI01000057.1 GCF_003721225.1 Acidithiobacillus sulfuriphilus | reverse complement strand
GAAGATCGTCCAGAGCGGCAGCCAGGGCGCCGAGCTGCCGGGCGATGGTCTCTTCGTATTCGGCCCCGAGCTCTTCCTCGGAAAAATCCAGTCCCGCCTCGATCCAGGCGCGCAGGGTCAGGAGGGCGTCGTGAATTCCAGTCACGGCGGTGGAAAAAACCCCCTCCAGGCTGGCTGCGGCGGCCCGCGCCTGGGCAGCGCTGCGGGCATGGATGAGGTCGGTCACGGCTTCCGCCTGGGCGAGGTCCAGGCGGCCGTTGAGAAAGGCCCTTTCGCTGAACTCTCCGGCCCGTGCGGCCCGCGCCCCCAAGGCAATGGCGCGGGCCATGAGGGCGGCCAGGGCGGCAGGGCTGCCATGGCCCTGCAACTCCACCACATCCTCACCGGTATAGCTGGCCGGTGCCGGAAAATAGAGGCAGATGCCGTGGTCGATGACGGCTCCGTCGGCTTCATGGAAACGCCGAAAATGGGCATGACGCGGCCGCAGCGTCCGGCTCCGGGTGATTTCCAGGGCGATGCCCAGGGCATCCGGACCCGAGATGCGGAGGATGCCGACACCACCCACCCCGGGCGGGGTGGCAATGGCGACGATATTATCTCCCTGCCGGTAGCGGCTCATGGGCTGAGCATGGGCCGGGCGCCCCTAAGCGCTGGCCAGGATGCGCCGGGTGATGAAATATTGCTGGCCAATGGAGATGAGGTTGTTTACCAGCCAGTAGAGCACGAGCCCGGCGGGGAAAAAGGAGAAAAAGACGGCAAAAACCACCGGCAGTGCCGACATGATCCGTTTCTGCATGGGGTCCGAGGGCGCCGGGTTGAGGCGCTGCTGGATGAACATGCTCACCCCCATGAGCAACGGCAGGATGTAGTATGGGTCGGGGGCGGCGAGGTCATGGATCCACAGGAAGAAGGGCGCCTGACGCAGGGAAACGCTCTCCACCAATACCCAGTACAGAGAGATGAAGACCGGCATCTGGATGAAAATGGGCAGGCAGCCGGCCATGGGGTTGACCTTCTCGCTGCGGTAGAGCTCCATCATCGCCGGCCCCATTTTTTGCCGGTCATCCCCACAGTCCTTGCGGATCTGTTCCAGTTTGGGCTGGAGCTTGCGCATGTTGGCCATGGAGCGGTAGCTGATGGCCGATGGGTAGAAGAAGAGCGCCTTGACGACCACCACCAGCAGCACGATGGCCAGGCCCCAGTTGCCGGTCAGGCCATGGAACCAGTTGAGGAGCGAGTGCATGGGCTCGGCAATGACGGCGAACCAGCCGTAGTCCACGGTCTGCTCCAGGCCGCGGCCGAGACCGGCGAGGGTTTGCTGGAGCTTGGGTCCGAAGAAAAATTCCTGCTGGATCGTGGTGCTCTGGCCGGGGGCCAGGGTAGGTAAGGCCAGAGTGACGCCGGCGGCGTAATTTTCGCCAACGGGACGGGCGTAGACCTGACTCTGACTGTCCTTGGGTGGCAGGACGGCGGTCAGAAAGTAATGATCCATCATGCCAGCCCAGCCCGGCCCCTGGCGGACGACGGGATGGCTGCGCAGATCGCTGAAGCTCTCCTTGCTGAAGCTACCGTCGTGCTGGAGGACGGCACCGGTAAAGATGGACATGAACCAGTGGCTTTCCTCACGGCCATTGCGCAGGATCTGATCGAAGTAACTGCCGCTCCAGGGCGTGGTGCCGGTATTGGTGACCTGAATCCGTTCCTCCACCACATAGCTGTCGGGCTGGAAGAGGAGGGTTTTTTCCACCTTGAGGGGCCCTACCCGGCCGTTCAGCGTGATGGGCTCCCGGCCCAGGGGGCCTTGCTGTTGAGGAGCGCTGTATTGCGGCTCCAGCACTTCACCGTTGCTTGCCACAAAGCCGCTCTGCTGTACGGTCAGGCGCTGGGCTTGGGTATCGAGGAGCGGATAGGGGGCGGGGTTGTCCACGGAGACGGGGTAATCGCGTAGGCCCAGGGATTGAATCCCACCGCCCTGCAGGGCGATCCGGCCCGTAAATACCCGGGTTTGGAAGGGGATGCTCGGTCCTTCCATGCTCAGGCCGGCTGGGGCCACGGCCGCGCTGGCCGGCGGCGTTACGGCAATGGGCGCGGCCGCGGCGGGGCTGCGCGGGCTTTGGGCGGTCGCAACGGTCCCGGTGCTGGAATGGGGAGATTCGCGTTCCATCCAGGCTTGAAAGAGCAGGAGGACGATAACCGACAGTGCGACGGCGAGGATGGTCTTCTGCGTGTCCATGGAGCCCCAGTGGTATTTTAAGGAACCGGATCTACACCGCCCGAATGCCAGGGATGGCAGCGGCCGATACGTTTGATGGCGAGCCAGGACCCCTTGACCATGCCATGGCGCGCCAGGGCCTGGCAGGCGTATTCTGAACAAGTCGGGTAATAGCGGCAACTATGTCCGAGAAAAGGGCTGAGCAAGTATTGGTAGGCACGGACGAAAAGGATCAGGAGGTGGCGCACGTTGCTGCTCCCCCGTGACCCAGGACACGATCCAGCCGCTCCCGCATGGCATCCAGGGACAGGTCCTTGCTGCTGTTGCGGGCCACTACCATGACGTCCCAAGCGGGCCACGGCCGGGTGCGCAAGCGGAAGGCCTCACGCAGACGGCGTTTGACCAGATTGCGCTGGACGGCACCGCCGACCTTGCGGCTTACGGCCAGCCCCAGACGCGGCTTGTCCAGGGAATTGGGGAGCGTGTAAATGACCAGCTCCGGAAAGACCCGCTTCTTCCCCTGGCGCAGGGCGCGCTGGATGTCGGTCTTGCTGCGCAGGCGCTCTGTTCGCGTAAAGCGGAAGGAGCGGGTCGCCGCCAGTGGCATGTCCTTAGGCGGACAGGCGATGACGGCCCTTGGCGCGACGGCGCTTCAAGACAAGGCGGCCGGAGCGGGTGGCCATGCGGGCACGAAAACCATGGGTCCGCTTGCGGTGGATGATGCTGGGTTGAAAGGTACGCTTCATGGGATCACTTCCTACGGAATGCTCGTTTAAGGCCAGAGAAGATAAGAAGAAGGGCCTGGAAAGTCAAGGAAAAGGTTGCCCCTCAGATCACCCGCGAATACTGTACGGGCTTGGCATCCAGATAGGCATCGAAGGCCATGCAGACATGGCGGATGAGGAGGCGGCCCTGGGGGGTGACGGTGAGGCCTCCGGCATCCATCCGCAGCAGGCCGTCGCCGGCCATCTGCTGGAGGCGGGGCAGGATCGCGGCGAAGTGCTGCGGAAAGTCGATGCCGAACTGCGCGGCGATGCGGTCGAAGTCCAGGGCGAAGTCGCAGATGAGGCGGGTGATGATATGGCGGCGCAGGAGGTCTTCGTCGCTCAGGCGCAGGCCGCGCTCCACCGGCAGGTGGCCGCTGTCCACCGCCGCTCCCCAGGCGTCCAGCTCCTTG
>NZ_RIZI01000056.1 GCF_003721225.1 Acidithiobacillus sulfuriphilus | reverse complement strand
GGATGCGGGCTTGGGTGATGGATTGCTGGCGTATCGGCTCGGGACCGAGGTCCTCGATGGTCAGTCCCGCAGCGCCCTGCTGCTGGGGGTGGCCCGGCATCTGGAGGCCTTTGTGGCCCGGCTGTTCCGCATCGAGGCGGAGGCGGGGGCGCTGCAGGGGCAAACCCGCAGCCATGATGGGGTCATGGCCTTCCAGAAGCACTTCGTGCAGCGCCGGGCGCGCCGCTACCGGGGCGCGTTTCCCCGATCCTTTGCGGACCTGCAGCAGTGGCTGGACGAGGAGATCCGGCGCCACGGATTTTCGGGTGCGGACCGGGAATGGGCCATTGCCCGCCTGGGGGAGATCTGGCTGGCGGACGAGGCGGCCTTTGCGGCGGAAATGGAGGGTCTGACCCAGTGGTGCGCCCTGGCCCTGAGCGATCCGCAAGCGGCCCGGGCAGTGGCGGCCTGGCCCAGTTTCCGCCTGCCGCAACGGGTGGATCCTACGGACTTGGTACCCTTGGAGCGCCTGCCGCGGGGAGCCTGTCTGGAAGTGCAGACGGCTCCGCCCGCGCGGTTGCGCCGGCGCGACGGTTTTCACCTCACCGATACGCGCATGGGCGCCCGTGGGGTGCAGAGCGAGGTGCATTATTGCCTCTATTGTCATGACCATGACGGCGATTTCTGTTCCAAGGGCTTTCCGGAGAAAAAGGGGATGCCGGAACTGGGGCTGAAGATCGATCCCCTGGGGGTCACCCTGACGGGCTGTCCGTTGGAGGAAAAGATTTCCGAAATGCACCTGCTCAAGCGCGACGGCTTCGGCGTGGCCGCCCTGGCCATGGTAATGGTGGACAATCCCATGGTTCCCGCCACGGGTCACCGCATCTGCAATGACTGCATGAAGGCCTGCATCTATCAAAAACAGGATCCGGTGAATATCCCCGAGATCGAGACCCGGGTCCTCACCGACGTGCTGGGCCTGCCCTGGGGCGTGGAGATTTACGATCTCCTCACCCGCTGGAACCCCCTGCGGGATCGCCAATATCTGCCCAAGCCCTACAGCGGCCGCAAGGTCCTGGTGGCCGGCATGGGGCCGGCGGGCTTCACCATGGCCCATCACCTCACCCAGGAGGGTTGTGCCGTGGTGGGCATCGACGGGCTCAAGATCGAGCCGCTGCCGGCCCAGTGGCTCGATGCCCCGGTGCGCGATTGGAGCGAGTTGCAGGAAGACCTGGACGAACGGCTCCTGCTGGGCTTCGGCGGCGTGGCGGAGTATGGCATCACCGTGCGCTGGGACAAGAATTTCCTCAAACTCATTTATCTCAGCCTGGCGCGGCGCGCCCGCTTTCAGCTCTTCGGCGGCGTGCGCCTGGGCGGCACCATCACCCTGGACGATGCCTGGGCCTTGGGCTTTGACCATGTCTGCATCGCCACCGGCGCGGGCTTGCCGCGCATCGTGCCCATGGGCGAGAGCCTGGCGCGGGGCATGCGCCAGGCCAGCGACTTCCTCATGGCCCTGCAGCTCACCGGGGCGGGCAAGAAGAGCAGCCTGGCCAATCTGCAGGTGCGCCTGCCGGCGGTGGTCATCGGCGGCGGGCTGACGGCGGTGGATACGGCCACGGAGGTCCAGGCCTATTACATCAAGCAGGTGGAGAAGGTCCTCGAACGTTACGAGGCCATGTTGCCGACCGTGGGCGAGGAGAAACTGCACGCCGGGCTCTCCCAGGAGGACGGCCAGATCCTGGAAGAGTTCCTGGTTCATGGCCGGGCCGTCCGCGCGGAGCGGCAGCGCGCCGCGGCGGCCGGAGAGTTGCCCAATTTCGTGCCGCTGCTGCAGGCCTGGGGCGGGGTCACCCTGGCCTATCGCAAGGGGATGAGCCAGTCGCCCGCCTATACCCGCAATCACGAAGAACTCATCAAGGCCATGCAGGAAGGGCTCCTCTACGCCGAAGGCCTGGATCCCCTGCGCGCCGAACTGGACGTCTATGGGCATATCGAGCGCATGGTCTTTCGGCGCATGACCGAGGTGGAGGGTCAATGGCTGAACAGCAGCGCGGAAGTGGAACTGCCGGCGCGGGCGGTCTTCATCGCCGCCGGGACCGTGCCCAATACCATTTACGAGCGGGAATACCCCGGCACCTTCGTCCTCGACGGCGACCATTTCCAGACCCACATCGCCCACGGAGAGGCCTTGCAGGCCGTGCAGGTGGCCGCCCACTGCAAGGCGCCGGAAGCGGGTCCCTTCACGTCCTATGCCCATGACCGGCAGCGCATCAGCTTCCTTGGCGATACCCATCCGGTCTTCCATGGCAGCGTCGTGAAGGCCATTGCTTCGGCCAAGGCCACCTACCCGCAGGTCATGGCCGTGCTCGGGGCCATGCCGGCGCTGGCCGATGACCTGGCCGCGTTCCGCACCCGGATGGCCGATGCCCTTACGGCGCGGGTATTGCGCATCGACCGGACGAATCCGGCGGTGGCCGAGCTTTGGGTGCGCGCGCCGTTGGCCGCGCGGAATTTCCGGCCGGGACAGTTCTTTCGGCTGCAGACCTTCGAGGCCACCAGCCCCATGCAATCGGGAACGCGCCTGCAGATCCCGGTGCTCACGGTGAGCGGCGCGGGGGTGGAAGGGGATGCCATCCGCCTCCTGGTCCTGCAATGGGGGACCGGGCCGCGTCTGGTGGGCCGCCTGCAGCCCGGGGACCAGCTGGTCCTCATGGGCCCCACCGGAGCGCCCACCCATATCCCCCGGGGGCAGACCATCCTGGTGGTGGCCGGGCGCTGGGGGGCCGCCGTGATGCTGGATATCGGCCCCGCCCTGCGTGCCGCCGGCAACCGGGTCCTCTACGTGGCGGCGCTGGGACGGGCCAGCGAGCTGGATCACCAGGACGAACTGGAAGCGGCGGCGGATCAGATCCTCTGGTGTACGGCGACGGGACCGTGCATCAGCGCACGGCGGCCCCAGGATTGCGCGGTGGCGGCGGCGGACATGGTGGAACTCCTGCGCGCCTACGGGGCCGGAGAGATCGGCCCGGAAGGCGGGGAAGGGATCGCGCTGCCGACGGTGGACCGCCTCATGGTCATGGGTTCCACCGGCCTGCTCAAGGGCTTTCAGCAAGCCCTAAAGGGGGAACTGCAGCCCTATTTCCGCGCCGATCTGCAGGCGACGGCGACGGTGGGCAGCCCCATGCAGTGCATGCTCAAGGGGGTGTGCGCCCAGTGCCTGCAGTGGCAGATCGATCCGGAAACGGGCCAGCGCACCCGGGCGGTATTCTCCTGCGCCGAGCAGGATCAGCCCCTGGCCTGGGTGGACCTGGACAACCTGACCGCCCGCCAAACCCAAAACCGCCTCCTGGAACGCTTGAGCAGCCAGTGGCTGGATCATGT
>NZ_RIZI01000055.1 GCF_003721225.1 Acidithiobacillus sulfuriphilus | reverse complement strand
GCCCCCGCCGTTGCGGGATTCCTGGCCGAGCGGCGCTACGCCCCCGCCCTCGACCTGCTGGCGGGCCTGCGCCCCGCGGTGGATCGTTTCTTTGCGAGCGTCTTGGTCATGGACGAGGATCTCGCGCTGCGCCGCAATCGGCTGGCATTACTGGGGGAACTGCAGGCGGCCTTTTTATCCATTGCCGATTTTTCGCTCCTGCAGGGACAGTGATGGGCAACCTGGTCATTCTTGATCGCGACGGGGTCATCAACGAAGATAGCGACGCCTATATCAAGTCCCCCGCCGAGTGGCGGCCCATTCCGGGTAGCCTGGAGGCCATCGCCCGCCTCAATCGGGCCGGATTTCTGGTGGCCATCGCGACCAATCAGTCCGGCGTGGGTCGCGGCCTCTTTGATCTGCGTACCCTCACCGCCATCCACACCCGCATGCGCCGGGAACTGGCGGCAGTGGGCGGGCGCGTGGACGCCATTTTTTTCTGCTCCCACTCCCCCGAGGCCCAGTGCCACTGCCGTAAGCCCCAACCCGGCCTCCTGCAGGAAATCAAGGAGCGCTTCCAGATCCCCCTGGATGACGTACCTGCCATTGGCGACAGCCTGCGTGATCTGCAAGCGGCGCAGGCGGCCGGAGCCATGCCCATGCTCGTTCTCACCGGCAAGGGTCCGGCAGCCCGCCTGCAGGCGGAAGCCATGGGCATCCCCGTGCATCGCGACCTCGCCTGCGCCGTCCAGGCCATCATCGAGGCATCGTGATCATCACCCTGCGTAGTGCCCTGTTTTACCTAGGCTTCGCGCTATGGACCTTCCTCTGGGGGTCCGTCGTACTGCTCTTCGTCCTGCTCCCCCGCAGGCCGCGCTCCTGGGCCTGCGGCTTCTGGGGCCGCGTCAGTGTGTACTGGCTGGGTTGGGCCTGTGGTGTCCGTTTTCGGGTCACGGGCCAGGAAAACATCCCCAAACGCCCCTGTGTCATCGTCGCCAACCATCAATCCGCCCTGGAAACCCTCCTGCTCTGGGTCATTTTCCGGCGCATTTCCTATGTCCTCAAGAAGGAGCTCTTTCAGATCCCGGTCTTTGGCTGGGCCCTACGCCTTTCCTGGCCCATCGGCATTGATCGGCGCCAGGGCAAACGCGCCATGGTGCAGGTCTTGGAAGAAGGAAAGGAACGCCTGGCCGCCGGTTTCCATGTCCTGATCTTTCCCGAGGGCACCCGCCACCCCTGCGGCGCGGTCGGTGAATTCAGTAGTACCGCTGCGGGACTGGCGGTTCGTGCCCGGGTACCGCTTTTGCCGGTGGCCCTCAATGCCGGCTGTTTCTGGCCGCGGGACGACTGGCGCAAGCGCCCGGGCTTCGTGGAGATACGGATCGCCCCGCCCATCATGCCCGGAGACGACAAAGCCGGCGTCCTCACCGCCAAGGCCCATACCTGGATCAGCCAGGCCGTCGCCCGGATGGATGGGGGATCCGCAGCGCCGCCGCCAGAACCCGGCGCATGATGGCGTCGGCAACATCCACCCCGCTTACCCGCTCGATGCCCTCCAGGCTGGGCACCGGATTCACTTCCAATACCAGGGCCTGACCATCACCATCGGCCATGAGATCCACGCCGGCAAAATCCAGACCCAGAGCGGCGGTGGCGCGCAGGGCGATGGCCGCCCAAGGGGCCGGCAGATCCCCCACCAGCGTCGCTTCACCACCGCGGTGCAGATTGCTGCGGAAGTCATCCAGGGGTGCGCGGCGGCGCATGCTCGCCAGGATTTGCCCGGCGAGGACAATGACCCGAAGATCTTCCCTGCCCGCGAGATAGCGTTGCACCACGGCCTCCTGCTGGAGGTGGAGCAAGGTATCCAGGAGTCCCCGTGCCGAGGCCGCGCTCTCCGCAAGCATAACCCCCACTCCCTGGGAGCCCTCCAGCAGCTTGCTCACCAGGGGCCAGCCCACCTGCGCCATGGCCATCTCCCGTTGCTGCGGATTGCTGAAATAAACCGTCCTGGGTACCGGCACGCCGGCCTGCACCAGGGCCTGCAAGGCCGCAAACTTGTCCCGCGCCAGTTCCAGGGCCGCAGCCCCATTGAGGCAATAACTGCCCTGACTGGCGAAATGGCGGAGCAAACGCCCCCCCAGGCGGGTGATGGGGCTGCCGATCCGGGGAATGGCTGCCACGCAGGACGGCACCCGCTCATTGCCATGGTAAAGGACGGAACCGGCGCTATCCAGCGCCAGTAGGCAGGCCCCGGGGTCCAGAACCAGCGGCACGGTCCCGAGATGCTCTGCCGCTGCCACGAGGCGGCGCGTGGAATACAGTTCCGGACGCCGCGAGAGGATCGCGATGCAGGGCGCCGTCATGGGGTGCCGCCGTCAGCATAGCTGAGGTAAGGCAATTCGCCATGGGCGATGGAGCGGGCGATGAAAGCCGCCCGACCGGGCCGCTGCGCCTCCAGAAGGGGGCCAGCCAGGGAGGGCACCCCGGCAACGGCGGCGAAAAGGACTTCCAGCTCCCAGGGGTCCACCCGCAAGGACCCGAAAAGATCACCATCCGCCGCCCGCCGCCAGAACAGATTGGGCAGCCAGCCTTTGCCCTGCAGCGAGGGGAGTTGATACAGGGCCACACAGCGGGCCTCGATCCCGGCGAGGGACGAGTCCTGTTGCTCCGGGTCAGAGGACGGCAGATGGGCATGCTCCGGCATAAAGATCCAACCAATGAGTGGGCCAGGTCCGGGCATTGTCATCGGGCGCTTTCCCGTCGTCAATGAGCGGAGACGCCCAGCCTTCCCCTGAGGGATTTTATCACTCGTCCATGGCGGATCAGTGTAATGAATTGGCAAGGAAATAATTCCGGAGCATACTAGTCAACAATGCAGGATTTCCCATGACGCAGCCAAGGAGCTATCCATGAGCGAGAACACACAGCAAGGCGTGGCCGGACACGGCGCATTTTTCCAGGATACCAATCTCTCCGCCCAGGAGGCCGAAGCCGCGACGGCCTGGGTGCGCAGCCATGTGGATCGCCGCAGCGTCGATCTGGGCGAACGCATGGACGACATCCGCGACCACATGTGGGAGCTGGAGAAGGAAGGCGAGATCATCGTCCACCGCATCAATCCCGAACATCATGCGGAAACGGTGCAGACCCTCTATGGTTGGGACAAAAAGATCCCCACCAACAACCTCTGGCACCACAAGAGCTGCGGACAGTGCGGCAACATTCCCGGCTATCCCACCAGCCTCATGTGGTTCATGAACAAGCTGGGCATCGACTACCTCGACGAGACCGACCAGACCTCCTGTACCGCCTGGAACTACCACGGCTCCGGCATCGGCAATGTGGAATCCCTGGCCGCCGTCT
>NZ_RIZI01000054.1 GCF_003721225.1 Acidithiobacillus sulfuriphilus | reverse complement strand
AGCAACAGGATGGCCCCCGCCCCCACCGCCCAGGACCCCAGGCTCAAGGGCCCCGCCTGCTGCGCCGCATGCAAAGGCCCGAAGAGCCATCCCGACCCGATGATGGCCCCCAGACTGGCATAGAGCAGCCCGATCATTCCCCCTTCCCGGCGCAACCGACCCCTTGGCATGGACTCTCCCTGATTTTTGTGTGTTTTAAACTCTGCTTACACGCTAACGGGCTGTCCATAAAACTGCAAGACGTGTTGCGCCAGCTTGGGCCGAAACCCGATCGTGTCCTCGTCGGGCCTACGCCTCGCTCCCCAGATCCCCCGCCATCTCCCGCAGTTGCGCCAAGGCCCCTTCCAGGTCTTCCATGATCTCCTGCAGGATCAGCTCCGGGGCGGGCAGATTCTCCGCATCCTCCAGGGATTCGTCCTTGAGCCAGAAGATGTCCAGGCTCGCCTTGTCACGGCTGAGCAGTTCTTCGTAGTCGAAGGCGCGCCAGCGGCCATCGGGCCGCTCGGGCCTCCAGGTGGGGGAGCGGCTGCGCCGGCCGGCAGCGACCTCCGTCCCTGCCCCGTTCAAGCCGAAATAACACGCCACAAAATCATCCAGGTCCTCACGCTGGAGGGGGTCGGTCTTGAGGGTGAAGTGCATGTTGGTGCGCAGGTCGTAGATCCACAGCTTCTTGGTCCACGGGGTCTCGCTGGCGGGCTTCTTCTCGAAAAAGAGCACGTTCGCCTTCACGCCCTGGGCGTAGAAGAGCCCCGTGGGCAGGCGCAGCAGGGTGTGGACGTCGCAGTCGTGCAGCAGCTTGCGGCGGATGGTCTCGCCGGCGCCGCCCTCGAAAAGCACGTTGTCGGGCACCACCACGGCGGCGCGGCCATTCTGCTTCAGCAGGGTCTTCACGTGCTGGACGAAGTTGAGCTGCTTGTTCGCGGTGGTGGCCCAGAAATCGCCGCGCTCGACGGTGTCGCGCTCCCTGCTGACCTTTCCCTCCTCTCCCACGATGGTGGTGCTGCTCTTCTTGCCGAAGGGCGGATTGGTGAGCACCAGGTCGAAGCGGTCGCCGGGGTCGGCGGCCAGCGAGTCGGCGACCACGATGGGCTCGAAGTCCTGGCTGCCGATGCCATGCAAGAGCATGTTCATGGCACACAGCCGGGCGGTGGCCTGCACCAGCTCCCAGCCCTTGAAGGTCTCCTCCCGGAGCTTGCGGCGCTCCTCCTTGGTCATGTGCGGATTGTGCTTCACCACATAATCGTGGGCCGCCAGCAGAAAGCCGCCGGTGCCACAGGCCGGGTCGCAGACCGTCTCACCGGGCCTGGGGGCCATGACATCCACGATGGCCTGGATCAGCGGGCGCGGCGTGAAGTACTGCCCGGCGCCGGACTTGGTGTCCTGGGCGTTCTTCTCCAGCAGGCCCTCGTAAGCGTCGCCCTTCACGTCGGCGCTCATGGAAACCCAGGTTTCCTTGTCGATGAGGTCCACGATCAGCCGCCGCAGCTTGGCCGGGTCCTGGAACTTGTTCTGCGCCTTGGCAAAGATGAGTCCCAGGAGCCCCTTCTCGGTGCCGAGCCGCTCCAACACATGGCGGTAGTGGTCGAAAAGCACATCCCCGTCGCGCCAGCGCAGGCTCTCCCAATCGTAACCCGGCAACACCGGGCTCGGCTGGTTGTACGGCGCCTTGGTCCGCTCGTCGGCCATCTTGAGAAAGAGCAGATACGTCAACTGCTCGACATAGTCGCCATAGCTCATGCCGTCGTCGCGCAGGACGTTGCAGTAGTTCCAGAGTTTTTGGACGATGGTGGCGGTGTTCATGGTTTTTCTGCCTTCTACCGATCTTGAACTCATGGGTTCAGCGTTTTTTCGACACGGGTGTAACCCACTTCTTTTTGATGCCTGACCGCCACAATGAAAACCATCTCTCCATCATAGCGGTAAAGGATGACATAACCGCTGCCACCGAAATCCACCAACCATTCCCGGTATTCACGATCCATATCCTCCATCGGGCGTCCGAGCTCTGGATGGTGCCGCAAAATTTGGACGCCTGATCGGATAGCTCCCACTGCCTTTTGGGCCGCTTCCCGGTTTTTGGTCACCAAAAAACGGTAGGCGCGCTGCACATCTCCCAAGGCAGCAGGAAACCAGATCAGACGTGGCAATCGGGAATCTCCGTATCATCACCACTTTCCAGTTTGCCCAGCCACGCATCGGCTTCCGCGAACGTCAGGTGGAGACCCGTAGTCTGGAACGACTCCCAAGCCTCCCGCCCTGCTTGCCGAAACTGCTCAAGCCGCTCTTCCCGCTCTACATATTCACGGACCGCCTCGCGCATCAGCCAGCTTGAAGACCGACGCTTCACCCCAGCCAAATGCTTTATGCGTTCTTTCAGATCGGCATCCAGCTTGACGGCCACAGGCACTGTGGTTGTTGCCATAAGATCCTCCATACTTGGTAGCCACCGGTAGTCACTTTACCATCATTGCCGATTCTTGCTTTTCTGGAGAGCGCGGCCGCGCCGTACGGTGCCCAACAACGCGTTGCAGACCTCCATCGTCCAATGCGCGGGAACGCAAACACCATCCCCCGGCAGCCGCTCCCGCACCCGGTTGGCGGATTCGGTATCTTCATCTCGAAGATATCAAGCCAGGGTCATGGAAGCATCGGCGACAAAAGCCGTCAGTATTTACGTCCCGCGTCGATCATTTCGCGCAACGAAATACCCCCAAGTCATGGCTGGCTTGGAACGCCTTCATGCGCGCCACGGCAGCCCGCCGCTCCTCCAGCCCCTGACCCACGATTGGCCGCAACTCGGCCACCGCCTGCCCATGCTTGGTGATGATGAAGCGTTCCCCCTTGCGCACCCGCTCCAAAATCTCGGACAAATGCGTCTTCGCCTCATAGGCGCCGATCTCGGGCATCGGGCCACCTCCTTCTTTAGTCCGGTCGTAGACCAATTTACGCATGCGTCCTGCAGACCGTCAACGGCGGCAGCCTACACCCATGCGCCCAAAGGACAAGATGCACGGCACCCATTTCGGCGCAGTACACGGTACTGCTTGGGTACGACTATTGCCCTCTCCAATGGTCCTTACCAGGGCGCAATTACCCTTTCTTCCGCCACCGGACCGCTGGCCCTTTAACTTTCCCACCATTTAAGTTAAGACAAACGCCTTTTCCTTAACTAACGAACAGCCGTAGGCGGCGTCTGTCAAGGTAGTTGTCGCGTTTCCCATTTTTTAAGCGGCCTTTTTATCCTGCCGCTGCGGGTTCAGATCTACCGCACC
>NZ_RIZI01000053.1 GCF_003721225.1 Acidithiobacillus sulfuriphilus | reverse complement strand
GAGGAAGGAACAGTGTCCGGTGGTGACCATCTCGATGATCTTCTTGGCCAGGTCTTCGCCGATGCCGGGCAGCTCGGTGAGGTCTTCGCCGGCTTCGACCATGGCCTTGAGATCGTGAGTCAGCCCCTGGACGAGGCGGGCGGCGTTGCGGTAGGCCCGCACCCGGAAGGGATTGGCGTCCTCGATCTCCAAAAGGTCGGCGATCTTCTCGAAGATGGCGGCGATGTCGGCGTTGTGGACGGCCATGGGCTCAGGGCTGCACGGCGATCAGGATGACATCCTGCACGACTTCCAGGTCGGCGTCGTCCCGCACTTCGTGTACTCGCCCGAAACGGGCGTAGGTGGGCAGATAGGGCCGGTCCACGATGGCCACCACGGGGCTGGAGCCCTCTAAAACCTCCACCACCCAGGTGTAAAACTGGTCGGAAGAGAGTTCGATGGGGCCGATCTCGTCGATGATGACGAGCCGGGACTCCAGGGGCTGGCTGCGGCAGACGCCGAGGATGCGATCGATGGCCGCCGTGTCCACGCCGAACTTCTCCACGATGGGTGGGCCGGGGAAATCCATGGAAGCCACCAGGGCCTCCTCGCCGCTGCCCAGATCCCGCAGCAGGTAGCCCGTATGCGCCCCGTGGGGCACGTCGCTCACGGGAACGCCCCGGATGCCGGCGACGGGCCAGCCGCTGCCGGCG
Organism: Acidithiobacillus sulfuriphilus; assembly: GCF_003721225.1. GTDB lineage: Bacteria > Pseudomonadota > Gammaproteobacteria > Acidithiobacillales > Acidithiobacillaceae > Acidithiobacillus_B > Acidithiobacillus_B sulfuriphilus. The sequence continues at coordinate 2,513 of NZ_RIZI01000053.1, read as the reverse complement.
ATGATGTGATCCAGCAGGGTGCGCAACTTGCGTTTGTCGGTACCGACGATGAGATGCTTCTTGTTCATGGCTGACGCCTCGTCTTGAATCCCGTTATCCCCATATCAGCCGGCGTGGGAAGCGTTCCACCGGCCTGGAGCGGTTGCTAGATCATCACCCTGCATGGCATCCCTACCCATGGACCGGGCGCTGATTCATCCCTTGATGCAGACCTTGGGGCGCAGGAAGGCCACCCGGCGGGCGAGCCCCGCCTTCTCGGTGGCCGCGGCGACCAAATCCACGTCCTTGTATGCCCCCGGCGCCTCTTCAGCCACGCCGCGCATGGAGCGGGTGCGAATGAGGATACCCTGGCCCGCCAATTCGTCGATGAGTTCCCGGCCGCGCCATTGCTGGAGGGCCCGGTGGCGGCTCATGGCCCGGCCGGCGCCGTGGCTCGCGGAGGAGAAGGCGCGCTCCTCGCCCTCCGCCACCCCGGCCAGGATGTAGGAGCCCGTGCCCATGCTGCCGCCGATGATGACGGGCTGTCCCACCGCCCGATAGCGCTCCGGTATGGCGGGGTGCCCCGGTCCGAAGGCGCGGGTGGCGCCTTTGCGATGGAGCCACAGCAGCCGCTCGCCGCCGTCGACCTCATGCCGTTCGGCCTTGCAGGTGTTGTGGGAGACGTCGTAGAGGAGCTCCAGGCGGCTGTCCGGGAAGACGTGGGCGAAGACCTCGCGAGTGATCTGGGCGAGGATCTGCCGGTTGGCCAGGGCGACGTTGATGGCGGCGTTCATGGCCCCGATGTATTGCTGCCCCTCGGGGGAATGAATGGGCGCGCAGGCCAGTTCCCGGTCGGGGAGGGTGATGCCGAGCCGGCCCGCGGCCTTGGCCAGGCTCACCAGATACTCGGTGCCGATCTGGTGGCCGAGCCCCCGGGAGCCGCAATGGATGGACACCACCAGTTGGCCCTCCCGCAGGCCATAGGCGGTGGCCGCCGCGGCGTCATGGATGCGGTCCACCACCTGCACCTCCAGGTAATGGTTGCCCGAGCCCAGGGTCCCCATCTCCCCGCGTTGGCGCCGCTTGGCCAAGTCGGAAACGTATTCCGGATGGGCGCCGCCCATGCGCCCGCGCTCCTCGATATATTCCAGGTCCTCGGAAATCCCGTAGCCATGGCGGACGGCCCACTCGGCGCCCCCCAGCAGGACCGCGTCCAGTTCCGTGGTCGACAGCTTCAGTTCGCCTTCCTCGCCCACGCCGGCGGGGATGCGGTGATAGAGGGCATCGGCCAGGGCCTCCAGCTTGCCGTTAGCGTCAGAAAGCATGAGGTTGCTGCGCAGGGTCCTTACCCCGCAGGAGATGTCGAAGCCCACCCCGCCCGCCGAGATGATGCCGCCCTGGTCCGCATCGAAGGCCGCCACCCCGCCGATGGGGAAGCCGTACCCCCAGTGGGCGTCGGGCATGGTCATGGCCGCCCCCACCAGGCCCGGCAGCTTGGCGACGTTGGTGATCTGCTCCAGGACCTTGTCGTCCATGCCGGCGAGCAGGGGCTCGCTGCCGTAGAGCAGCACCGGTCCCCGCCGTTCGCCGGGGGCCATGGGCACCGTCCAGCAGGTGTCATTCAGCTTCTGTAAACGGCCCATGTCCATGGGTGCCCCCTCAAACGTCCACCACGCACCGGGCTTCGAAACCATCCGGCCCCTGGGAAACGCGCAGCATGGTGAGGGTGGCGCCCTTCACCTCCACGCCCCGATCCAGGTCATCGCGCCAGGGCTCGCCCCACGCCTCTCCGTGCCAATGGCTGTTCTCGCGGTTTAGCCGAAATTGCCCGAAGACCAGAGCATGGGTCCGCGCCTCGGCCAGCAGGGTGTTCAGCCAGATGACCAGGGCCAGTTCGGGGTCCTCCTCGTCGAAGTCGAATTGGACCAATCCTTCCCTGTGCACTTGAGCAGGGTCCGCCATGATGGCGAAGGTCGCCGCCGCCGCGCCCTCGAAGGCCTCTTCCAGGGTCTTGCCCTGGCCGATGATGCCGATGTCGGCGTCATGATCGAAGTATGCGAAAGCGGCCAAGCGGAATGCCCCTCTGGATTCGGCGGAACCCTTCCCGATCCTGACGATCCCTTTTCCGAAGTTCCCGTAAAAAGTATAGGACAGGTGAAAAATAACGCCAGCTTTTACAATAAATTATATGCCTCCTGAAATCATGCGATCCTCTCCGTGGGCCTAGCACTGGCCCCGGAGGGCGGTTTCTGCGCAGCCGCTGGGTGAATCGGCCGGCGCCATCGGCGACGATAAGGGCATCCTGATTCATATCGGAGACCCCCGACGCTGACCGGGGCCAGACATGGGTTACTTATATGGATCGGGAACGAACACCACCTTCCAACCATTTTGTCGGAATTTCCTTTACAGTCAGGTTTGGTATCAATAAAGTCGGCTTGGTCTGGCGGCGTCTGTCAAGGTAGTTGTCGCGTCTCCCATTTTTTAAGCGGCCTTTTTATCCTGTCGCTGCGGGTTCAGATCTACCGCCCCGA
>NZ_RIZI01000052.1 GCF_003721225.1 Acidithiobacillus sulfuriphilus | reverse complement strand
CAACGGCGGCCTGTTCGTGGAAGTCCACGCCGCCGCCAGCCTGCAGACCTGCCTCACGCGCGACGCCAAGGGGCTTTATGCCCGCGCCCTGGAAGGAACGATCGATGCCTTTACCGGCATCGACGATCCCTATGAAAAACCGCTGCAGCCGGATATCCAAATCGATACTGCACAGATCTCGCCACCCGAGGCCACCCGGCAGGTACTGGAATTTCTCATCGAAGGGAATTTCCTTTGTGCAATAGATGGAAAATATACGGATAATCATATTTAATGATAATTAAAGCAGCTATGGCCTCTGCCGCTAGAGAGTTTTTTCCATTGCCCTTTTGACATGAACCTGGGGGAATCACGGATGCGGGAATCCATCTGGCCGAATTTCTACATCGTTGGGGCGGTAAAGAGCGGGACCACTTCCCTTTATACCTACCTGCGCCAACACCCGCAGGTCTTCCTGCCGGGCAGGAAAGAACCCCACTTCTTCACCCAACCCCGCCCTTCCCGAGAGCAGACACATCTCATTCGTTACGTCGCCGATGCGGAACACTATCAGCATCTTTACCGGGGTGCCGATGCCTTCCCGCGCATCGGCGATGCCAGTCCCTCCTATTTATGGTGCCCCGAAGCAGCGCAGCGCATTCATCAAGTGGCCCCCGATGCCAAGATCATCGTCATTTTGCGCGACCCGGTGGAAAGGGCCTACGCCCAGTATCTGATGGATTTTACGGAAGGCGCCATCCACCTCCCCTTCGCCCAGGCCCTGCGGCGCGACTGGGAAAGGCCGGATAAGGGTTGGGGAGTGTCGCAACTCTATGTGGAGTTGGGCCAGTACAGCGAGCAGATCCGCCGTTATCAGACGCTTTTCGGCCGGGACCGGGTGCTGGTGCTGTTGCTCGAAGACCTGAAAAAAAAGCCCCGGAAGGTCTTGGAAACAGTGGCGGAATTCCTGGAGATCGACCCGGGGCCCATTGCCGGCATGGATCTGGACAAGGCCTACAACGCTCATCGGTCGGCGCGGGGCGTTTGGGTGCGTTATCTGGCTGGCAACCGAATAAGCCGATTCATCGGCGATGTACTTTTGCCACGGGCATGGGGCAAATATATCTGGCAGCGCTGGTTATTGCGCGACCATGGCAAACCCGCCATGGATGAGGATGCGCGGAACTTTTTGCAGGAGATCTATGCCCCGGAAGTGGAGTCGCTGGAGCAGTTGCTGGAGCGCCCCCTCCCGGAACTTCGTTTGTCTTGGCATGAAGCGCCCCGCCGGTCGCTGCATAAGGCACCTGTCATCCAGCAGAGATCCTCGCCTTCCTAGCGGCTGGGCGGCTTGTGCAACGGCCCGGCGTCGACTATGGTTATACAAACTGGTTGCGAGGACTCATGCCGTCTGCTCCGCGAAACCTTCCTTCCCCCCAAGCCCCTGCGGGTTCTCTCCCGGGGAGACATGGGAACCACGGTGAAGTAGTCGCGGCGTCCATGGCGCTGTTTTCACCGTCACAACCGCCATCCACGGCCAGCGCAGCGCGCCGGCTCGGAATTCTTCCGTAGCCCTGATGAGGATGTCATGAGCGCGACCTATATCCGTTTTTTCAACGAAATCCGTATCGAAGACGTGCCGCTGGTGGGCGGCAAAAATGCCTCTCTGGGAGAGATGTTTCGGGAGCTCAGCGCCCAGGGGGTGCGGGTGCCCAACGGTTTCGCCATCACCGCCGAGGCCTATCGCATGATGCTGGACAAGGCCGGCGCCTGGGACCGTTTGCACGCCGCCCTCGATGGGCTCAATCCCGATGACGTGGAAGACTTGGCGCGACGGGGCGAAGCGGCCCGCGAGATCATCTACGGCGCTCCCCTGCCGGCGGAGTTGCAGGAAGAAATCCTCGCCGCCCACGGGCGCCTCAAGGCGGAGTACGGTCCCACTCTGACCGTGGCCGTGCGTTCCTCGGCCACGGCGGAAGACTTGCCCACGGCCAGCTTCGCCGGCCAGCAGGATACCTATCTCAACATTTCCGGCGAGGCGGCCCTCCTGGATGCCTGCAAACGCTGCTTTGCCAGCCTCTTTACCGATCGCGCCATCCACTACCGCGTCGATCAGGGCTTCGACCACTTCAAGGTGGCCTTGTCCATCGGCATCATGAAAATGGTGCGCTCCGATCTATCCACCAGCGGCGTCATGTTTTCCCTGGATACGGAAACGGGTTTCCGCGACGTGGTCTTCCTCACCGCTTCCTGGGGGCTGGGGGAGAACGTGGTCCAGGGGGCGGTGGACCCTGATGAATTCTATGTCTTCAAACCCACCTTCCGCAGCGGCAAAAAGGCCGTTCTGCGCCGCATCCTGGGCAGCAAGAAGATCAAGATGGTCTATGCCGAGGGCGATACCCGCCACAGCACCCGCAATGTGCCCACTTCCCGGGCCGAACGCGAACGCTTCTGCCTCACCGATGCCGATGTCCTGACCCTGGCCGACTACGCCATCAAAGTCGAAGCACACTATAGCCAAAAGGTGGGCGAGAGCCGGCCCATGGACATGGAATGGGCCAAGGATGGCCTGGATGGTCAACTCTACATGGTACAGGCCCGCCCCGAAACGGTGGCCTCCCAGAAAAAGGGCCAGGTTCTTGAGGAATATCTGCTCAAGACCCGCGGCCCGGTGCTGGCCAGCGGGCGGGCGGTGGGGGCGAAGATCGCGGCGGCACCCGTGCGCGTCATTGCCGATGTGGCCCATCTCAACGCCTTCCGTCCCGGCGAGGTCCTGGTGGCCGATACCACCACTCCCGACTGGGAGCCGGTGATGAAGCAGGCCGCCGCCATTGTCACCAACCGCGGTGGACGCACCTGCCATGCCGCCATCATTGCCCGCGAACTGGGCATTCCAGCGGTGGTGGGCGCCGACAATGCCACTACGGCGCTGCAGGACGGCGCCATGGTCACGGTTTCCTGCGCCGAGGGCGACATGGGTTTTGTCTATGCCGGTGCCCTGCCCTTCGAGATTCGCCATACGGAT
>NZ_RIZI01000051.1 GCF_003721225.1 Acidithiobacillus sulfuriphilus | reverse complement strand
AATGTTTCATCTCGATAATCCACTTTCCGCCCCCACCCTACGCCTGACTCCATTTCAGAGAGGCGACAACTACCCTGACACCGGGGGTTTGACGTAGCGGCAACGGAGAGGAAAGCCTTCAATCTTTGGCATGACGGCTACCATGAAAAGGCGATTAAGCGGCTGCTTAATCTGATAGCCGAAACCAAGTTGGTTGATCCGCAGACGCGCGGTTGGTTGCAACAACTTGCTTCCCGCATCGCCAGCAATTGGGGACAAGGCGAGCGAGCGGACGAGTTGCAGCGAGAAGCCTATGCCAACAACCGAAATCTTTTACGCCCTAGGATCCTTCCTCCCTACCGGCCGCTCCCGAAGCCGAGTGCGCAGGCGGCCGCGATCGCTTCCCAGTTTCGCGGATATCGCGTCCGCAGGGGATTGCTACAGGATTTCGAGGAAGTTGTTTCCCATCTTCATGCCACAGCCACAGCCAACCAGTTCGAGCAGTCACTTGCCGAGCTTGCGCAGTTGATCGGGCTGTCATCGGAGCGGTACGACAATCACGGCGTCGGTCCTGACGTTCTCTGGCTACTGCCCCAGTTACTCGGCGTCATCATTGAGGCCAAGAGCCGAAAAGATGGCAAGAATCCGCTCACCAAGGAAGAACACGGCCAGCTACTCGTGGCCGAAGAATGGTTTGCCAAGAACTACCCCGAATACAAGGCTGTCCGAGTGTCTATGCATCCGTCCAACATTGCGACAAAAGCAGCGGCCGCAACCAAATCCTATGCGCTCACGTACGAAAAGCTAAACGCTATGATCGCTGATGCGCGAGCGTTACTTGCGAAACTGAGTGAATCACAACTGACCGACGTCGAACTCGAAGCTGAATGCGTACGGTTGCTTGACGTGTCTCCGGTACATGCGGACCACCTCGTGGCGAACTATCTGGTTCCGTTCGTTGAGCCCTAGATGGCTGAAGTCACGATGGCCGAAGAGGATTTTACGGAGAAGAAAGTACAGAGCTATATGGTCGAGTTTCGGTCATTTCTGGCCCTGAATCCGTCAATTAACTCGCCAATCTTTCTGTATCTAGTAAACATCATCCAAGCGCGCTGCTTACAGACCACCCATTTCTGGATGACCGGTTACGCCGCCCTGCCGCCGTTGAGCCCTGATGGTCGGCAGGAGCTATCGTCAATTTTGGTGTATGAGCTGGCGTGTTCTTACATAGCTTAGGCGGCGTCCCGTTGGTCGGCAGCAGACTGTAAGCGGTCATCCATGAACGATGGTCATATGACAGCATCCGACCCATGGGCGACATTCCGCGCAGTCCGAATCGACGGCGAAAACAGGTCATTGAATTCCGCGCTGGCCTTTGGTGTTCGTCACGTCCATCGCGGAGATAGGCCGTCCGCCCAATGCTAGCGTCGCCATTCGGAAATCAAGAGGCAAGGCACGAGGTTCACGTCAAGTCATGATGCGGATTTGACTTGGCACTAACAGCTCGCTGCCAATGAGCTCCGCTCGTGCCCCTTCCGGATCAGCGGTGAACAGCAATACACGCAAATCCTCCCTCGCTCGCGAGAACGAGACATACGCGAGCTTCTGCGTTACAGAGCGCTGCCGGTCGGTGGGCTCGCCCGAAGTCTGCGGTGTCAGGGTCTTACTAAAGCTGTACTGGCTCCACGCGGCCTCGACATCGTCATAAACGACCATGACCTTTTCATATTCCTCGCCCTTGACTCCGTGCTGGGTGCTGTAGGCCGTGTTGTTGTCAAGATAGTCGGCATAGCGGGAGACTGGCCCGGACGTCATTTGGAATAGCGAATCTGCGAGCCAATCTCCTTTGTCGAGGCTGTGTAGGTCCTCATCGAACGGCCCAGCCCTAGGGGCGCGATCAAGATGCTCTAGCAGCCTTTCGGAAGGCCGGATGATTTGCTTGTCCACACAAAAGCGGAGGATCGCCCCGATCGTCTCGGTGTCCCACAAAGCGCGCAACTGACCAACCAAAGTCTTGGACGTCTCGATCATCAATTTCAGTGACTTTCCTGCGTTCAATCCATCGACCGCGAAAGCCGGACTATCGCTCCGAAGCAGATTGATGATCTTCCGATCATCGCCCTGGTCATGAGCACTGATCAGAGGGCAAATCGTTGAAAGAAATGGCTTGAGAAGGAAATGCTCACCTTCCTCGAAGGCATCTTGCGCGCGAGACGACGCATAGTTGCCCGTGAAGAGACGGTTGAGATCCGCGAAGCCCAGCCGCCGCGCGATCATTTGACGTGCGAGGAAGAGCTTCATGACATCGCTGCGCCCTGTCCAGCCCCAGTCTTCGATTGCAGCATCCATTCGTGCCAACGCGCGCCCAATCTGTTCCTCTGAATAGCGCTTGCCCGGTTCCGTTGGCTCTTCCGCTCTGACTAGCAGGAATTCGACACTGCCTTCACATGCCGAATTTTCGCCAGCGGCATATTGCTCAACGTCCCCACGATAGGCGTTGAGAAGCCGGATGACACTCTTCGAGCAGCGGAAATTCTCGGCTTTCTTGATGATCTCACCACCGTCGGGCGGTCCAAAAGCGCCAGCACTCCGGTCGTAAATCTGCTGCCACGGATCACCGAAATAGCCGATCACCGGGAGGTGTCACGGGTCGGCAATATGGCGCCATTCCAGGGTCGGCATAATGGAGCCACCTTGGGGTCGGCGTAATGGCGCCACCTCAGGGTC
>NZ_RIZI01000050.1 GCF_003721225.1 Acidithiobacillus sulfuriphilus | reverse complement strand
CCTGGCGGGCGCACCAAAAAAAACGGGCGAGGGTTTCGCCCGCCCGTTCAAAGGGATGTTCCATCGCTGGAGATCCTACATGCTCGTTGGTCAGTACAGGTTGAGGAAGGTCTGCATCTCCTGTAGCTGGCCGTTGTCGTTGGTGAAGACGTCCGAGGGCAGGAGCTCCTCGCCATAGGCCGCCGTGGGCACCGAGCGCATGAAGTACACCGTGGGCATGTAGTCCGTCACGTAGGAGGTGGCGGTGGGGGCGTTCCCGTTGATGGCGGCGCTGGGGAAGCCCAGGCCGTCGTAGGGCGCGGCGAAGACCACGCCGGCGTTGCCGTTGGTGTAGAGGCTGTTGGCCCAGTAGTTGATGGTCGGGGCGATCAGGAAGACCCCTTCCCGGCCCACCTGGGCGCTGGGACTGAAGGCGTTGGCGATGACCACCGGGTTGGTCGGGCTGCCCACCATCAGGATGTCACTTGGGCTGTCGCCTCCTCCCCCGTTGCCCGCCTGCAGATACACCAGACCCGGGAACTGGAAGAGGCCGTCGGTCGTGTTGGGGACGGCGATGCTTCCGTAGTTGTTGGCCCCCGTGCCGGCGTTCACCTGCACGTTCCCCGTCGCCTGGACGTAGAGGATGCTGTTGGCGTTGGCCGGGGCCGCGCCACCGGCGTCGATGGCCTGGGTGTTGCCGCTGTCGATGGCCAGGTTGCCGTTCACCTTGAGGTTGACGCCTTGCTCCCCGTTGCCGTCGGCGCTGACCGAGAGGTTCACGGTGTTGAGCGCCGGGCTGGTGCTGGCCGGATTCTCCGCGTTGACCTGGAAGCCGTTCAGCGCGATCACCGGGGAGACGATGTTATGCACCGATCCCTGGAGATTGGCGAAGGTCAGGCTGGGGGTGGTGATGCTGCCCGCGCCTTTGACATGGCCCGTGGGGGTGCTGCCGCTGCCGAAGAGCACGCTGTTGCTGCCGTTGATGGTCCCGTTCAGGACGAAGTTGGTGATCGAGGCGCTGCCCTCGGTGCCCAGGTAGACGTCGCCGGCGTCGATGCTGCCGCCCGCGGCGAGGTTCATCTGTGCGGCGCCGGATTCCGGTCCGAAGAAGGTGAAGCTGCCCAGGGGATCGATGACGCTGCTGATGTTGACCGTGTTGGCCGCCAGCAGGACGCCCGTGGCGGCGCTGATGGGGGACTGGACGTTGATCACGGAGTTGGCGCCCAGGGCGACCACCGCCAGACTGCCGGACAGGGGGCTCATGCTGCCCGCCAGGGTGACGCCGTCGTTGGTGGTGCCGATGTAGGCGCTGCCGGAGACGTTGAGGGTGGCGCCCGCGTCATTCTGGAAGCCCGCGCCGAAGAAGCCGAAGCCTTCCGTGGCCGTGGTGGCGTTGAGCACCCCCGCGTTCACGAAGTCTCCCGTGGGGGCGGCACTGCTGGCGTTGCCGTAGACCGTTTGGGTGTTGGGGGTCAGGCCGCTGGGGATGTAGGCGGTGGTGCCGGTGTTGAAGCCCAGCACGGCGTAGCCCTGGTTGCCCACCGGGGTCATCTGCAGGGCGCCGTCGTTGCTGAAGGTGCCGTTGATCCAGTCGACCTGGGTCTCGTTGACGGAGAGGTTGCCGAGGTTGGTCAGATTGCCGTCCGCCAGGAACAGGGCGCCGGCGTTGCTGTAGGCGGTGCCCGCACTCGTGCCGGTGCCGACATCCAGGCGGACGTTCGTCGGGGCGTCGGTGAGATACCCGGAAACGCTGCTGTCATCGTAGGGCACCATCGCGCCGGTGGCGGTGTTGACGTGGGCGCCGATGCCGCCGTCCACGCTCAGGGCCACCGTGTTGGCGAGGCCGGGGGCGTCGACGTTGACGCTGTTGTAGCCGGCCACGTCCAGGAACTGCTGCACGCCGGAGAGATCGGCGCCCCGGGCGATGCTGACCACCCCGCCGGTGGCGTTGGTGTCGTTGAAGTCCAGCCCCATGGTCCCGGTCACGAAGCTCGTCATCAGGTTGTACACGTTGGGGGCGGTGATGTTCTGGATGCCGCCGGGGGCGATGAGGCCCAGGCCGCCGGGGGCGGTGAGGGTCGCACTACTACCCACCAGGATGCCGTTGCCGTTGGCCACCCACAGGGAGCCGCCGTTGCCCTGATAGTCCAGGGTGCCGTAGAGGTTGGAGGGGTAGCCGGACACGTCGATGTTGAGGACGTCCACGGCCGCCGGAGTGCCGCCGGCGTAGGTCGCGTCGTTGACGAAGCTCAGCACGGCGCCGGTGCCGATGTCAAAGCCGCTGGCGGTGCCGGGGTTCAGGGTGCTGTAACTGGCGGGTACGCCCCAGTCGATGATCAGGGGGGACGGGGTGCCCGGCGTGACGTTGGTCTGGCCGCTGATGTTGATGGTCGCCCCGGTGCTGCTGGTGCCCAGCCCCGGCACCTGGGAGGGGTTCTGGTAGATCGTGCTGGTGTTGAAGACCACCGACAGGGGATCGGTATAGATCACCTCGCCGTTGCCGGGCAGGTTGGTCGCCTGGGAGACCGAGGAGGTGGGCTGGGTGGTGATGGGGAAGTAGTGGCCCGACGGGGTGAAGGTGATCTGGTTCACCGGATGGGGGGGCGACAGGAGGTTGTTGAAGGCGATGGTCGCGGCGGTGATGAAGGACGATCCGGAGACCACGTCGATGGCGGAGCTGTAGGTGTTGCCGTTATACCCCTGCACGGCCTGCCCGAAGT
>NZ_RIZI01000005.1 GCF_003721225.1 Acidithiobacillus sulfuriphilus | reverse complement strand
CGTCTTCGATGCCCCGCCGCTGGCGGTTGAGCTCATCGAGCTGCATCGCCAGGGGCCGGGCGCTTTCCAGGTCCGGCGCCAGCAGCAGGCGAATGCCGATCTCCATATCTTCCAGGCGGCCGGCGGCGTTGATGCGCGGCCCGAGGATGAAACCCAGGTCACTGGCCTGCAATCGCCCGCTTGCCCGCCCTGCCACCTCCAGCAAGGCCTGCAAGCCGGGCCGCCCGCGCCCGGCATTGAGGCGGCGCAGTCCCTGCATCACCAGGATGCGATTGTTGCGCTCCAGGGGCACCACGTCGGCCACCGTCCCCAGGGCCACCAGATCCCAGAGGGGCGCAAAACTGGGGCGGGGACGGACGGCGAACCAGCCCTCGGCATCCAGGACACTGCGCAGGGCGGCCGCCAGATAAAAGGCCACCGCCACCCCGGCGCTGCCCTTCCAGGGGAAGGGGCAAGCGGGCTGATTGGGATTGACGATGGCATCGGCGGCGGGCAGTTCCGCGCCGGGCAAATGATGATCCGTGATGACCACCTGCAACCCGCGCGCCTTGGCCTCCCGCACCCCCTCCAGACTGGAGATGCCATTATCCACCGTGACCAGCACCTCTGCCGCAGGCGGGAT
>NZ_RIZI01000049.1 GCF_003721225.1 Acidithiobacillus sulfuriphilus | reverse complement strand
CCGCCACTGGCGGGCCCCGCCGCCCCATGACCAGGCCTCTGCCGCCGTGTGCGTGCAGCATCCCTTGCAGGCCTTCAGCCGTTCCTATTTTGCGGATGATCCGCGCCTCTCCAGTTATGCCGGGGAGATTGCCGAGGCCCTCAACCACCGCGATGCCAGGGCCCCGGCCTTTGTCTCCCAGTCCTTGCCGGAGGGCGCCCAGGGTGTGGTGGAACTGGCGGATTTGCTGGCTTTCTGGAAGAGCCCGAGCGGGTATTTCTGCCGCCGTCGCCTGGGGATGCAGTTGCAGATGGAGGCGGATATCCCCCAGGATCAGGAACCCTTTGTACTCGACAAGCTGCAGGAATGGGCCTTGGAGCAGGAGATCCTGCGTCTGCAGCGGCAGGGCGTGGATGCCGGGCAAGCGCTGGCCATCCTGGGTCAGCAAAGCCTGCCCCCGGCGGGCCTGGGTGCCGTGGCGTACTGGCGGCGTGAGCCCATGGTGGCGCGCTTTGCGCAACGCTTGGCGGAAACCTTGCCGGCGGCGGCGCAGGCGGCGGATCTGGACCTGCTGCTGGGTGGCTACCGGCTGCAGGGAATGCTGACCGGAATCGGCCCGACCGGCCTGGTGCTGTGGCAACTGAGCGGGCTCAAGGCGGAGCTCTGGCTGCGCTTCTGGATCCTGCATCTGCTGGCGCAGCGGGGGGTGGGGCCATGCCCGAGCCGCTTCCTGCATCGCGACGGCTGCAGCGTGCTGCCCGCCCTGGATGGCGCAGTGGCAGAGGCTACCCTCATTACTCTCCTGGACTATTTTACTCAGGGACAATCTTTCCCTTTACCCTTTTTCCCGCGCACGGCCATGGCCTATGCGGAATCGGCCCTGCAGGGTTCGCCCCCCGATCCGGCGACCCTCCCGGCCTGGCGGGGGAGCGGCCGGCCGGGGGATGGACCGCCGGGAGAGGCCGAAGCATCGGCAGTGCGCGTGGCCTTCCGCGGCCGTGATCCGCTGCAGGACCCTTTTGGCGAGATTGCCCTGACCGTGTGGGGGCCGCTCCTGGCCCTGCGGGAGCAGCCAGATGAGTTTTGATCCCATGCAGGTGCCCCTGGATGGCACCCAACTCATCGAGGCCAGCGCCGGTACGGGCAAGACCTGGACCGTGGCCATGCTCTATTTGCGCCTGCTCCTGGAGCAGCAACGGCGTCCGGAGCAGATCCTGGTGCTGACCTTTACCCGCGCCGCCACGGCGGAATTGCGCGAGCGTATCCGCCGGCGGTTGGTGGAAGCCCTGGCGGCGGCACGGGGGGGAGAGGCCCCGGCGGACTTCCCGGCGGCCCTCCGTAGCGCCGTGCAGGAGGCCGGGGCGCAATCCATCCTGCAGTCGGCTCTGGCCGGATTTGACGGCGCGGCCATCTTCACCATCCATGCCTTTTGCCAGCGGGTCTTGCAGGACCACGCCCTGGAGGCCATGGCGCCCCTGGCGGTGGATCTCGTCGCCGATGACGGAGAACTGCGGGAGGCCCTGGCGGCGGAGTTTTACCGCCGGGAGATTGCCGAGGCCAGCCCGGCATGGAGCGCCTGGCTGGCGCACCGGCGCTTGGACCCGGCGGCCCTGCTGACCCCCCTGCGCCGACTCCTGGGACGCGCCCAGGCCAAGCTGCTGGCCCCCGCCGAGCCCGGTGATGCCACGGTGGAGGAGCAGCGCTTCGTGGCCGCCATGGAAGCGGCACAGGCGTTATGGCGGCAGGACGGGGCGGCGCGCTTGCGGGATCTGCTGGCGCCGCTGGCGGCCGCCGGAGATATCAAGGGCAATATGTGGGATGCGGAAAAGTTTGCCGGCTGGCAGCGGGAGTTGGATGCCTATCTGGATACGCCCATGCCGGCCTTGCAGGATCCGCGCCTCTCCGATGGGGGGGTGCGGCGCCTGGCCCAGTCGGGACTGGAGAAGGCGCTGAAAAAGGGCCGCAGCCTTCCTTCACACCCCCTGTTTCTGGCCCTGGAGGAACTGGTGCAGGCGGCGGAGGCCCTGGGGGAACAGTATGAGCGTCGGACGGCATGGTTATTCCTGCGCCTCCTCGCCCATCTGCAGGAGGCGCTGCCGGCGGCCAAGGCCCTGCGCGCCGAGCGCAGTTTTGACGATGTGCTGCTGGCCCTGCGGGATGCCCTGGAGCGCGAGCCGACCGGTCCGGCCCTCGCTGCCGCCCTGCGCCAACAATATCCGGCGGCCCTCATCGACGAATTCCAGGACACCGATGCCGCCCAGTACCAGATCTTCCGGGCCATTTATGCGGCCGGGGAGGGGCCGGTGTTTTATGTGGGCGACCCCAAGCAGGCCATTTACCGTTTTCGCGATGCCGATATTTTCGCCTACCTCAGCGCCGCCCAGACGGCGGATGGGCGCCATACCCTCACGCAAAACTTTCGTTCGGCACCGGGTCTGGTACGAGGGGTCAACGCCCTCTTTGAACGGGCAGAACGGCCCTTTTTGCTGGAGCAGATCCAGTTCCAGCCGGTGCAGGCCACCGCCGGACGGGGCGATGAGGCGCATTTTCCGGGGTTGGCGGCGCCTTGGCGCTGCGCCCTTTTGCCAACGGCGGCGGGTGCTGGGAAAAAGGCAGTTGCAGAACAGGCCATCGCTCGCCACCTGGCTGCCGAGGTGGTCGAATTGCTGCAATGGGGGCGGGCGGGGCGAGCCGAACTGCAGGGACAGGCGGTGGCG
>NZ_RIZI01000048.1 GCF_003721225.1 Acidithiobacillus sulfuriphilus | reverse complement strand
TGTCACCGGCCGGCAATATGGTGCCACCGATGGTCGGCGTAATGGCGCCATTTCCAAGTGCCGAAATCGGGGTCTCAAACAGGGTCAAGATTGGGCGATTTTCGGGTGTTTGGCAACTGTCCTTTTTGGGCTCTCCGGCAGGGGCCTTGGCGTGCGATAACTCTCTCCTTCGAGGATGAGCCGGTAGGCACCGTGACGTAGACGGTCCAGAGTGGCCACGCCCAGCATTCGGTTGGCCGGGAAGACCTCTCCCCATTCGCTGAAATCCAGATTGCTGGTCACCATGGTCGTCGCCTGTTCGTAGCGTTCGGCGATGAGGTCGTGGAAGTCCTCGTCGTGGGGTGGCCGCAAGGGTTTGAGGCCGAAGTCATCGATGATCAGGAGGGAAACCTTGGCCCACTGCCGGAAAACCTTGTCATAGGTGCCGGTGGCCCGAGCCGCATGGAGACCGCCGACCAGCTCACTTTGGGTGAGGAAGCGCACATCGATGCCCTGGCGGACGGCGCTATGACCCAGCGCTTGAGCGAGATGGCTCTTGCCAGTGCCACAGGGCCCGACGATGAGGACCGGGGCCTTCTCATGGAGATAGCGGCCGGTGGCGAGATCGTGGACCAGGCTGCGGTTGAGGGTCGGCAAGCGATCAAAGGCGAAGTCCTCCAGCGTCTTGTGGTTGCGAAACCGGGCCTGGTGCAAGAGCGTGTCGAATTTCTTCTGGTCCCGGCGGGCGATCTCGTCCTGGAGCAGGAGGGCGAGAAATTCGGTATAGGCGAGTTGTCCGTCGATGGCCTGGCGATTGCGGGTTTCCAGGGTTTCCAGAACGCCGGACAGGCGCAAGGATCGTAGAGCGGAGTGCAATTCGTGGGTGTGCATGGGGTGTGACCTCTCAATGGAAAAGGGTTCTGCTGTCCCGCAGGAAACGGCCGCCGCGAGCGTAGGTGTTGTTGCTTTGCTTATCGACCGAGGTAATCGGCTCCTGATCGAGCCCTTTCTTCAGAATCTCGGCGACGGTCTTATAGCGGGCGTTCCCGAAATGCAGGGCCCGCTCACAGGCGCCCTCCAGACGCTGGGGGCTATACTTCTCGCGTAGACGCAAGAGGTTCTGCACACTGCGCAAATGGACGAGTTGGCGGTCGGCGAAGAGTTGGTGGACCGCGGCATGGCAATAAGGGCCGATGCCTTCGGCCATGCGCAGGCACCATTGGACGTCCCGGGTCTGCCAGGCCTGGGCCTCGGGCGGCAGATGGTCTTTGACCGTCGCAAAGCTTCCCGGCTGGAAGAGGCGCGGATGGGTGGCGACCAATTCCTGTTCCTGATAAATCCGGACGGTGGTGTGGGTAGCACGCAGCCAGAGTTGCTGGCCGACCCAACGGAAGGGGACGGAATAGTAGCAGCGACCATACTGGATATGCCCATCCCGATGGACCTTGGGGCGGGTCCACTCGGAGATCTCCGGCGGATTCTCCGGTAACGGCCGCAGCAAGGCCTTCTCGACCTCGGCGAAGCGGTTGAGCGGTGCCTGCCGGGTCGTTCCGTGGATCCGGTTGCCGGCTTCGCCCAGCACCCATTCCTGAAGCTGACGCTGGGCGTCGTCACGGTGACGAAACTCCCGCAAGGGCAGGAAGGATCGCTTGAGGTATTTCACCCCTGATTCCACGATCCCCTTCTTCTGCGGGTCATGGGGCGGGCAGGGATCGATCCGGAAACCATACCCTTCGGCGTACTCGCCGTAGGCCCGCTGAACCTCCGGGTCGTTGATGCAAGCCTTGGTGATGGCGCATTTGGCGTTATCGATGATCACCCGCTGGGGGACTCCGCCGAACCAGGCAAAGGCATGCCGATGGCAGGCCAGCCAGGTTGCCACCTTCTGGTCCCAGACGAACTCGGCGTACTGATGGCGCGACCAGCACAGGGTCATCACGAAGAACCACGTCTTGCGCAGTTCCCCCGTCCTGGGATCGGCCAGCAGCGGGCCCGCGCCGAAATCCACCTGGGCGGCCTCACCCGGGACGAAGGTCAACCGGGAGGTGACGCGCGGCGGCTCGGCGGCACGAATCCGGCGAATCAGCCGCTTGACGGCGGAATAGCTGCCGCCGAAGCCGTACTGCCGCACCAGGGCCGCATGGATGGTAGTACCTTGGATACCCTGGGCCACCCACGCGGCGATG
This sequence comes from Acidithiobacillus sulfuriphilus, assembly GCF_003721225.1. Lineage (GTDB taxonomy): Bacteria > Pseudomonadota > Gammaproteobacteria > Acidithiobacillales > Acidithiobacillaceae > Acidithiobacillus_B > Acidithiobacillus_B sulfuriphilus. Next base: position 436 of record NZ_RIZI01000048.1, on the reverse strand, counting down.
CGTTCCTCATGCTCCCTGAGGCTGGAGAGACACTGGGTCGGCTGACCCTCCGGGCGCCGCTGTAGAGCAGCCGCCATCTCGGTGTCCCCGGGCAACGGCTGCCGAGGATCCAGCCAGCCCCTTTGCTCTGCCTGTTGCCGCAAGAGCCCGAGCTTCTTGCGGCCCATGAGTCCAGCGCGGGCGATACTACGGTCGGTGTCGCCTTGGCGCATCCGTACCAAAATCTGACGAATCGTAAACATCTCGAATCTCCTGTTGCTCATGGTTACCTCCAAAAGCGAGGAAGGTAACCGATCCAATAGAAGTTCGAGACCCCGAGGGCTACTCGGCAGGTGGCGCCATTACGGTGACCCTGAGGTGGCGCCATTACGCCGACCCCAAGGTGGCTCCATTATGCCGACCCTGGAATGGCGCCATATTGCCGACCCGTGACACC
>NZ_RIZI01000047.1 GCF_003721225.1 Acidithiobacillus sulfuriphilus | reverse complement strand
GCTGTAAGACGGCCCGACCATGGCGATGGCACTCATGCCAAAGGCCAGGAGGTCGGCCCCGGCATGGGTGGAGTAACCCTGGAAGTTGCGGTAGAGCGTGCCGTCGCGCTGGGCCAGGGCCAGCTCGTCGTCGGGCAGGGCGAAGTGGTCCATGCCGATGTAGACATAGCCCGCCTCCCGCAGTTGTTCGATGCTGTTGGCGAGGATGCGCAGTTTGGCGTCGGGGCTGGGGAGATCCGCTTCGCGGATGCGCTGCTGGGGCTGGAAACGGTTGGGCAGGTGGGCGTAGTTGAAGATGGAGAGCCGGTCGGGGCGCCACTGCAGCACCCGCTCCAGGGTCCGGGCAAAGCTGTCCTCCGTCTGGAAAGGCAGCCCATAGATGAGGTCGAGGCTGGCGGAACGGTAGCCCAGGCCCCGCGCCTCGTCCAGGACGGCAAAGGTCAGTTCCTCGCTTTGCTCGCGGTGAACGGCCTTTTGCACGGCCGGATCCAGATCTTGCACGCCTAAGCTGATGCGGTTGAAGCCGAAGTCCCGGAGGAGCGCCAGGGTGCCCGGCTCCAGGGCGCGGGGGTCGAGCTCGATGCCGTACTCGCCCTGGTCGTCGGGGAGCAGGTGGAAATGGTGGCGAATGTGATCCAGGAGGGCGGCCATGTCTGTCTGGCGGAGAAAGGTGGGCGTGCCGCCGCCGAAATGGAGCTGGGTGACCGGCCGCCCGCCGTCGATGTGCCGGCGGGCGAGGGCCATTTCCCGGTCCAGACGGGCCACATAGGGGGTGCCCCATTCATGGTGGCGGGTGACGATCTTGGTACAGGCGCAATAAAAACAAAGGTGTTCGCAAAAGGGGAGATGAAAGTAGAGCGACAGCGGCCGCGCGCCGGCGTTGGATGCCGCCATCTCGCGGATCAGCGCCGCTTCGTCAAAGCCGCTGTGGAAATGAGGGGCGGTGGGGTAAGACGTGTAGCGCGGACCGGGCTGGTCGTAGCGGCGGATGAGATCGGCGTCAAAAACGAGTTCCTGCTTGGACATGGCAACACCCCCTTCATAGCCATAGCATAGCGCAGGGCGCCGTCCATGGGCAGGTGGTGTACCGATGATGAGGCGGCCGCTTTGACGGGAGGCGACGATCCTGAATTGAATCCGCAACCCTGCCGGCATCCCGGGGCAGGTCGCGGCCATGGGCCGCTCCTACCGGAGGCGAGGTTCGTTGGGATGCGCTAGGGTTCCTGCCACGGCTGCACTCCCGTCAGGTTCGCCGTCACACTGCGGCGCACTTCGGCGAGGAATGCCTGCATGTGCGGCAGGGCGGCCTGGGCCGCGGTGGTGGCGGCATGGAGGGTTTGCCAGAGCCCTTCCGACCCCAGGGGCAGGGCGCGGACGTAGCCTTTTTCGCCATAGCTTCCCACCGCCCAGGCGGGCAAGGCGGCCACGCCCTGCCCGGAGGCAACGAGCTGGAGGATGATGACCGTCAGTTCGGCGTGGCGCCGCCGCCAGGGCTGCACGCCCGCCGGGAGGAGAAAGTCGCGGAGCAGGTCCAGGCGCCGGTCTTCTACGGGATAGCTGATGAGGGTTTCTTCCAGGAAGTCCTCCGGCAAGAGGAAATTGCGCTCGGCCAGGGGATGGCGGGGGCTGACCAGACCCACCACCTCATAGCGAAAGAGGGGGTGAATGCAGATGCCGGCCACGGCGTTCTCGGGTGCTGCCAGCACCGCCAGATCCGCCTGGCCGCTTTGCAGCAGGGGCAAGGGATCCTGAAAGCCGGACAGCAGATCCATCTCCACCGCTGGCCACTCCTCGCGGAAGCGGTCCATGGCCGGGGTCAGCCAGTCAAAACAGGTATGGCATTCCACGGCAATGCGCAGCCGTCCGCTGTTGCCGACCGCCAGCCGCCGCAACTCCTCCTGGGTTTGGCGCAGCAGGGGCAGCACCTCGCGCGCCAGGGCCAGGAGCCGTTCGCCCGCCGGACTCAGGCGCAACTGCGCCCCCCGCTCGCGGAGCAGGAGGGCGACGCCGAACTCGGCTTCCAGGCCGCGCAACTGATGGGAGAGGGCCGACTGGGTGAGGTGCAGGCGCAACGCTGCCGCCGCCAGACTGCCGTATTGGGCAATGGCCTCAATGGTCCGCAAATGACGCAGTTCCAAGGGCATGGCGTTCTTCGAACTCTCCCATCGACAGTGTCACAAAAGATTCATGAAAGCGTCACAAAAAGTACACATTGATATTGTAAAGTGCGCCTCGCGGTCATCATACACAAATCAAAGAGGGAGCCAAAGATGAAGAAAATCAGTGCAGGCGTGATTCTGGCGTTGGGATCCGTGCTGGGGGTGCCCGTGGCCGAGGCCGACGACGATTTCAAGCTGAACATGGGCGGCCGTATCCAGGCCGATTACGCCACCTATTTCAACAACAGCCTGATGGGTCCCGCCGGTGCCAAGCTGCGCCGCGCACGACTGTTTGCCGAGGGCAGCATCGCCCATGACTGGCGG
>NZ_RIZI01000046.1 GCF_003721225.1 Acidithiobacillus sulfuriphilus | reverse complement strand
AACGAATAAGGTTAGATCGTGCGAAGCCACGATCTGAACCGTTTGTTGGACGAGCCTGGTTCTGAGCGCCGACCGAGCCGCACAGAAAATATGTATTTGGGAAGTGCCCCGGTTTGGAGTTTCACCGGGAGGATGTGGGCTACCCCGCCCGCTTCATGCCTGCCGTTGCGGCAGCCGATGCCCGTTTTATTCGTTGGCCGGTCGATGCTGCTGCGAATTGCCCAGATTCAAGGCAAGCCGGCACCTCAGCTTGCGGGTGCTGACTCCCGATACCTGCCGAAGGGCGTGGCGCTTACATGGTCAATGCGCCCCCTCGGGGGCAATTGGCGTTGGCATGCCCCCTGAGCATCCCGACCGAATCCGCGTTCGCACGATCATCATCACCGCACCGCAGCAAGCGCACAGAATCGGCGCGCGCTGCTTGACCCACGCCGCTGCCCGGCCCGGAGCGAACCTGAGCAGCACATGCAGCAAGTCGATCAAGCGCTTGCAGTTGGGGTGCAGAAAGCCGAAGTTGCGCGCACGCCTGAATCCCTTGGGCAGCACATGCTGCAACACCAGCCACAGGAACTGCGCGCCGGACACGGTGCGCCGTTCCAGCTTCACGGTCTTTCCGTTGCGATAACGGAAGCTGACCTGGCTGGCGGTGCAGGCGAGGATGTCTTTCTCGGCGATGACGCCCCGGTAAAGATAGCGTCCCAGATAGATGAGCGCCTTCTCGCCCGTGCCAACGGATTTGCAATCCACCACCCACGTCATGGGGTAATGATCTGGCAAGGTCAATCCAGCCGCTTCGATGCTCGCCAGCAGCTTCGCCCGGAACACCTTGGCCAGCGCCTTGTGGTTGAACAGATAGCCGCCCTTTGCCTTGCTCCGCCGCTTGGTGCGCCATTGCTTGCGTTGGCCGTCGACCGCCGCTGCCGGCATGATCAGATGGACATGCGGGTGGTAGTCCAGCCGCCGCGTGTTGGTGTGCAACACCGCGATGGCGCCGGGCGTGCCTTGCAATTGTTTGTCATTGTGGCTGAAGGTGCGCACCGTCTCCCAAGCGCAGCGCATGAGCAAATCGTAGACGACGCGCGGGTGCGCCCAGCTCAGCGCCCTGAATTCGGACGGCAGGGTAAAGGTCAGCAGAAAGTACTCGGCCGGCACCTGCTTCTGCATCTGGCGTTCCAGCCATTGCTGACTCTCATGGTGCTGGCAGTGGGGGCAGTGGCGATGTCCGCAGGAGTGCGGCACCAGCTTCCGATGGTCACATTCCGTGCATTGGACTTGCATCTTCGGGCTGGCTTCTGTGCGGCATTGCTTCATGGCCGCCAGCGCACGATGGTGATCGGACGTGAGTCGGTCCCGATACTGCGCCAGGAAGTCCGCTTCGAAGGTGTCGATGACCTGCGCCAGGCGGATCATTTGACCTGCCCCCAGGAGATGGAAAAGCCATCCATCAGGCCGTTGATCCGGTCGAGGGCGTGATGCCTGGTCTGGTCTGTCAGGTGGGTGTGGCGGGCGGTGGTGAGAATGGAATGATGGCCGAGGAATTTCTGGACCTCAAGTAGATCGACTCCGGCCTCGATCAGGTGGGTGGCATAGCTGTGGCGCAGGCTGTGTGGCGTGATCTTTTTTTAGGCTGCAGGATTCGACCACCTGGTGCAGCGCGGTTTGCACGCCGCCGCGATCCATCGGCGTGGTGGCGCTTGCCGCACCCTTCAAGCCGCCGTGGCGATTGGGGAACAACAGCACCGGGTTGCGATGCACCTGCCAGAAGCGGCGCAAGATCTGATGAGTTGCCTGCGGCAGCGGGACGAAGCGATCCCGATTGCCTTTGGCGTCGCGGATATGCACGCGCCCGCGTGCCGCATCGATGTCGCCGACCTGAAGCCGCAGTCCTTCGCCCAGGCGCAGTCCCAGGCTGTAGAGGGTGAAGTAGAACACCCGGTAACTGACGACGCGGGTGGCTGCGAACAGCCGCCGGGCCTCGTCGACCGTGACGATGTCCGGCAAGCGCTGGCTCCTGGGTGGCTTGATCAGACCGGGCGCGACCCAGGGCTGGCGCAAGACGTGCGCGTAGTAGAACTTCAGCCCGTACAGGTCGAGCTTGACCGAACTCCAGGAGTGCGATGCCACCAGATCGGTGAAGTAATCGGTGAGTTGCGCTGCGGTCAACGCGTCAATCTGATGATCAAAGTAGTCGCCGATGCGGCGGATGGCGCGGGCGTACGCCTCGATGGTCTTGGGTTGCAGGCCTTTGAGCTTGAGGTGCTTGAGATGCGTCTGGTATTGCCGCTCAAAGTGATCGGCGGTGGGGGTCTTCATGCTGGTTTGTCCTCACGAAATATTGCAGAATCAACCCCTCGGCATTGAGGGGATGAAGGTGCAGAATAATTCGTGGCGCCGCAGCAGGCGACTCCTCCGCGTAGCGGCTTCGTCCAAC
>NZ_RIZI01000045.1 GCF_003721225.1 Acidithiobacillus sulfuriphilus | reverse complement strand
ATGCTCTATTCCACCTGCTGGACGTGCCATGCCATGACCCCCCTAAGAAACATCGCATATTATCACTGTTTATAACGCAAATTGGAATGAGATGGTTATTCATCGATTCCTAAATGATCATCTCCCCCACTGTGACTGTCCATCCCCGGTTAATCGTGACTTCTTCACCTTGCGGGCAACACTCGGTAATCTGCTGAAGGTATTGCGCGAACAAGGAGTAATCGCCGAGCAGCCCGCACCTACGGGCGATATCGCTGACGAACTAAGTCGGTATCACGCATACATGCATAATGTGCGAGGGCTCAGTGTAATGACATGCCGTGGGCGGCTACGCACCATCCAACGGCTACTACTACACAAATTTAAAGACCGTCCCGTCGAGATGGAAACGTTGCAACCCAATGATATTCGTCAATTTGTTGCCAATCAGCTCAAGCAAGTAGACACAATTTCTAATGCGAAGGCATTGGCTGCTGCATTGCGCGATTATTTAGGCTATAGAGCAACCTGCGGTGACCACGTGGATAGCATGCTTGGCGTGATATCCTTGCCCGCTAACTGGAGTTTGGCTTCTTTGCCGCGTGCGCTCGCACCCGCTGATGTTGACCGTCTTCTCGAATCATTCAATGTCGCGCTTCCCTCTCCAAAACGCGGCTACGCCATGGTGCGCTGCGCCCTAGACATAGGCTTGCGCTGTAGTGAAATAGCCAATCTTCAACTGCCTGATATCGACTGGCGTTCCGGCACCGTCACGCTCAATCGGACAAAGGCGCTGCGCCAGGATATCTTGCCACTACCAGCTATTACCGGAGAGGCGCTGGCGGACTACGTCCGCTATGAACGCTCAAAAACCACGAATCAGGGGGTCTTTGTTCGTGTTTATGCGCCCCACGATCAGCCGATCGGCGTTGACACAGTTCGCCGCGTCATACGTGATGCCTGCCACTGCATCGGCCTGACGCATGGGCGCTCTCATGCATTGCGACACACGCTGGCATGCCAACTGGTCAATCATGGTAGCTCACTCAAGGAAGTAGCCGATCTTCTGCGGCATCGCTCGCTGAATACCTCACTAATTTACGCCAAGCTGGATATCACGAGCCTGGCCGCTGTTGCCCTACCGTGGCCGGGGAGCATCATGCTATGAACGTCACCATAGATCTCCAGGCAAAGATTAATGATTATCTCGCTGAACGGCGCAGCATGGGCTTCAAATTGGGCAATATGAGCGCGGCCTTGGCAAATTTTGCCAGATTTGCAGCCAATAGATCTCATTAGGGTCCGCTGACCACCACTCTCATGGCTGATTGGGCACGCCATGATACAACAGAGATTCTTTCTCTGGGTGCTCAGGCGCGCCGCCTTGCCATTTTACGCCCATTTACCCAGTGGATACGTCAATTCGAGGCCCTCACAGAAATACCTGACGAATCGGTATTTGGCCCTATACCAGGCAGGGTGGCTCCACATGTTTACCACGATTACGAGATCGTTGAACTGCTGGCTGCTGCGCGTGGACTTGATGTCCAAAATGGTCTGCGAGCAGCAACCTACGAGACATTGTTTGGCCTGATTGCCTCTGCTGGCTTGAGGATATCTGAGGCATTGAAATTACTCGATTCCGATGTCGACTTGCACGCAGGCACTCTGACTGTGCGATTGAGTAAATTTGCGAAAACACGGCTATTACCCTTGCATCCCAGCACTGTGGATGCCCTGGCTCGTTACCGACGGATACGTGCCCGGGAGATATCTACTACCGAGGAAACCACATTTTTTGTGGGCACCCGCGGCAAGCGATTGGGCCAACCACTGAGCGATCGTCAGGTACATCGTGTATTCATCCAGTTGCGCGATCAACTTGGCTGGCTGGATCGCGGGTGCCACGGAGGGCCACGTATCCACGATTTAAGACACAGCTTCGCCGTTCGCCGGGTAATGCTCTGGCATGAACAGGGTATCAATATCGATCAAGCGATGCTCTCACTGTCGACCTATCTTGGCCATGCGAGGATTACGGACACCTACTGGTACCTCACGGGTGTGCCCGAATTAATGGCGCTGGCAGGCGCCAAGTTCATGCAATTTACGGAGATGGAGATGGAGGTAGACGATGCGTGAAATAAAACCAACTGCGCCACCGACATTATCGGCATTACTGCAAGGATTCTTTGCTGAATATATGATGCAGCAAAAAGCGTTGAGCCCGTGCACGGTCCCCCGGTGTCAGGGTAGTTGTCGCCTCTCTGAAATGGAGTCAGGCGTAGGGTGGGGGCGGAAAGTGGATTATCGAGATGAAACATT
>NZ_RIZI01000044.1 GCF_003721225.1 Acidithiobacillus sulfuriphilus | reverse complement strand
AATGTTTCATCTCGATAATCCACTTTCCGCCCCCACCCTACGCCTGACTCCATTTCAGAGAGGCGACAACTACCCTGACACCGGGGGAGCGCTGGCCGCGGGGTGCAAACTTTGCGAGGCATCGGCCTGCGTTTGGATCAGCCGGGACCAGTAGGGGCGCGGGCCTGGATCAGCGGAAAGCTGGAATATAGCAACGACTACCAAAGTGACCCATCCATGACCCCCTGGCAGGAATTTTTGGCAAAATACCACTGGGCGGCAGGGGCGGCCGCTCCAGTGTGGCGGGACAGTCAACCGTGGGGTGTCCTAGTGGTCGTTTCCGAAGAGAAAGGGGTTTTCTCTCGGGAAACCCTGAGCCTGGTGGCGCGAATGGCCAAGCTCCTCGGTCATAGCCTCGACGAGTTCGATCTTAAAGACCGGCTGGAAAAAGAGCATATTATGCAGGGGTGGCTTGCTCGTCACGACCCCCTCACCATGTTACCTAATCGCACGGCGTTGCTGGATCGTATCCCAGAAGCCATGGCCAGGGCACGTCGACAAAAAACACTATTAGCCATAGGCATGCTGGATCTCGACGACTTTAAGCCGGTTAACGATATGCACGGCCATGCTGCTGGCGATGCCCTGTTACGCGAGCTGAGCAAACGCCTGCAAAAAGTGTTACGTCAGACTGACCTTCTTGCCCGTTTGGGGGGGGACGAGTTTGTATTTGTTCTTGAAAACGTCACATGCATGAGCGACCTCGAACTTTTACTAAAGCGAGTACGACAAGCCATAGAGACGCCTTTCGTGCTTCCTGATGGGGGGAGCGTCCAGGTCGGTGGCAGTATGGGTATTACCTTCTATCCCTCTAATGTCAAAGAAAGCAGTGCCGAAGGGTTGCTGCGCCACGCTGACCATGTCCTATACTTGGTCAAAGCCAAAAAAGGCAAGCGCACACGATTTTGGGATTGGGATTGGGAATACGTAATCGATCCATACCAGCAGGGAAAGTAAAGAAAACTGCTGCGAACGGAGTTGATATAATGCTTTTTATGGTAATGTCCAATAGATTACTATTGTGCATAGGATGATATAAAACATGCCCCTATCCCTGGGAAGGAAGATGTCCATGTCTCTCCTTCGCCGTATCCCTATGGCCCCCCATCGGCGCATCTTTTCTCTCGCCTATTGGACGGGCTTTGTGGGGACATTGGCCTTTGCCGGATGGTACGCCTGGTTTTCCTGGCACGGATATGAAGAGGATAGCCGGTATCGTTTGGCGGTGGAAAGCGACATGGTTGCGAAGGCCGTGCAAAACACCCTGGACGGCCACGCCTCCGCGCTCCGGTTTTTGGGCAAGCAATTGCAGCGCGTGGACGCCCTGCATCATCCGCGCGTCGGCCGGGCCATCCTGGTGGATTACCAAGAGGTATCTCCGGGTATCGCCAGCGCGAATCTCATTGCCCCGAACGGACAGGTCATCGCCTCCACCGCCGTGCCGGCGGGGCAGCCGCTACCCAATTTTCGCGACGATCCGGCGCTATGGTCAGGTCTGCAGCAGGCGATGCACTACCACGGCATGCTGGTGTATCGCCCGGTTTATGGGCCGCTGGTGGGGCACTGGGTCATTCGCCTGATTTATACGGTATTTTCGCCTGGGGGAAAGCCCTTATTTCTCCTGACTACCCCCATGCGCTTTCGCGAGATCGAAAGTTTCCTGAGCCATTGGCCCTTGCGTCCGGGAGTGGCCGTCGGCTTGATCCGGAGCGACTTTGCCATCGAAGGACGCTGGCCCGTGCCCCAAGGCAATCTCGACGAGATGCTCGCCAAGCCGCCGCGGCCGGGCGCTTTGCTGCGTGCCCTGCAAGCACATCCCGCCCTGCGCCGGGGATCTTATGAGGGCTTCGTCACCGTGGGTCATGCCTACCGTTTTGGGGCTTTCACCCGTCTGGATCATTATCCCCTGACCGCTTTCGTGTCCGTCCCCAGGGGCCAATGGCTGGCCGCCTGGTGGCGACGACACATCCAGTACCCTTTGATCTTTCTGCTACTCGCTTTGGGATTTTCCTTGGTTTCCTATCGACGGATCCTTTTCCTCGATCGGCGCTGGGAAGAGCAACGCCAGGATTTCGAACGCACCCTGACCACGCAGGCCACCCACGATGTCCTGACCGGCCTACCCAACCGCGATGGCCTGCGACTGGTTTTCGATCAGGCCATCGCGCGGTCTGACCGCCAGGAGCGGCTTCTGGCGGTGGGTTTTCTCGACCTCGACGACTTCAAGCCGGTCAACGACGCCTACGGGCACG
>NZ_RIZI01000043.1 GCF_003721225.1 Acidithiobacillus sulfuriphilus | reverse complement strand
TCCTCAGCGAAGCGCCCAGCGGCACGCCGCGCGCGGCCATGAACCTGACGGAACTCAAGCGCAAGACCGCGGCCGAGCTGGCCGTCATCTGTCAGGAGATGGGCCTGGAGGGCGGCACTGCCCGGCAGAAGAAGCAGGAGATCATCTTCAACATCCTCAAGGCCCACGCCCGCAACGGCGACGCCATCTACGGCGAGGGCGTGCTGGAGATCCTGACGGACGGCTTCGGCTTCCTGCGCGCGGCCTCGGGCTCCTACATGGCCGGGCCCGACGACATCTATGTCTCCCCCTCCCAGGTGCGGCGCTTCAGCCTGCAGACGGGCGATACGGTGGCCGGACAGATCCGCCCGCCCAAGGAGGGGGAGCGCTACTTCGCCCTGCTCAAGGTGGAGACCATCAATTTCGAGGCCCCCGAGGCCACCCGCAACAAGGTCAACTTTGACGACCTCACGCCGCTCTTCCCCGAGGAGCGCCTGCGCCTGGAGTCGGAGAACATCCCCTACGGCGAGCTGGCCCCGCGCATCATCGATCTGGTCTCGCCCATCGGCAAGGGCCAGCGCGGCCTCATCGTGGCCCCGCCCAAGACCGGCAAGACGGTGCTCCTGCAGCAGATCGCCCACGCCATCACCGCCAACCATCCCGAGTGCTACCTCATCGTGCTGCTCATCGACGAGCGCCCCGAGGAGGTCACGGAGATGCAGCGCTCGGTGAAGGGCGAGGTGGTGTCCTCCACCTTCGACGAGCCCGCCACGCGCCATACCCAGGTGGCGGAGATCGTGCTGGAAAAGGCCAAGCGCCTGGTGGAGCACAAGCACGACGTGGTGATCCTGCTGGATTCCATCACCCGTCTGGCGCGCGCCTTCAACACCGTGGTGCCGTCCTCGGGCAAGGTCCTCACCGGCGGCGTGGACGCCAACGCCCTGCAGAAGCCCAAGCGCTTTTTCGGCGCGGCGCGCAACATCGAGGAGGGCGGCAGCCTCACCATCATCGCCACGGCCCTGGTGGATACGGGCTCCAAGATGGACGAAGTGATCTTCGAGGAGTTCAAGGGCACCGGCAACATGGAAGTGCACCTCGACCGCCGCCTGGCGGAGAAGCGCGCCTATCCGGCCATCAACATCAACAAATCCGGCACGCGCCGGGAAGAACTCCTGGTGCCCCAGGAGATGCTGGCCAAGATGTGGGTGCTGCGCAAGCTCCTGGCGCCCATGGACCCCGTCGAATCCATGGAGTTCCTGCTGGACAAGGTGCGCGCCACCAAGAACAACGCCGAGTTCTTCGATTCCATGAATCGCTGAGGCGTCCACCGGAAACGGCGGTTGGCGAATCAAGGATCCACCCACAACGGGCATGGGACGGGAGGAATCGCTAGACGCCACCCCATTCCGTCCCTATAATTCAGCCCTCTGAAAAAAGGCGTTAAGGACATCGAGATGAAGGCCAACATCCATCCTGATTACCAGGAAATCACCGTTACCTGTAGCTGCGGCAACACCTTCAAGACCCGCTCCACCGTGGGCAAGGACTTGCATGTGGACCTCTGCTCCGAGTGCCACCCCTTCTATACCGGCAAGCAGCGCACCGTCTCCGCGGCGGGCCAGGTGGAGAAGTTCCGCAAGCGTTACGGCGGCCAGTAAGGCCCCATGGGCGAGGGCGATCGCCAGGACGACTTGCGGCGGCGGGCCCTGGCTTACCACGCCCTGCCCCAACCGGGAAAGCTGCGGGTAGAACCCAGCAAGCCCTGCGCCACGCAGGAAGACCTCTCCCTGGCCTATACGCCGGGAGTGGCGGCGCCCGTGCGCGCCATCGCCGCCGATCCGGAATGCGCCTACGACTACACGGGCAAGGGCAACCTCGTCGCCGTCATCAGCAACGGTACGGCGGTCCTGGGCCTGGGCAACGTCGGCCCCCTGGCGGGCAAGCCGGTGATGGAGGGCAAGGCGCTGCTCTTCAAGCGCTTCGCCGACATCGACGCCTTTGACATCGAAGTGGATGCGCGGGATGCCGAGCACCTCATCGACGTGGTGACGGCCATCGCTCCCGGCTTCGGCGGGATCAATCTGGAAGACATCGCCGCACCCGATTGCTTCCGGGTGGAGAGCGCGCTGCAGGAACGCCTGGACATCCCCGTCTTCCACGACGATCAGCATGGTACGGCGGTCATTGTCGGCGCCGCCTTGCAAAACGCCCTGGAAATCCAGGGCAAGGCCCTGGCCAGCGCCAAGGTGGCCATCGTCGGCGCCGGCGCGGCCGGTCTGGCCATCGCCCGCATGCTCCGGCGCCT
>NZ_RIZI01000042.1 GCF_003721225.1 Acidithiobacillus sulfuriphilus | reverse complement strand
TGCAGGGCCTGCGCCAAATGCCGCACAAGGTCGCCAGCTATTTTCGGCACCCTGCCGCCCGCTACGCCATGTCGGATATTTAAGGGCCTGGTTAATAGCAGGCGGATCATGGGCGGATTTCCTCCGGAGGAAAGACGGGGGATGGGGAGGAAGCGGGTGTCTTGACATGGCTGGATGCCGGTACATCCTGGATCCGGCAGTTGGCACCGGCGTTTTTAGCTTCATTGCATGCGATGCCGGAAGAGCCAGGTGGCCGTCGCCATGCTCGATAGACCAATGACCGCCAGGGGCCAGTACTGGGCCCAGAGATCATGGATGCCGTCACCCTCCAGGAAGACCCCGCGTACGATAACCAGGAAATAGCGCATGGGATTGAGGGTGGTGAGGTCCTGCACCAGGGGCGGCATATTGGCGATGGGCGTGGCGAAACCCGAGAGGATGATGGCGGGCACGAGGAAGAGGAAGACTCCCAGCAGCCCTTGCTGCTGGGTCACGGCCAGGGAGGAGATCATGAGCCCGATGCCGATGGCGGCGAGGAGAAAGAAAAAGAGGCCGAGGGCCAGGGCGGCGATGCTGCCCACGAAGGGGACGCGAAACCAGAGCACCGCCACCAGGGCGATGAAGCTGCCTTCCAGCCCGCCGATGATGAACCCGGGCAGGGACTTGCCGAGGAGGATCTCGCCGGGGCGCATGGGGGTGACGAGGAGTTGGTCGAAGGTGCCCATTTCCCGTTCCCGGGCCACCGAGAGTCCCGTCACCAGCAGGGTGACCACCAGGGTAAGTAGGGCGACGATGCCGGGGACGATGAACCAGCGCGATAGGAGATTGGGGTTGAACCAGGCGCGGATATCCAGTTGTGCCGGCGGTTTGCCCCAGCCATGCTCCGCCGCCCAGTGCTGGTCGAAGGCGATGAGGACGCTGTTGACGTAATTGAGGGCGAGGGTGGCGGTATTGGAATTGCGCCCATCGATGATGACCTGCACCTGGGCGGGGTGGTGCAGGAGCAGGTCGCGGGTGAAATGGGGGCCGATGTGCAGGACAAGCAGGGCCTTTTCTTGATTGATGAGGGGCGCGATCTGCCCCTCATTCTGGATGGTCGCCACTTGCTGGAATGCTTGCGAACCGGTGAAGCGTCCCAGGAGTTCGCGGGAGGCGAAGCCGGGGTCTTCATTGTAGACGGCATAAGGAATGTGGTTGAGGTCGAAGGTGGCGGCATAGCCGAAGACCACGAGTTGGATAATGGGCGGGCCGATGAGGACGAGGCGGCTCTTCTTGTCCCGCAGCAGCGCCAAAAATTCTTTGATGACCAGGGCCCAGATGCGCGCGAGCATGTCAGTCCAGCCTCTTGCGCGACTTGCGCCAGGTGATGCCCAGGAAAAGGACGGCCATGATGAGCAGGGCGCCGGCATTGCCAAGAATGACCGGCCAGACGTCGCCGGCGAGGAAAATGGTCTGGAGGATGAACACGAAATAGCGGGCGGCAACGATGTGGGTGATGACCTGGATGGCCTGGGGCATGGACTGGATGTCGAAGATGAAGCCCGAGAGGATGAAGGCGGGGAGGAAGGTGACGATGATGGCCACCTGCGCGGCCACGAACTGATTCTTGGCCAGGGTGGAAATGAGCAGCCCCATGCCCAGGGCTACCAGGAGGAAGAGGGCCGAGGCCAGGGTAAGGGCCCAGAGGCTCCCTTCCAGCGGTACCGCAAAGAGCCAGACCGCCATGGCCACCGACAGGGCCATGCCGCCCATACCCATGAGGAAATAGGGGATGAGCTTGCCCAGAAGGATCTCGCCCATGGTGACGGGGCTGGCCATGAGGGCCTCCATGGTGCCCCGTTCCCATTCCCGGGCCACCACCAGGGCCGTGAGCAGGGCCCCGATGAGGGTCATGATGACGGCGATGAGCCCAGGCACCAGATAATCGCGGCTGCGCAGGGCGGGGTTGAACCAGATGCGGTCCTGGGGGATGACAGGGATGATCAGCGCTGTGCCCGCCGCCTGGGCGCGCAATTGCAGCCAGGTCTGCCAAACTCCCTGGAGATAGCCTTCCAGGATGCGGGCGTTGTTGGCGTCCACCCCGTTGACCAGGGCACCGGCGGAGGCCGTTTGACCACTGAGGAGCTGACGGCTGAAATTACTGCGCAGCCAGAGGATGCCGTCGGCCTGCCGGGCCATGACGGCGCGGCGGGCGGCGGCGATGTCGGGATAGAGGGT
>NZ_RIZI01000041.1 GCF_003721225.1 Acidithiobacillus sulfuriphilus | reverse complement strand
CCCGCCCCTCCTCCTGGAGCTTGATGCCGGCGGGCGACGCCGCGGGCGCCACCCACGGGCCGGTCGCGGTCAGGTCCAGGTCTTGACCGCGCCAGACAAAGGCAAAAGGGAAGGCGGAACCCACCCGCAGCAGCGGCAGCGGCGGGTGCCCGCGCAGGGGCGGTTGCCAAGGCAGGGCGAGCCGCGCCTGGCCGTGCGCAGGCAGATAAGGCAGCAGCGTCTGCCCTTCCGTCAGCCGCAATTCCAGCATCAGCAAAGGCCAGGGCCGATGATTGTCCACGGCCACCAGCAGCGCACCCGGACGCTGCGCCTCCAGGATCTGCTGGGAAACGATGCGGACCTGCACGCCCTTGAGGTTCAGCAGGGCCACCATGCCCGACAGGACCATCAGCGCCAGCATCATGGACACCAGAAGAAAGAGGACATTGTTGCCGCTATTGACGGCGGCAAAACCCAAGGCCAGGGTAAGCCCGACGAAGACCTTCCCCGGACGGGAAAGCCGCACCGCGGTGCGGGCATGCTTCACGGCCCGAAGCCCCAGACTTCCTGCATGAGGAGGGTGGCCAGATCGGAGCCGTCCTGTTGGGCGGCAACGGGCAGCAGGCGGTGGCCGACGACGGCCACGCTTACCGCCTGCAGATCCTCGGGGACCACGAAATCACGCCCCTGCAGATAAGCCCAGGCCTGAACCATGGCCTTGAGGGCGAGCACGCCCCGGGGCGACAGGCCCAGGGCGATCCGCGCATCGCTTCGGCTTTGCCGTGCCAGGGCCAGTATCATGGCGGTGATTTCGTCGCTGAGGAAGACCTGTCGCACCGTCCCTTGCCAGGCCGCCACCAGGGACGCATCGGCCAGAGGCAGCAGGAGCGCAGGATCGCGATGTTTTCCGGCGAGCAACTGAAGCTCGGCCTGCGCGCTGGGATAGCCGATGGCCATCCGGATCATGAAGCGATCCAGTTGACTTTCGGGCAGCGGAAAAACGCCGGCATGCTCCTTGGGATTCTGGGTGGCGATAACGAAAAAGGGATGCGGCAGGGGGTGACTGCGCCCATCCACCGAAACCTGTCCCTCGGCCATGGCCTCCAGCAAGGCCGACTGGGTACGCGGCGAGGCGCGATTGATCTCGTCGATGAGGACCACGGCATGGAAAAGGGGACCGGGGTGAAAGGCAAAGCCCTTTTGCTCCGGATCAAAGAGGGTGACGCCGATGAGATCGCCCGGCAGCAGGTCCGCCGTCATCTGCACCCGGGTAAAGTCCAGCCCCAATAGCCGGGACAGGCCCAGGGCCAGGGTGGTCTTGCCCACCCCCGGCAGGTCTTCCACCAGGACATGCCCCCCGGCCAGAAGCCCCGCCACCACCAGGCGCAGAGCCTTTTCCTTGTCCAGGAGGATCTCGCCCAGGGCGGCCAGCAAGGTCTGGGGCGTAATGCTGCTCATCCTCGGTCAGCCACGTCCAGACGCCGCGCCGCCAGGGCCTCGTCAAGACGCCCCACGGGCAGGTGATGAGGTGCCTCACGAAGCAAGCGCGGCGTTTCCAGGGCCTCCTGGCGGATCCTTTGCATCACTTCCACAAAACGGTCCAGGGTGGCCTTGCTTTCGGTCTCCGTCGGCTCGATGAGCAGGCATTCCGGTACCAGTTGCGGAAAATAGACGGTGGGGGCATGGATGCCATAATCCAGCAAGCGCTTGGCCACATCCAGGGCACGGATACCGTTTTCCCGCTGGAGATCCGCCACGCTGAGGATGAATTCGTGGCTCGCCCGCCGCTCCGGGAAGGCCGCCTGGAAGCCTGCGGCCTGCAAGCGCTTGAGGAGATAATTGGCATTGAGGGCGGCATAGCGGGATACCCGCTCCACCCCCTCCCGGCCCAGGCGCCGCAGATAGGCATGGGCACGCAGCAGCACGCCGATATTGCCGGCATGGGCGCTCAGACGACCGATGCTTGCGGGTAGATCGCCGGCGTCGAGCCAGCGATAACGATCCTGTCCATCGCGGGCTACGCGAGGCTGCGGCAGGAAGGGCAGGAGCCGCTCCCGGACGGCCACCGCGCCGGCACCCGGACCGCCGCCGCCATGGGGCGTGGCGAGGGTCTTGTGGAGGTTGAGGTGCATGACGTCAAAACCCATGTCACCGGGCCGCACCCGACCGAGGATGGCATTGAGGTTGGCACCATCATAATAGAGCAATCCCCCGGCCCCATGGACGCGTTCGGC
>NZ_RIZI01000040.1 GCF_003721225.1 Acidithiobacillus sulfuriphilus | reverse complement strand
CATCGCCATGGAAGAGGGACTGCGCTTCGCGGTACGCGAGGGTGGCCGTACCGTCGGCGCCGGCGTGGTCTCCAAGGTGGTCGAGTAATGGCCGGCGCTAAGATTCGGATTCGATTGAAATCCTACGACTATCGCATGTTGGATGTCTCGGCCGCAGAGATCGTCGAGACTGCCCGGCGTACCGGGGCGCGGGTGTGCGGACCCATCCCGCTGCCCACCAAGATCGAGCGTTTTACGGTTCTGCGTTCCCCGCACGTCGACAAGAACGCGCGCGACCAGTTCGAAATCCGGACGCACAAGCGTTTGTTGGACATTCTCGATCCCAATGACAAAACGGTGGATGCGCTGATCAAGCTGGATCTTGCCGCCGGCGTGGATGTCGAGATCAAGCTGTAACACTGGAAAGGACAAGAAAATGGTAATGGGCCTGGTTGGGCGTAAGGTAGGCATGACCCGGATCGTCGCGGATGACGGTCGGGTTCTCCCGGTGACAGTTATCCATGTAGCGCCAAACCTGATTACTCAGGTGAAAGACGTGGATCATGATGGTTATAAAGCGGTGCAGGTAACGACCGGTGAACGGCGTCCCCAACGGGTGAGCAACGCCTTGGCGGGACACTACCGCAAGAGCGGTGTGGCTGCCGGCCGTCTGCTGCGCGAATTCCGCGTGGATGACACGGCAGGCTATGCCGCGGGGGCGGAGATCGGGTTGGATGTTTTTGCCGTCGGGCAGCTTGTGGATGTGTCCGGTATCAGCAAGGGTAAGGGCTTTGCGGGCGCCATTAAGCGTCACAATTTCCGGAGTAACCGGGCCAGCCACGGTAACAGTCTTTCCCACCGCGCACCGGGCTCCATCGGCTGCCGTCAGACCCCGGGTAGGGTGTTCAAGGGGAAGCGTATGGCCGGGCACCTGGGGGCCGAACAGGTCACCACGCAAAATCTCGAATTGGTGCGGATTGATGCGGATCGGCGGCTGCTCATGGTCAGGGGCGCAGTCCCGGGTGCGCGCGACGGCAACGTGATCGTGCGTCCTGGCGTGCGGGCCAAGGGTTAGGGGTATACGTGATGGAAGCGCAAAGCATTGATGTGATGACGGGAAAGACCCGGGCCTTCGCCCTCGCCGATGAGGTGTTCGGGGTGGCCTATAATGAGCCATTGCTGCATCAGGTCGTGGTCGCCCAAATGGCGGGCCAGCGGGCCGGTACGGCCGCCCAGAAGAATCGTTCGGCGGTGCGTGGTGGCGGCCGCAAGCCATGGAAGCAGAAAGGTACTGGTCGCGCCCGGGCAGGCAGTATTCGCAGTCCTATCTGGCGTGGGGGTGGCGTGGCGTTTGCGGCCTCGACCTCGGATTATACCCAGAAAGTGAATAAGAAAATGTGGGCTGGCGCGATGCGTGTGGTGCTGGCCGAGTTGCTGCGGCAGGGCCGCTTGCAGATCATCGAGTCTGGCGACCTCGCGGAACCGCGCACGCGCCTGGGCAAGGATTGGGTCAAGCAGGTGGGTGGGGACGATTTCCTGCTGGTGATGGGCGATATTCCGTTGAATCTCTTCCTGGCCCTGCGCAACCTTCCCCGTGTGGGGATGGCTGGCTACCAGGATATCGGACCCGCCGATCTACTGCGTTATGGCCGCGTCGTTATGGATTGCGAGGCAGCCGAAAAATTTGCTGAGGTGTACGGATGAACCCGGAACGTAAGTTTCTTGTATTGCTGGCCCCGGTGATTAGCGAAAAAAGCACGCTGGTGCAACAGCATAATCAATATGTCTTTCGGGTTGCCCGCGATGCGACCAAGGCGGAAATCAAGGCGGCCGTGCAGGAACTTTTTCACGTGCGGGTGACGGGCGTGCAGACCTGCAACTACGACGGGAAGGAAAAGCGGATGGGGCGTTTTGTAGGTCGCCGGTCGGCCTGGAAAAAGGCCTATGTGTGCCTCGCCGCTGAAAGCTCCATTGATTTTGGCGTAGCGTAAGGAATCGAGAACATGGCACTGGTTAAGACCAAACCAACTTCCGCTGGGCGGCGCTTCGTCGTTAAAGTGGTGAATGACAGTTTGCATAAGGGTTCCGGATTTGCGGGTTTGTTGGAGCCCCAATCCAAGAGTGGCGGGCGGAACAATCTCGGCCGTATCACCCGGCGGCACCAGGGTGGCGGGCATAAGGCCCATTATCGGCAGATCGACTTCCGCTGTA
>NZ_RIZI01000004.1 GCF_003721225.1 Acidithiobacillus sulfuriphilus | reverse complement strand
CGCTTCCCCGCAAAACCCGGGCCCGGGCGGCAGCAATTACTCCTTCATCTATAACCGCGTCCAACTCCAGTACGATTTTTAGGCAGCCATACAGCAAGGGATTCCGGGGAAAACGCGCCATGCCGAAACCACCGTTTCTGCCCGGAAGCCGCCAATCCGTGCATCCCTGGAAGAATCGCTTTACGAAGCGGTAACGCCTTGCTGGGGGCTACTCCTCCTCTTGCGCCCGCCTTCCAGCGGGCTTTTTTATCCTAAAACCCATTTCCCAACCCCCCGATCCAGGCTTAGGGAAGGAAGGGAAGAACGCGCTCCGGGGAGCAATCTACCAGGCAGCAATGAGAAACTCCCTCAGAGCCGGCAAGTAATACGCCCCGCTTTATATGCTTTCGCTGGTTTTGATGTTCCGAACAGATGAGGAGAACCGGGCGAAATCAAATGGCCGAATCACCGGGAAACCAGCGACAGAATGTGCCCGGAATACGCACGGAGCCACCGAATCAACCCCATAGTTATCAAGAGATATCCTCTGCAGATGGAGGCGGGGTCTTGGCCGCCGCGTTGTTCCGCATGGTTCTCACCGCCTGCCCCAGCCCTTCCTGAAAGAGGTGGCTAT
>NZ_RIZI01000039.1 GCF_003721225.1 Acidithiobacillus sulfuriphilus | reverse complement strand
ATTGAAGGCCACGGGATAAATGGAACGGGATTCGCCTCATCCCATCACGCTGGAGGCGAATCCGGGGGATGTCCTTATCCGGCATGCCCCACTCTACCGATAGGGGCGAAGGAGACTGTCAGGATATCGGGGCATCCCCGATCGGTTAACGGTGTGTTAACGAACCATGTGCTATTTTGCACAAAATTAAAGAAGCCGAGTTCGTCGAAACCGCAGAAAATCCGTTCCGCTCATGACCAAGGAGACGCCCCGCATGCGTACTGCCAAAAAACCCGCTTTCAGCCGCAAACCTTTGTTCGCCGCCATGATCTTCGCCCTGAGCGCCCCAGCGGCCTTCGCCGCGCTTCCCACCCCAACGCAGGTCCCTGGGCAGGGCGCCATCATCTATAACAACGCATCCATTGCAGTAGCGGCGGGAACTGCCTCAACTCCGATCACCCAGGAGTGGAACCTGACGGCCACCAGTACGGCACCATCAGGATCTGTAGTCGTTATCCAGTGGGGCGGCAATTCTACGTCCACGTTGAATACTGCCGGCACCGCCGGATTCGATATTGGTACCAGCGCGGGTGTAGAGTTCAGCGGCGCTCCCAACGTCAATTATGCCAGCGTCCTCAACATTGACGCGTCAGGAAACCCTTCCACCATACTGGGCCAGTTCAGCGCCGCTGGCAGCGTAGGATCCCTCTTTGTGGCCAATGCCAACGGCATCGTTGTCGGCTCGTCAGCCGTTATTAATGCGCCTGGCGGTTTGGGCCTCATCAATGCCAATCTGACTGGGATTTCCTCTGGAGCTTTCGCGACCTTACAAAGCCAAGGGATATTACCCATAGACTTTCAGGGTGTTAGCGGCGGCATCAGCATCGCATCCGGTGCGAATCTCTCTGGCATCGGGCCTTATGGCTATTTACTCGTTGCCGGTGCTGGCGCTGTGAACGTGTCAGGCACGCTCCCTACTGATACATCCGTTATCGTTGATGGCGGGGTCGGTGGTGGTTTTAGTGCCACAGTTGGTAGTGCCGGGGTGGTAGCCACGTTCACCCCGCAGGATAAGGGAACCGCACAGTCGCTCTCTTCTCTTGATGCCAGCAATTACACCACCTTCAGCTATCAGGACGCACCCACCACCGTTTCCGTGAATCTGGGCACGGGCAGCACGGCCAATATCGGGAATGCCACCATGTTCGCGGACGGCGATCTGAACAATCAGGGGAATCTGTATGTTCTCAGTGGCGGCACCATTAACCTCAATGCCACCGGCACCATCACGAACACCAGCGGCATCAGCGCGGCTACGCTGGATATCAACACCAACACCATCTACGGCAACACCAGCAGCGCGCAGAATGGCGCCTTCACCAATACCGGCAGCGGTGCGATCATCAACATCAACGGCGGGTCCGGAAATGCTTATCTGATCGCCTACGGCACGTCCTTCAGCAACCTCAGCGGCGCTTCCATCTCGGTCTCCGCTCTCGGAGGCTATACCGCCAAACTGGGTTTCGACGGCAACGGCGCGTTCCTCAATAGCAGCGGCTCGACCATCGACATCACCAACGGTGACCTGACGGCCAACGGCACGGCCTTCACCAACCTCGGCGCCCTGAACTTCTCGGGGAGCGACGATCACGCTTTTATAGGTGCTAGCCAGAGATCCATCAATCTGAATGGCACCATCTCGGCGGCGGGACTTTCTTATCTAGGGCTGTTCGCAAGTTCCGTCGGACAGAGCATCAATATCAATACCGCGTTGGCTTTGAATAATACCGCGAGCATCCGTGCGGGAGCCACCAACATCAACATCGAAGCGCCGGTCTCGGCAGGAACCTTTGTTTACTTCCCCATCGCCAGCACGACTGGCACCGCCAATGCGACCCCACTTGCCAACAACTTCACCGTGACTTCGCAAGGCTCCATTTCCGCAGGAACCATTGATGTCGGTTTCTTGAGCACCACGAACCCTGAAGTTGATTATGGCAACCTACATGGAACGTACCTTGCCTCTGTCCCCGGCTACCAGAGTCTCACCAACCTGGACATCAACGGCCCCCTGCTGGCGGGCACGGCGGGCACGGTGAACTTCGGGCAGGCCGTGCAGG
>NZ_RIZI01000038.1 GCF_003721225.1 Acidithiobacillus sulfuriphilus | reverse complement strand
GCGGGGCTGTCGCCCCGGAGCTTGGGGGCGGGGGCCTTGGCCCTGCTCCACTGCCATTGGCAGTTGCCTGCCGGTCTAACGGTGGTGGTTCCCGAGGCGCGGGCCGGCCACGATGGCCGTGTTTTCGACAAGCCCCTCCTCCACGCCCTGCGCGAGCGCGATCTTCCGGCCTTTATGGGCCGCATCCGCGCCATGGGCGATCAGCCGCTGGACGCCATCCGCCAGCTTTTGCTGTCGGTGACCTTGCTGATTCTGGAACGCGGCGGGGGGGCGGATCGGGAGGCCTTGGCGCGACTCTATGTCTGGCTGGTCACCTTGCTGACCATGCCGCAGCGCAGTCTGCGCCGAACCCGGCGAGTCCTTTTCAGTGCGGCGGCCACCACCTTTGCCTTTGCCGGCTGGAAGGCGGCGGGTGACTGGCCGGATTATGCCGCTTTGGCCGCCTACCATAGCCAAGCGGGTGCCGGCGCTGCTGCGGCGTCAGCCCTGAGTTGGCAGGGAGTGCTGGATGCCTACGCGATGGGCGCGGGGTCGGACTGGGCTGTGCACTTTGCCGAAATCGTGGCCCTGCCGACGGCGCCGCAGGGTTTTTGGCCTTTGTGGCGGGCCGCCAAGCGGGCGGGTGCCGTGACCGGCGGGCCTCTCTCATGGATTCATCCCCTCGTTTTGCTGCGTCTCTACGCGCCCTGAGCGCGCTGCGGCGCTATGGCTCTCCCCTCGGGCCGCTGGTGCTGGGCGTCGCCCATGACCGGGTTTACGACCTTGCCTATGGCGATCGTCCCGAGCTCCCGCCCCTGGACGGGATCGTGCGGAAGGCGCTGGATGCCTACTTCGCCGCG
Source organism: Acidithiobacillus sulfuriphilus (assembly GCF_003721225.1). Lineage (GTDB taxonomy): Bacteria > Pseudomonadota > Gammaproteobacteria > Acidithiobacillales > Acidithiobacillaceae > Acidithiobacillus_B > Acidithiobacillus_B sulfuriphilus. The sequence goes on along the minus strand of NZ_RIZI01000038.1, from coordinate 1,170 downwards.
GACCCCGTTTACCTTTCCCTTTTGGCGCAAATCACCCTCGCGCCCCAGGGTACCCCTTTCCAGCAGCAGGTGTGGCGAATGCTGCTGCGCATCCCCTGGGGCCAGACCCAGACTTATGGTGCCCTCGCCGCAGTCCTGCCCAGTGCCGCCCAGGCGGTGGGTCAGGCCTGCAAGGCCAATCCCATTGCCGTACTCATTCCTTGCCATCGCGTCGTGGCCGTCAGTGGTCTCGGCGGCTACGGCGGTGCCCGGGGAGGTACGGATTGGGAACGCAAAGGCTGGCTCCTGCGTCATGAGGGTGCCTTGGTGTGACCCTAACGGCTATGCACCCGGTGCACCACGTCATCATGAAACGGTCTTCGCCTGTGGTAGGAGCGGCCCCTGGCCGCGACCTGCTCCGGAGCGCCGGCCGTTGGGGTCGCGGGCACGGCCCGCTCCTACGCAGAAGCGCCCGGAAATGGATGGGGGTTGACACAGGATCATTGTTTCACGCCAACGGCCGGATCTTAGGATGAAGGCAACAGGGGAGGAGCAGGAGCGCATAGACGCCTTTCTCGACGCGCTGTGGCTCGAAAAGAACCTGGGTGCCAATACCCTGGCGGCCTATCGGCAGGATCTGGCGGCGCTGCTAAGGGCCTTGCAGAGTCAGGGCAGCACGTTGCTGAGCGCTACGGAAGGGCAATTGTCACGGGTCTTGAGCGGCCGTTTGCAAGGGGGCGCGGCATTGCGTTCGGTGGCCCGCCAGCTTTCCACCATCCGCCGTTTTTACGGCCATGCGCACCGGGAGGGTTGGCTGGCCCAGGATCCCAGTCTGTTCCTGGAAGGGCCGAAGCTGGGGCGGCCATTGCCGCTGGTCTTGAGCGAAGGGGACGTGGAGGCGCTGCTGGCGGCTCCGGATCGCGTCCAGCCGCGGGGCCTGCGTGATCAGGCCATGTTGGAGCTGATGTATGCCTGCGGCTTGCGGGTTTCGGAATTGATCTCCTTGAAGGTGGTGCAGGTGAACCTCGATGCCGGCGTGGTGATGGCCTACGGCAAGGGGCGGCGCGAGCGTCTGGTGCCCATGGGGGATATGGCGGTCGCTGCCGTGCGCCAATATCTGGAAAGCGCCCGTGCCCTGATCCTCGGTGGGCAAATGAGCGATGCCCTCTTTGTCACGGCCCAGGGAGGGCC
>NZ_RIZI01000037.1 GCF_003721225.1 Acidithiobacillus sulfuriphilus | reverse complement strand
CGTCAGGCCCTGGATCCCCATGGCCGAGAGCGCTTCCCGCACATCGTCCAGCTTGAAGGGTTTTACAATGGCTGTGATCAATTTCATGGTCGCTACTCCTGCGTGTGACTCAGCTCAAAGGGGGAGAGCCCTCCCGTCCTAGAACATGAAGCCCGTTTCGACGAGGCCGCGGAACTGAGTACCGTTCGTGCCATTGGCACCGAATGCAGCCGTGTAATTGGAAACATCAACGTAAGAGAGCTCCGCCCGAGCGAAGAATCCACCATCTTGGTAGGTAGGGGTAACGGTGATAGTCCATGCATGGCTACCGTTACCGTATCCCAAAATATCCGCACCAGAAACACCACCGTCACCTGGTGTTCCCGTAGCAGCTATATATTCCACTCGCCCCGCAAGAGATATACTGTTGGTGAAGCTGTAGTCTGCCAGCAGCGCTCCCCCATAGTTGCTAGAGCCACTGGTAATCCCCGCTGCGGCATTCGCTGGTGTGTGCATATACTGTAAATAAGGCTCTATCATCCATGACCCGGAGCTATATTCGTATATAAGGCCATAAATATCACTATTATCTGCTGCAAGGCTGGAATTGACGTGGGAATCAGTAGAATAATTTCCTACCCCAAGGTTCCCCGTATGCCCAACATTTCCTCCTGCGTATAGGCTCAAGGTGTTCGCTCCATTTATCGCATAGCTAAATAAGCCAGTGATCCAGTTAAAGCGGTTTGAATAATATCCATCATTCCATGATATGGAAGCGCTAAATGGACCAGTGCTATAGTTTGCTTGTATTCCTCTGCTTACTCCCGGCTCTACATTAAACAGCAATCCACGCTGAATATTTATGTTTTGATAAGTGAAGTTTGACTCTGCACCCAACAGCGCCGGCAGCTTGCCAATTTCAAAAGATAGATTTGATGTTGGCGCGTATTTTAGATAAGCAATAGGTAGAGCGCCGAAATCGTTTATTGTATTCGGCGTGGAAGTATAAGGCACCCCAACAACCGGATAATTAAACACACCGGCTTGCGCATGAAACTGTAATTGGCCAGTACTTTTTTGAATGATGACCATGCCATTGCTGATATCTGCACCAGTTTTTTTCCACCGAATCCAGTTATGGCAGGCACATTATCTTGCCAGAAACCAAATGCACTAGCGACACCTTGTACATCCAGTTTACCCAATGGGCCTGCGTCAAAAGTCAACGGACTGGGCATCGATAGCGGTCCAGCGTATGCTATTGCGCTGATCAACGGAAAGGTGGTCAAAATTGCTGTAGCCATTTTTTTGCGGATTCCTGTTTTCTTCATAGGGGGTCTCCTTGTGAAATTCCGACTGCATATAAGCAATATACATGCCACATATGCGACTAATTCGTATAGTGTTGTTTTATTGAAATATTTCACTGGATGATCCAACCGATAGCATAATTATGCACCAATACAGTGCGCACTAGCAGTAAACGCACCAAAAGAATTCGTTTGGCTGTCGAAGAAAAGAGTAATAATCTTCCGATGGTTCAAAGATAGAGTCTAAATGGTGGGATATGAGGCTCAAAAAGCGTCTTTGAGGCGCTAAAAAGTGGAAAAACCGGAAAATATCGACCCAATCGCGGTCCATTCGCGGTTGGGATTGCAGAAAATCGGGGGATTTTCGAGGTACCCTATAATCTATGCTTTAGAAGCGTAGCCTTGACGCCCATCGTGGGGATCGTACCATAAGACGTACTGCATAGAGGGTTGAGCCATGTCCACCATGTCTGTCAGCGAAGCTAAAACCAGGCTCTATCGTCTTGTGGATGAGGCGGCGGATACCCACAAGCCTGTACTCATCACCGGGAGACGCAATCTTCGAGGCGGAGGCCCGGCAGGCCGTGGACCTGCTGGGCAAAACGCTGATCCGGCAGGCGCTGGTGACCGACATTGGGGGGGGAGGTGGCCGGTCTGATACCGGGTTAGCCAAGACCTGGCGGCTGCTGCTGGATTATGACGAAGGGCGGC
>NZ_RIZI01000036.1 GCF_003721225.1 Acidithiobacillus sulfuriphilus | reverse complement strand
GGTGGAAGAAGTCGGTGGCGTTGGCGGAAATCCGGAGCATGATGGCAAAGAGACGCTCCCGCCATAGGGCCATGCCGGCCTTTGTCGTGGGGATCACCCGCTGGCGAGAGACAAAGTAGGTGGTATCCATGGGATTCCACGGGAAGCCCAGATTTCCGCCGGACTCCAAAAGCTCCGGGATGTCGGGCTGTTCCATGAACCCGTAACGGGCGGTGAGCCGGTAAATTCCCTGTCCATAATCCCGAACCGCCACGCGCTCCTCCGCAGAAATACGCGGCTCTTCCTCGAATTTGATGGTGAGGATCACGACTCGCTCGTGGAGCACCTTGTTGTGCTTCAGGTTATGCAGGAGGGTATGCGGAATCCCCCGCTCCCGCACGGTCAAATACACTGCGGTACCGGGCACGCGGATGGGCGCGGCGGGGGAGATGCCGTGCAGAAAGTCTTCCACGGAGATGGCTTCCGGATAGAGTTTGCGGGCGAGGATCTCGCGGCCCCGGCGCCACGTGGACATCACCGTGAAGGCCGCCAGGCCGACCGCCAGAGGGAACCATCCCCCCTCCAGGAATTTCATCAGATTCGCGCCGAAGAAGATCCCGTCCAGCAGAATGAAAAACCCGGAGAACAGGCCCGCCTTCCACAGCGGCCATTTCCAACTGTGGCGGGCGACGAAAAAGACCAGAACGGTCGTGAACATCATGGTGCCGGTGACCGCCGTCCCATAGGCGAAACTCAGCGCATCAGAGGATTTGAACCACAGGATCACCGCGATTACCGCCACCATCAAGAGCCAGTTGAGCCCGGGGAGATAGATCTGTCCCCGCTCTGCGGCCGAAGTATGGATGATGGTCAGGCGTGGTAAATAGCCCAGCAGGAAGGCTTGGCGCGTAGCGGAATAGGCTCCGGAAATGACCGCTTGCGAGGCGATCACCGTAGCAATGCCCGATACCACCACCATGGGCAGGGTCGCCCAGGCGGGGAAGAGCTTGAAAAAAGGATTCTGGATCGCTGCGGGATGGAGTTCCAGCAAAGCGCCCTGGCCGAAATAGTTAAGGGTCAAGGCCGGCAGCACCAGAAAATACCACGCCATGCGAATGGGCCGCGCGCCAAAGTGGCCCATATCGGCGTAGAGCGCCTCGGCGCCGGTGACGGCGAGCACGACGGCCCCCAGGATCACCAACCCGCCCAGACCATGCATCCCGATAAAATGAAGAGCGAACCAGGGGTTCAGGGCGAGCAACACCTGGGGATCGGCCACGATCCAGGTCAGTCCGGAACCGAAAAGCAGCAGGAACCACACCAGCATACTGGGACCGAAGAGGTGACCAATGGCCGCTGTGCCGCGCCGCTGGACCAGAAAGAGTCCGATGATGACCCCCAGGGCCAGGGGGATGACCAAAGGCTTCCAAGCGGGTGACGCGACTTCCATCCCCTCCATGGCCGACAGCACTGAAATGGCCGGGGTGATGACGCCATCGCCATAAAAGAGGGCCGCGCCCAAGAGGCCGATGCTCAGGATCCACCAGCGCACGCGTCCGGAGTGCCCGACTGCACGGGAAGCCAATGCGGTTACCGCCATGATGCCGCCCTCGCCATGATTGTCCGCCCGCATCACCACCCAGGCATATTTGACGCCCACCACCAGGACCAGGGTCCAGAAAATGAGGGAAAGAATGCCCAGGAGATTGTTTGCGCTGGGTTGCAGGGACATCGCCGAGAGACAGGCACTGAGGGTATAGAGCGGGCTCGTACCGATATCCCCGAATACCACTCCAAGGGCAGCCATGGCCAGCAGGGGAAGCGTTTCTTTGCGGTCCGTCATGGGATCCTCGCTGGGTGGTTCGGTGATGGGGGCTAGGCGGGTCGATTATTAACCCGGCCCTTAAATATCCGACATGGCGTAGCGGGCGGCAGGGTGCCGAAAATAGCTGGCGACCTTGTGCGGCATTTGGCG
>NZ_RIZI01000035.1 GCF_003721225.1 Acidithiobacillus sulfuriphilus | reverse complement strand
GAAAAAGACCCCGTTGATGGAGTATTCGCGCCCGCGTAGCCAGGGCATCAACGCCATCAATCTCGATGCGGGTGACCGCCTGGTGGGCCGCGTGGTGGCGGATGCCTCCTATGGCGCCGCTCTGCATTATTTCACCGGCTCCAAGTCCCACAACATCGCCATCCGCCGCCTGGGCCAAGCCATGGGATTGAAAATCAACGAGTACGGAGTCTTCCGGGGCAAGGAACGCATTGCCGGCGAGACGGAGGAATCGGTCTACGCCGCCGTAGGCCTGCCTTACATCGAGCCCGAGCTGCGGGAGAATCGCGGCGAGATCGAGGCCGCCCGGGCCGGACGGCTGCCCCACCTGGTGGAGCTTGGGGACCTGCGCGGCGACCTCCACGCCCACAGCAAGGCCTCCGACGGCCACCACACCTGGCGGGAGATGGCCACGGCGGCCAAAGCCCGCGGCTTCGAATACCTGGCCGTCACCGAGCACAGCCGCCACCTCACCGTCGCCCACGGCCTCGACCCCATGCGCCTGCGCCGGCAGATGGACGAGATCGACGCCCTCAACGCGGAGCTCGAGGGCATCACCCTCCTCAAAGGCATCGAGGTGGACATCCTGGTGGACGGCAGTCTGGACCTGCCCGACGCCGTCCTGCGCGACCTGGACCTGGTGGTGGGGGCGGTGCACTCCCATTTCGACCTGCCCCGGGACAAACAGACGGCGCGCATCCTCAAGGCCATGGACAGCCCCCACTTCACCATCCTCGCCCATCCCAGCGGGCGGCTCATCGGCAGCCGCGAGCCCATGGATGTGGACATGCCCCGCATCATCCGCCAAGCCCGCAGCCGCGGCTGCTTCCTGGAGGTCAATGCCCAACCCGAGCGTTTGGACCTGCAGGACATCTACGCCCAGATGGCCAAGGAAGAAGGGGTGCTGCTGGCCATCAGTTCCGACGCCCACCGCATTCAGGACTTCGACAATCTGCGCTTCGGGATGCAGCAGGCGCGGCGCGGCTGGCTGGAGAAGAAAGACGTGCTCAACACGAGGAGCCTCCCGGAGTTGCGGCACCTGATAGCAGGGACGATGGGCAGGTAGGCGGGCTCAAGTGCGAAGCCATTGGACAAGCTGCCATTTCGAGCACAGCACACTTTCCGGTCGCAGAGCGTTTTTGCCCTCAGTCGAGATCTCCGGATCCTGTACCAGGAACGATAAAATCGCTCCCCGCTACCGCACCGGCTGCTCCGGCCGGCATCCCGCCCATTGGCGGGGAATCTTCCATCCCTCCGAGCCGCCCGCCACACGCTGGCTGGGTTTTGTCGCTCCGGGCAGATTACTCTCTTTGCTGCAAGCGGACTCCGGGGCAAATTAGGGATATGGCAGAATCGCACTTTTTCTTTGCCGCGTGGCCGCCAGCGGATGTGCTTTCATCCCTGCGCCAACGCCTGGCCAACCTGGGCCGACTGGACTGGCCGCCAGGCAGTCGCTGTGAGCTACCAATGCGCTGGCATCTTACCCTCCATTATCTGGGCACGGCCGATCCGAAGCCCCTGCAAAGCCGCCTGGATGGCTGCTGGCCGGGGCCGCTCCCGATCACGGTAACCTTCGATAGAATAGGCGCGTTTCATGGCGGTCGGGTGCTGTGGATCGGCGCCCCGGAGGCGCCGACGGCGCTCCAGCAATGGCGGCAAGGGTGGTTGGCGGGGGATTCTGCCAAGGCGGGGCCTTTTGTACCCCACGTCACTGTTCTGCGGGCGCCTCGCCCCAGGCCTTGGGTGGAGCGGGCCGTGGCGCCTTTGCACTGGACCCTGGGGGAATTGACCCTGGTAGCATCCAGCGGCGGGCATTACACTGTGCTGCATCGCTGGCAAACAGGTTCTGGGTAATTCAAAAAACTATCCAGCCGATCCGCGAGAAGG
>NZ_RIZI01000034.1 GCF_003721225.1 Acidithiobacillus sulfuriphilus | reverse complement strand
GGCCGCGGCCCCGCCATAGGCGCCACCGGCGCGACTGCGCACCTCCACAAAGACCAGCGTGTCGCCATCCAGCAGGATCAGGTCTATTTCCCCCATGCGGCAGGAATAGTTGCGCTGGACCAGTTGCTGGCCGACGCTACAGAGCAGGCGCAGGGCGCTTTCCTCGCCCGCATGGCCCAGGACTTGACGCGGCGAAGGCATGGGTTATGGTCCCGGCTGCGGTGCGCGGGCGAGGGGCACGATTTGCCCCTGCTGAAACTGCATCCATTGCATGTCGCGCTCGACGATGCCGTTGGCGCCGAAATGGAGTTCTCCCGTGGTGCCCTGCAGGGCCTGGTCGGTCCGATGGCGCAGGATTTGCACGGCGAGCCGATAGGCATCCAGGCCGAAAGCGGCCATCCGCCATTGGGCGTCGTCGGCATTGGGTAGCTGGGTATGGAGCAAGGCGGCGGCCTGGGGCCAAGCCTGGGCGGGATCGATGATCCAGGGCATATCCACGGATGCCAGGCCAGCCAGGGCGGACGCATCGCTCGGCAATCCCGAGGCGCTCAGCAAGGAGGGACTGAAAACGGCCAGGTCCGGTTTGATCTGGTGAATTTCCGGGACGGCCTGACCGGCAACGCTGGCGTCGGCCACCAGAAAGACAAAGCTGTGCGCGGCGATGGTCCCGCTGAAAAGCGGTTGCACCGCCGCCAGGGGGTCTTGTCCCGGAGTATAGGCGGACACCCCGGCCACGCGCCCGCCCAAGCCCTTCCAGTCGGCGAGGAAGGCCGCCTGAATGGCCGCTCCGCTGGAGTCTTGGGGGTAGAGGAGGTAGACCTGCCGATAGTCCGCCGCGTAGCCTTGTTGGGCGATCTGGGCGCTGGCCGCATTGCGGCTCTGGCTGAACTGGTAGAGTCCCGGCTGGTGCAAGTCGGAGTCCAGCCCGAGGGTGAGAACGGGCGGATCGCCGGGACGGCGGACGCCGACCACGGCATTGATGTCCTGGCGCAGCCACGGCCCGACAAAGACGGCGCAGCCGGCCTTCACGCCGCGCTGAAAGAGGGTGGCGGTATATTCGCTATTGCCGGTGCTCTGGTAGACGCGCACGGCGGGCCCTCCGGTCAAGCGGGCAGAGGTTTCCAGGCCGGCGGCAACGGCCTGGGAAAGGGGCGCATAGGGGCCGGTGGCGGGCAAGAGGGCGCAGACATCGCCCTGGGCGCTGGTGGCCGTTGCCGCCGCCGGGGTGTTTGCCGAAAACTGGACGGCGGGATGATGGGGGTGGGCAGCCATCCAGGCCGCTATGGCCTGTTCCCGCTGCTGCGGGTCGGGCGTGTTGCGGGCAATGAGATCGAGGGCGATCCACTCCTGCACCAAGGGACTGGCCGTGCGCGACTGCCAGTTTTGCAGTTTGGCGACAGGCTGGGCGTCCAGGAGTACGCGAATGCGGCGGTGATTCTCGTCGCGCGCGCTCCCTTGGCTCAGCAGATTGTCGCGTTGAATGAGGAAATTGAGGGCGGTGAGGTCGTGGCCCTCCTGGGTGTAGAGGGTGGCCAGGATACCGAGGGCTTCGGCACGAATGTCCTGGGGAGTGCTGGACAGGGTGAGGAGTTCTTCGAGGTTGCCCCGTGCCTTTGGGGTCTGGCCCTGGTCCATCAGGCCCTGGGAGCGGATCCACAGCGCCTCGCCGCGCAGTTTTGGGTCGTGCTGCAGGCGCAGCACTTCATCGGCCAGCAAGACGGCATCCTGGGGTTTCTGACCGCTCAGGGAGGCATGGGCGGCGTCAAGCAGATACTGCAATTGGGCATCGCCCTGGGTGTCGGCGGCCGCCTTGATGTATGCTTTGGCAGCGGCCAAATCCTTGCCCGCCGCTAGGAGTTGGTCGGCGGTGACGGCCGCCGGGGCCTCGGCGGG
>NZ_RIZI01000033.1 GCF_003721225.1 Acidithiobacillus sulfuriphilus | reverse complement strand
GCCCGCCATTGTCTGGGACGAGTGGGCCGGCCTGCTGCTCACGCTCTGGGGGCTGCCCTTTTCCTGGCCCACTCTGCTGGCGGGTTTTCTGCTTTTCCGTTTTTTCGATATGCTCAAACCCTGGCCCATCTCCTGGCTGGATCGTCGCATTCACGGCGGTATGGGCATCATGCTCGATGATCTGGCGGCGGCCCTGGCGGCCACCGTGGTCCTGCGCACGCTCCTTTATGGAGGATGGTTATGAACGAACTCTCTCTCTATCTCCCCTGGCGGCCGGCGGCCCTGCCCGACGCCCAACGGCTGGCGGCCTGGGCCCATCTGGCGGGCTGGTCTTGCCGGATAGAACTGGTCCAGACCCTGCCGGACCAAGGGGGACCAGCCTTGGCTTTGGGAGAATTTGCCAACAGCGCCCGATGGATCGGCTCCCAGCGCTGGCAGTTGCCCGCCAGCGACTGGGCGGCCCTGAGCATCTGGGCGGAGGCGCACTTGCCGGCGGTGGCCAAGCCCTGGACCCGTTTTACCGATAGCCTGCCGGGCAAGGAAGCGGTTTTGCCGGGTGAGTATTGGGTGGCCGAGGGGCAGGCCGGGGCCATTGCCCTGGACTTTGCACCGCCGGAGTGGGCGCTGTTGCGGCGCTGGCGGCGCGAAAAAAGGCGTTTGGCCCTGGCGGAATCCTGCACCGGTGGCGGTCTTGCCGCCCGCCTTACCGCCTTGCCGGGGTCATCGGCCCTCTTGCAGCAGGGCATCGTGAGTTATAGCAATACCGCCAAAGTGGCGCTGCTGAACGTGCGCGAAGAGACCCTCGCGCACGTCGGCGCCGTGGCGGAAGCAACGGCCCTGGAAATGCTGGAGGGGGCCTTACGGGAGGCCGATCTGGCCGCCGCCATCACCGGCATTGCCGGCCCCGGCGGCGCCGTGCCGGGCAAGCCCGTAGGCACCGTCTGCATCGCCTGGGGCGAGCATGGCGCCTCCGGCCAAGTGCGGACCTGTCACTTTGCCGGGGACCGCTGGGCCGTGCAGTATGCTGCGGGTTCCGTTGCCCTGGGCGGTCTTCTTGGTCTGTCGTGCTAAAGCTAGATTTGCAGTTTTTGGTTGATCGTGGCGATGGTCCGGTGGAAATATAGGCGGTATCCGGCGATACGCCGATTTTGGCCTGCCCCGTTCCCCATCTCCCCGGCCTTCGCTAGAATAGGAAAAATGATCCGGAGTAGCATCCTGCGGCGGGTGTTACGGCAGTTTTTGCCGCAGATAGTCCCCAACCATACAAGGAAATGCCCATGGATGAGCAGCGTAGCAAGGCCCTCAGTGCCGCCCTGTCGCAGATCGACAAGCAATTTGGCAAAGGCGCCATCATGCGCCTGGGAGATCAGAATGCCATCAAGGACATTGCCGTCTATTCCACCGGCTCCCTGGGTCTTGACCTCGCCCTGGGCGTAGGCGGCCTCCCCCGTGGCCGGGTGGTGGAGATCTACGGTCCGGAGTCCTCGGGCAAAACCACCCTCACCCTCCATGTCATTGCCAACTGCCAGGCCGCCGGCGGCACCGCCGCCTTCATCGATGCCGAGCACGCCCTCGACCCTACCTATGCGCAAAAACTGGGCGTAGACCTGGAAAACCTCCTCATCTCCCAGCCCGACACCGGCGAGCAGGCCCTGGAGATTGCCGACATGCTGGTGCGCTCCGGCGCCGTGGACCTCATCGTCGTGGACTCGGTGGCGGCCCTCACGCCCAAGGCGGAAATCGAGGGCGACATGGGCGACTCCCACGTGGGCCTGCAGGCCCGGCTCATGAGC
>NZ_RIZI01000032.1 GCF_003721225.1 Acidithiobacillus sulfuriphilus | reverse complement strand
GGCGGGCGGAGCCCGCCGTGTCGGTACTACGGGTTTTCAGTCGCCCAAAACCGGCTGACGTTCTCCGTCGCCGTAGAGGGCGTAGGCTTCTTCGCCGTGGACGGCGTCGTCGCCCACCAGGAGCTCTTCTTCGGACATGCGCAGGGGCACGACCAGGCTGATGAGCTTGAGGATGATGAAGGTGACCACGATGTTGAGGGCGATGATGAAGCCCGCGCCGTACAGCTGCAGGACCACCTGATGCCAGTTGCCGTCGATGCCGCCGCCGGGATTGCTCAGCCCAAAGGCCGCGCAGCCCGCCTTGGTGGCGAGGACGCCGGTGAGGATGCCGCCGAGGAGGCCGGCCACGGCATGGGTGTGAAAGACGCCCAGGGTATCGTCCACCTTGCGGAAGATCGCCAGCTTCTTGCCCATGATGTTCATGCTCAGCCAGGGAATGATGCCCGAGGCCAGGCCGATGAGGAGCGCCCCATAGCCGTCCACCACGCCCGCCGCCGGGGTGATGGCCACCAGCCCCGTGATCATGCCCTGCACGGCGCCGATCACCGAAGGCTTCTTGAAGTAAAAGATATCCATCACCGTCCAGGCCAGGACGCTCATGGCCGTGGCGACGTTGGTGTTGAGCACCGCCGCCCCGGCGTCACGACTGGCGGCATAGGGGTCGCCGCCGTTGAAGCCGTTCCAGCCGATCCAAAGGATGCCCGCCCCCACCAGCATCATCAGCACGTTGTTGGGCTGGAAGCTCTCGCGGTCGCGTTTCAGACGGGGGCCGATCATGGCGGCGCCGATGAATCCGGCGATGCCCGCCGAGAGGTGGATGACGTAGCCGCCCGAATAGTCGATGACCCCCAGGGTGGAGAGCCAGCCGCCGCCCCAGAGGCTGAAGGCGCCGATGGTATAGGAAAAGGTCAGCCACAGGGGCACGAAGAGCATCCACGCCTTGAAGTTCATCCGTCCCAGGAAGGCCCCGGCCATGATCACCAGGGTGATGGCGGCAAAGACGAACTGGAAATAGACCATGGTCGCCATGGGGAAGGCGGCCAGGGTACTGGAGGTGGGGATGGACGCCTGTTTCAGCTCATCGCCCATGCTGGCGATGGGGTGGGGCATGCCCACAAAGGACGTCCATTCCGTCCCGAAACCCATGTTATAGGCCCAGAGGATCCAGGCGATGAGGACGGCGGCGAAGGCGTAGAAGGCCATGAAGGCGGAGTTGATGGCCCATTTCTTCTTGACGATGCCGCCATAGAGGACAACGAGGCCGGGGATGCTTTGCAGGCCGACGACGGTGGCAGCGGTGAGCTGCCAGGCGTTGTCGCCGGTATTGAGCCAGGCTACAGACATGAGAGTTTCCTCCGATTTGTGGTTTTAGGAGCGGTTGTTGCAGCGGATCGATGGTTCATAAGGCCTCTGCGCCGGTTTCCCCGGTACGGATGCGGACGGCCTCGGTGACCTCGGAGACGAAGATCTTGCCGTCGCCGATCTTGCCCGTGCGCGCACCCTTTTCGATGGCCTCAATGGCCTGGTCCAGGACCTCGTCGGCCACCACGGCCTCGATCTTGACCTTGGGGAGGAAGTCGACGACGTACTCCGCCCCCCGGTAGAGTTCGGTGTGCCCCTTCTGGCGACCGAAGCCCTTGACCTCGGTCACCGTCAGGCCCTGGATCCCCATGGCCGAGAGCGCTTCCCGCACATCGTCCAGCTTGAAGGGTTTTACAATGGCTGTGATCAATTTCATG
>NZ_RIZI01000031.1 GCF_003721225.1 Acidithiobacillus sulfuriphilus | reverse complement strand
AGGGCCGAAGCCCTCAATCCCGCCGTGATGGTTGAAAACAACCACCATGGTTCATATCAACCATTTATCATGTTGAATACACCCAATATAAGCAGATGTCGAGATCTCCATAGTGTACAAACCGCTGTTTCTTATGGAGGCGGCCGGCGGCGCCCAGACGGCGCAAATATTGCTCATGCCGGTGCAGGAAGATATAGACCTCAAGGGCAGTGAAACAGGGGAGTCACCATCATGATCATGGAAAATGCGTTACCCGTCCTGCTGAGTCGCCTCGACTTTGCCTGGATCACGACAATGCACATCATCTGGCCGCCGATGACCATCGGCATGTCCTTTTTGCTGTTCTTCCTGGAAGTCGCCTGGCTGCGCAGCAAGGATGAGCGCTGGTATAAACTCAACCGCTTCTTCGAGAAGATCTTCATCATCAACTTCGGTGCCGGCGTCGCTACCGGCGTTACCATGGAAATGGCCTTCGGCATCCTCTATGGCCCATTCTCTCAGGCCGTCGGCCCGTTTTTCGGCAACATCCTCGGCTTCGAGACCATCACCGCCTTCATGTATGAAGCGGGCTTCATTGGCCTCATGGTCTTTGGCTGGGGCAAGATCAGCAAAGGCATGCATCTTTTTGCCACCTTCAACGTCGCCGTCGCCTCCAGCCTCTCGGCCTACTGGATCCTGGTGGCCAACTCCTGGATGCAGAGCCCCAACGGCGTGCAATACAAGGACGGCCTCTTCCAGGTCACCAACTGGTGGAACGCCATTTTCAATGACAACTCCCTGTGGGGCTTCCCGCACATGTGGGTGGCCACCTTTGAACTCTCGCTCTTCATCTTCGCCGGCGTGAGCGCCTGGTTCATCCTCAAGAACCGCAACGCGAAGCTCTTCACCAAGGCCCTGAAGCCGACCATGCTGGCCCTCCTCATCATTACGCCGCTGCAGATCTATCTCGGCGACGGCCTCGGGCGCTCCGTGGCGGAGACCCAACCCACCTCCCTGGCGGCGATGGAGGGACATTTCCATACCTACCTGCCCAACGGCCAGCCCAACACGGCCTGGAACCTCATCGCCATTCCCGATGACGCCAAGGGCGAAAACCTCTTCTCCATCCAGATCCCGCACGTGCTGAGCCTGCTGGAAACCCACACCTGGAACGGCATGGTCTCGGGCATGGACCAGTTCCCCATGAACGACCGTCCGCCCGTCCTCCTCCCCTTTTACGGCTTCCGGGTCATGGTAGCCATTGGCAGCTTCCTTTTCCTGGTGGCGCTGTGGGCGCTGGTGCTGCGGCTGAAAGGGAAGTTCTCCACCAGGGAGCTGCAAAAACGGCCGATTTTCCTCAAGGCGCTGGTTTTTAGCGCTTTCCTGCCCTACATAGCCATCTGGACGGGCTGGTGGACGCGGGAAGTGGGCCGTCAGCCTTGGGTGGTCTATGGCATGATGCGTACCTATGAAGGCGTGAGCAAGATGTCCATGACTCAGGAGATCATCTGGTTTGCCGGCTACATCGTCTTTGAATTGGCGGTTTGGGCCGGTGCCTGGTACTTCTTCAGCCGCGTCATTGCCAAGGGCGTGGACGACATCCCCAGTTCGGCCGAAGTCCACGGTGAACACGGCCAT
>NZ_RIZI01000030.1 GCF_003721225.1 Acidithiobacillus sulfuriphilus | reverse complement strand
GGGTCCCGCCGGTGCCAAGCTGCGCCGCGCACGACTGTTTGCCGAGGGCAGCATCGCCCATGACTGGCGGTTCAAGTTCCAATATGAATTTACGAATACCGGCGCGGCAGGCTTCGCGGACGCCTATTTCGCCTACACCGGGCTGAACGACACCGCCATCACCCTCGGCCAGTCCAAGACCTTCTTCAGCATGGACCAGCTCAACAGCTCCAACGACAACATCTTCATGGAGCGTCCCCTGCTGGAGGGTCTGGATGCCTACGGCAATCGGCGCATGGGCCTGAAGCTCACCACCCACGGCGCCAACTGGATGCTGGGTCTGGGGGGCTTCGCCAATGCCCTGAATGAAAATCTCTATACCGCCTATACGCCGACCACCAGCGCATTCAGGACGGGCGTCACATCCACTCCCACCAACCAGAGCGGCATCTACACCATCAGCGGCCGGGCCACCTTTGCGCCCCTTTATGCCAAAGGCAACGTGCTTTATTTCGGTACCAACCTCAACTACACCGGTTTTGGCGAGAACAGTGCGGCCAGCGCCTTCTCCACCAGTCCGGAGACCAGCGTTACCGGGCGTAAGCTCTTATCCGTCTATGTGAGCAGGCCCTCCAGCCAGTTCGAATACGAGGTGGAAACGGCAGTGGTGGCCGGCCCGCTGGCCATGGAAGCCGCCTATGTGGGTCTGGAGGCGTCCCGCCGTGGGGGTCTGCCGAGCGCGCATTTTGACGGTTATTATGTGCAGGCCAGCTACACCCTGACGGGCCAGCCCCGCAACTTCCAGCCGAGTGTAGGCGAGTTCCACTACCTCAAGGACATCGGCCGGGGAGGCGCATGGGAGGCGGCCCTCCGTTATGATGCCCTGAACCTCAACGATGCCAAGGCGGGCATCTATGGCGGCAAGGGCTACAACGTCTCGGCCGGTCTCAATTGGTACGCCAACAAGCATGTCCGCCTGATGCTGGAGTACAGCTATGCCCATATCGATAACATTCCTGTCACGCTTCCGGTGGGGCAGTCCTACACCAACAATCCCATCAACAACACCGACGTGAATATTCTCCAGGCACGCGGTCAGTTCCTGTTCTGATACACCGCCCTGCTTCCTGAAGCCCGTTCTACTGCCCGACGCTGGTCGTCGGGCAGTTTCTTTTAGTTGATGGAGATACGGCATGTTCAAGTTCCGTATCCGGGCCGGTTTGGCCGAAGCCGCCTTTTGATGCGTAGTTCCATCACGCCAAACCCGGCAAAGATCTGCTATACCTAGCCGCATGATTCCGCTATTAGATTGTCACAAAAAGTTCACAAAAAGTTCATCAAACTGTCATATTGTACCTGTACGATGTCGCTGTAGTCGTAAAAACACCAAAATCATGGAGGTTACTTATGAAAATCAAGCCAAAGGTCGTCATCGCTGCAGTAGCTACCGCCCTGGCCTTCAGTAGCCTTGCCCAGGCGGATACCCTGACGGATTTCTTTCAGCAGAGCAAGATTGATGGCAACATCCGTTCTTATTATTTCAGCCGTCTGTACGGTAACCCCGCTGTGCCCAACCAGAGTGCCTATGCCCTGGCCGGACGGCTGAACGTGGAGACCGCGC
>NZ_RIZI01000003.1 GCF_003721225.1 Acidithiobacillus sulfuriphilus | reverse complement strand
CCCACAGGTCGTGGGCGTGGCCTGCCCCTACGAGCCGCAGGCTTGGTTACGGAGATGGGATGGCCTATGTACCTTGGTTTGGGCGCGGAATGGGCTGGTGGTACCCGCCGGCTTGCATCCCGGTGCGGGCATGGCTATCATGGGCGTCAAATCCGCGAGACCGCATCCTATCGACAGGATGTCAGCCGTTACGGCAGGCTTAGGCACCAGACTTCTTGCATTGCTCTCCGCTTTGTTTTCCAATACCCCCTGATATGCATCCAAATCAACCCCCAGCGATGACCCCTAAATTCATGATTCATCCCCAACCCCTGTTTGCTACCCCCCTGAGGAGAATGCTCCCATGAGCGATACCATCGTGCATGTATCCGATGACAGCTTTGAAAGCGACGTGCTGCAATCCGCCACGCCGGTTCTGGTCGATTTTTGGGCGGAGTGGTGCGGCCCCTGCAAGATGATCGCGCCCATCCTCGAAGAGGCGGCCAAAGACTACGGCGGTCGGGTGATCGTGGCCAAGTTCAACATCGACGA
>NZ_RIZI01000029.1 GCF_003721225.1 Acidithiobacillus sulfuriphilus | reverse complement strand
TCTGCAGATGGAGGCGGGGTCTTGGCCGCCGCGTTGTTCCGCATGGTTCTCACCGCCTGCCCCAGCCCTTCCTGAAAGAGGTGGCTATGCACATGCAACTGGCCGAGCAGGCGATGGAGTTCTTCGCGCGTTCCGCTTTGCCGTACCTGCAGGATTGCCCGCCCCAGGGCATGCACTGCTTCATGCTCGGCCAGCAAGGCCTCTACCCCTGGCAGATCTGGCGCATGGGTGTGCAGCCAGGTCGTGATCGGGCAGGCAGCCACTTCCGCGTCCTCGCACAACCCCGGGTTCAGTGCGGCCTCTTCTGCCGCATGCACCCACCCCAGATGCCGATACAGGGCCAGCAGCGGCGTGTCCGCATCTCCGGAGCCGAGGACAAAGGTGCGCACAAAACCCGCCACCGCTTCCGCCTCCAGCGGCTTGGCAATGGCGTACCCCTGGAGATAGTGGACCTCCATTTCGCGCAGAAGGGCGATATGCGCTTCGCTTTCCACTCCTTCTACGGTAACGATGACGTCCATCCCCAAACCCAGGCTGACGAGACTCTCGACGAAAACCAGGTCCTGGGGCTTGTTCGGCAGCTCGCGGATGAAGCCTTGATCGATCTTGATCTCATCAATAGGCAGATTTTTGAGCCGCAAGAGCGAGGCATACGCGCTCCCCACGTCGTCCAGCGCGATCTTCACGCCCGCGCCCCGCAGTCGTTGCAGATGCCCCAAGGCGACGTCCTGTTCGAGAATTTCCCCGATCTCCAGCACCTCCAGCACCAAGGCCTCCGGGGGGATGCCCGGCTGGGTGGCCAGGATGCCAAAGACCGTATCGGCAAATCCGGAATGGTCGAGTTCTTCCGGGGTGACATTGATGCTGAGGAAGAGATCCAGTCCGCTTTCCCGCCATTGCGCGAGTTGCCGCACTCCCGTTTGCAACACGAAACGTCCCAGCGCCTGGCGTTCCCGCACACCCAGGGCAGAGAGGAATTGATCGGGGGAGAGCTCCCGGCCCTCCCGGCGCCAGCGGGTCAGGGCCTCGAGGCCCGCCACCCGGCCCGTCGCGAGGGCCACCAGGGGCTGATAGCGCAGCGTCACCGCTCCCGCTGCCAAGGCCCGCAGGAAATCCTGGCGCAATACTTCATCGCCCATGCTGATGGTGCCGAGATCCGGGTGATAGAGCTGCGCCCAGCCGTCCTCCCCGCGCTTCGGGCGCGTCTTGGCCGCATACATGGCCTGATCGGCGTGACGCAGGAGGAGGTCGGCGTCCCCCTCGTCGAAGGGATGGATGCTCAGCCCCAGGCTCGCCTGGATGCGGATCGCTTCTCCCTTGATCAGGAAAGGCTGCGCAATCGCGGCCTGGAGACGGGCCAGGACCTGATCCAGTTCATCCACACCGCGCAGATTTTCCAGCAGCAGCACAAACTCGTCGCCGCCCAGGCGCGCCACGGTATCCGTTCGGCGCACCGCGGCTTGCAGGCGGCGGGCCATTTCCTTGAGCAGGTCGTCACCGGCGGCGTGCCCGTAGGCGTCGTTGACCGGCTTGAAGTCGTCGAGGTCGAGAAAACCCACCGCCAGAAGCCGCTCCTGGCGGTCAGACCGCGC
>NZ_RIZI01000028.1 GCF_003721225.1 Acidithiobacillus sulfuriphilus | reverse complement strand
GGCGGGGGCCCTGGGGCCCAAGGGAAGCCCCGAGCCGATGACACGACCCTGAGCATGGGGCGGAAAAGGGAGATGCCGACCGGGTCGGCATGCGCTATCCTGTGCAGCCATGCCGACCATCCCTAATCCTCAGCGCGCCCTCGCCATACTGCGTCAGACCTTCGGCTACCCGGAGTTCCGGCCGCCCCAGGACGAGGTCATCGGCACGCTGCTGGCGGGCCGGGATGCCCTGGTCCTCATGCCCACGGGCGGTGGCAAGTCGCTGTGCTACCAGATCCCGGCCATCGCCCATGCGGGCACCGGCGTGGTCATCTCACCCCTCATCGCCCTCATGGAAGATCAGGTCAATGCCTTGCGTCAAGCGGGGGTAGCGGCCGCGGCCCTCAACTCCGCCCAGCCCATGGCCGCCGGGCGCGATATCGAGGATAGCCTGCTCGCTGGGGAGCTGGATCTGTTATACATTGCTCCGGAACGGTTGCTGCAGGAACGCACCCTCGATCTCTTGGCGCGCTGCCGCATCAACCTCTTTGCCATCGACGAGGCCCACTGTGTGTCCCAATGGGGCCACGACTTCCGCCCGGAATATCTGCAACTGCGCGTGCTCCATGAGCGCTTCCCGCAGGTGCCGCGTATCGCCCTCACCGCCACCGCCGATCTGCCCACCCGCCAGGAAATCATCCAGCGCCTCGGGTTGGAGGAGGCGCGCGTCTTCCTGCGATCCTTTGATCGCCCCAATATTCGCTATCGCATCGATGCCGGTAACCAGGGCAGCCGCGCGCAGCTCTTGCGCTTCATCCGCGAGAGTCACGACCGGGAGGCGGGAATCGTCTACTGCCTCTCGCGCAAAAAAGTGGAGGAAACGGCCCTGTGGCTGCAAGGGGAAGGGATTGACGCCCTCCCCTACCACGCCGGTCTGTCCGCCGTGGAACGCAGCCGGAACCAAGGCCGTTTTCAACAGGAAGAAGGGGTAGTCATGGTCGCCACCATTGCCTTTGGCATGGGCATCGACAAACCCAATGTGCGCTTCGTGGCCCACCTCAACCTGCCCAAGAGCGTCGAGGCCTATTATCAGGAAACGGGCCGCGCCGGCCGCGATGGCCTGGCCGCCGATGCATGGATGCACTACGGCCTGCAGGATGTCATCCAGTTGCGGCAGATGATCACCCAATCCGATGCGGATCCGGCGCGCAAGGCCCTGGAAAGCCAGAAACTGGATGCCATGCTCGGCCTCTGCGAAAGCACCGGCTGCCGCCGGCAGGCCTTGCTGGCCTACTTCGGGGAGCAGTTGGCGGAGCCCTGCGGCAATTGTGACAACTGTCTCCATCCCCCCGCCACCTGGGATGCCAGCACAGCGGCGCAAAAGGCCCTGTCGGCCATTCATCGTACCGGCCAACGCTTCGGCGTGCAGTATCTGGTGGACGTTTTGCTGGGTAAGGACGATCCGCGTATCCGCGGTTTTGGTCATGATCGCGTCAGTGTGTTCGGTATCGGCGGCGAACTCTCGGCCAATGACTGGCGGGCCCTCTTCCGTCATCTGCTATTGCGCGGCCTGGTGGACGTGGACCCCGAGGGGCACG
>NZ_RIZI01000027.1 GCF_003721225.1 Acidithiobacillus sulfuriphilus | reverse complement strand
CGTGCCCGTAGGCGTCGTTGACCGGCTTGAAGTCGTCGAGGTCGAGAAAACCCACCGCCAGAAGCCGCTCCTGGCGGTCAGACCGCGCCAGCGCCTTGTCCATCTCCGCGTCCAGAGCGCGGCGATTGGGAAGGCCGGTGAGCGTGTCGGAGAGTGATTGCCGCGCGAGTTCGTCCACCAATCGATGCCGCTCCGTCACGTCCACATAGGTACCGAGAATGCGCTTCACGCCATCCGTTCCGTCCAGGCGTTGAACGGAAAGATCCATGTATATGATCTCTCCATCCAGACGGCGATAAGGCACATCTCTGAGCGTCCCGTGGCCTTCGCTCAGGCCCTTCTGTTCAACCGCGCCTACCCGATCGTCGGTTTCCTCGTCGGGATAGAGTCCCCGCGCCGAGTGTCCGACCAAATCCTCCGGAAAAGACGCCCCGAGCATCTTCAGCATCCGCGCGTTGACCCGCTCGAGAATCCTTTCTGGAAAGCGCACGACGCCGATGCCGGACGATTGCGCGTTCAGCAGCGCCTCGTTGAAGGCGTTGGCTTCCCGCTCCCTTCGCAGAATATCCAGGCGATCCAGGCCATAACCGACGTCTCGGGCCAAATCCGTCAATATCTTCTGGAGATCAGTGTCGAAAACATTCTTTTCGTCGTGATACACCGTCAAGATGGCCCAGCGCTTGCCGCCACGGAAAATGGGTAGAGAGGCGCCTGCCTTAATTCCGAAGGCTTCGGCATGCTGCGCCCATGGGGTCAACTCGGGGGATTGGGAGATTGAAAAAATGTAAACCGGTTTTTGACCGCGCCAGGACCGGCCTACGGGGCCTCGTCCCTCCGGGAGTTCTGCGGACATGGATATACGGATCCCCGCCAGATAGTCCACCGCCCCGGCGGCGGCAAGCGTTTGGAACCAGCCATCTCTGTCGGGCTGACCGATCCACGCCAGCGTCAGATGGGCATGTTGGACGGCCAGTTCGCAAAGGGATCGCAGCAGATCCGCTTCGTTCTCCATATGGGCGATAGCTTCATTGGCGCTGGAAAGAAGTACACTGAAATCGGTGATCCGTTGCAGGCGTCTGGCGCTTTCCTGCTGGGTGGCTTCCAGCGCCTTGCGTTCGGTGATGTCGCGCGTGATGGCGAGCAGGTAAGGCCTGTCGAGTTCGATGGATGCCACGTTGACTTCCACAGGGAATGTCGAGCCATCCTTGCGACGGTGTATGGTTTCGAAGATCGCGCGTCCCGATTCCCGTAACTGCGCGAGCACTTTCTGGGGGGCCGCTCTGTAAGCCGTGTCTATGTCGTAAACGCTCATGGACAGGAATTCTTCCCGTGTGTAGCCAAGGACGCGGCATCCCGTCTCGTTTATATCTAAAAAACGCAACGTGACAGGCCCCCGGTGTCAGGGTAGTTGTCGCCTCTCTGAAATGGAGTCAGGCGTAGGGTGGGGGCGGAAAGTGGATTATCGAGATGAAACA
>NZ_RIZI01000026.1 GCF_003721225.1 Acidithiobacillus sulfuriphilus | reverse complement strand
TCGGGGCGGTAGATCTGAACCCGCAGCGACAGGATAAAAAGGCCGCTTAAAAAATGGGAGACGCGACAACTACCTTGACAGACGCCGCTACATCGAATAGCCGCTGCTCCTGGAACTCCCTTTCATACAATCGGGGAGCTAGCAAAGGTAGCACCCCATGCCTAACATTTCATTCCAGCGGACGTCAAAAAGCTGCGCTTTTTGACGTCCGCTGAATTCGCCCGTTGGGCGTCACATACGGCATGACTGATCACTCAATTTCCGTCAAAGAGTTCGCCGAGGCGAACGGTCTGTTGCGGCAGACCGTCTTTAAGACTCTCAAGCGCCTCGACATCGAGCCGTCGAAGTCGCGCGGCGGCAAGCAAAACCGTGGGCAAACCATCTCATACATCACCGAGGATGATGCGCGTAGGGTGCTGGAGGCGCTCGCCGCGAGCAGGAGTTACCAGCCCGAGCGGGAGGGTGACGAAACGGAGTTCCCTGATGCCGCGCTCTACGATATCGGCGTTTTTTATTTGCTGTGCTTAGAACCGGAACACGACCCAAGCCGCTTCAAGGTCGGATTCGCCAGCAATCTCAATGAACGCTTGCGCCAACATCGTTGCTCAGCTCCTTTCACGCAGGTGGTCAAAACTTGGCCGTGCCGGAGGCTTTGGGAGAAAACCGCCATTGAGTGCGTCACTGACGGCTGTGAACGGTTGCATACAGAAGTCTTCCGAACACAGTCGCTTGAATCCGTCGAAGCCAAATGCGCACAGTTCTTTGCCATGATGCCGAAGCTGGCAGGCGCGCAATCCACATGACGCCCAACACTGCATTCGAGAGGGACGCGCCAAAAGCGGCGCGCCCCTCAATTTGAACGTTAGAGCGCACAAACAATGGACGCAGCTACTATCATTAAGCAATGTGAAGACCATCTCTTCCCTTCGCTGCAACTCAGCGTTCGGGAGCGAGTTCTTTACTATCACTTACTTCGGCATACCCGCCTCGAAGGTAAATCATCTGCCATTTTCGCGCTGATGCCACTCTCTAAAGCCACTGGCGTTTCCGATAGCTCTTCACGCGAAGACATCCGCAGCTTGAACGAACGTGGTTGCATCAAGATTGAAGACAAATCACGTAACGGACATCTTGTGCGAGTTTTTCTCCCGGAAGAAATTGCTGGTGTATTGCCAATGGAAACATCGGTAGCTGAGATCGACATTGAAACACTCGACTTCTTTGCAAATCGCAAGTTCGTTTCGGCATTGCTTGCGCGCGAAGACCACCGCTGTTTTTACTGCCTAAAAAGCATCCGCGTAGAATCCTGCGAACTTGATCACGTAGTTGCGCAAACGAACGGCAAGAACAACTCATATCGGAATATCGTTTGCTCGTGTCGGCGTCTGTCAAGGTAGTTGTCGCGTTTCCCATTTTTTAAGCGGCCTTTTTATCCTGCCGCTGCGGGTTCAGATCTACCGCACCGAT
>NZ_RIZI01000025.1 GCF_003721225.1 Acidithiobacillus sulfuriphilus | reverse complement strand
TTGCCCGCCGCTAGGAGTTGGTCGGCGGTGACGGCCGCCGGGGCCTCGGCGGGTGCGACAGTGACCGAACTTGCACTGGCCGTGGGCGCCACGGGCGTCGCTGCTGGTTGGGGCAGACTGGCGCAGGCGGCGAGGCCGAGGGCCATGAGCATGGCCGACGCCAGGCGGGTGGCAGGACCCAGAGGTTGATGGGGCAATGGCATCTTCATGGTCAGAGTGTATGGAGAATGACCCCGTCATTCAATCGCCGCCATCGGGATGCGCGGCCGCCCCGCGGGTAAGGGGCGGAAATATATCATTCATCAACAATAACCCGCGAGGGAGGGTGACGATGCAGGAGCAAAGCGGTCAACTCACCATCATTGGCACACCCATCGGCAACCTCGACGATCTCTCTCCCCGCGCTGCCCGGGCCATGGCCGAGGCGGAACTGATTCTGGTGGAAGACAGCCGCCACGCCCAGCGCCTCTTCCGGCACCTGGGGCTGCAGCCCAAAACCCTGGCCCTGCACGAGCACAACGAACGGGATCTGGCGCCCCGGATTGCCGAGCGCATTGCCGCCGGCGAGCGCATCGCCCTCCTTTCGGACGCCGGCATGCCCCTGCTCTCGGACCCGGGTTACCCCCTCCTCGCCGCATTGCGGGCGCGGCAGTTGCCGGTGCGGGTGATTCCCGGCCCCAATGCCGCCCTCGCCGCCCTGGTGCTGTCGGGTCTGCCCAGTGACCGCTTTGCCTTTGAAGGATTCCTCCCCGCCAAGGGCGCGGCGCGTCGGGTCCGGCTCGATGCCCTCCGCGCCGAGCCGCGCACCCTGATTTTTTACGAGGCCCCCCATCGCATAGCCGCCACGCTGCAGGACATGGTCGCCGCCTTCGGCGCGCAGCGGCCGGCGGCCCTGTGCCGCGAATTGACCAAGATCTATGAAGAATGCCTGCGCCACAGCCTGGGCGATCTGCTGGCCCTGTTCGCCGCAGCGCCGGAGAAATTGCGCGGCGAGATGACCCTGGTCGTGGCCGGAGCACCGGAAGCGGCCCCCGATCAGGCCCTGGCCGACCGCGTCCTGACCCCCCTGCTCGCCGAACTGCCCCTAGCCCAGGCGGTGCGCCTGGCCGCCGCCTTGAGCGGCATCCCCCATCGGGTCCTCTATGAGCTGGCCCTGGAAAAAAAGCGGGCAATGAATGCGGAGTGAACGGGACCCCGGCGAAATCGGCTTCCGGCTTCCGGCCTTGACTTCCGGCGGCGGGGCCGCTTAAATGTGCGCTTCTCGCCCAGGTAGCTCAGTCGGTAGAGCAGAGGACTGAAAATCCTCGTGTCGGCGGTTCGATTCCGTCCCTGGGCACCATACAAATCAATTGCTTGTGGATAGATACCCAAGCCATCTTGCTTGTTTGATGCAGATATGCCGCGCTGATTGTCAACCTTGATCCCCCAGGTCCGTCAACTCGGAGAGGCGGGAAGTACCT
>NZ_RIZI01000024.1 GCF_003721225.1 Acidithiobacillus sulfuriphilus | reverse complement strand
TGCTCACCGGCGGCTTTGCCCCCTTGTCCCAATATCTGGGTGCCGCCGACTACGAAACGGTCCTGACCCGCATGCGGCTGGCCGATGGACAGTTGTGGCCCATGCCCATCGTGCTGGACCTGGACGAGGCCCAGGCCGCCCGCTTGGCCCCAGGGGTGGAGATTTCCCTGCAGCGCCCCGACGGCCTGCCCCTGGCGACCATGACCGTGGCGGAATGGTTCCGCCCCGACCCGCGCCGGGAAGCCTTGGCCGTTTATGGCACGGACGATCCCCGCCACCCCGGCGTGGCGGCCCTCTTCGCCCGCGGCCCGGTCACGGTCAGCGGCCCGCTGCGGATCAGCTCCGAAGAACGCCGCCAGTGGGCGGCGGCAACGGATTTCCCCCCCGAATACCGCAGCCCCGCGGAATTGCGCCGACTGCTCAACGGACGCCCGACGGTGGCCTTCCAAACCCGCAACCCGCTGCACTTCGCCCACATGGCCATCACCCAAAAGGCCCTGGCACGGGTGGAAGACGGCCAACTGCTCCTCCACCCGGCGGTGGGACCGACCAAGGCGGGCGATGTGGACGCCGCCTACCGGATGCGCGCCTATCGCCTGGTGCTGCCCCACTATCCGGCGGGACGGGTGCACCTGGCGGCCTTGCCCTTGGCCATGCGCATGGCCGGCCCCCGCGAGGCCCTCTGGCACGCCCTGATTCGTCGCAACTACGGCGCTTCCCATTTCATCGTGGGGCGCGGCCATGCCGATCCGGGCGGTCTGGAGGGCGGCCTCTTCTATCCCCCCTTTGCCGCCCAGGAACTCCTCGCCGCCCACGCGGACGAGGCCGGCATCGTCCCTATTTTTGTTGGGGAGCACGTCTATTCGGCCCGGCGCCGGCGCTATGTCACACCCGATGAGCTGGAGGTCGACGAAGCGGTTGAGCAGATTTCCGGTACGGAATTGCGCCGCCGCCTGGCCAACCGCGAGGAGGTGCCGGACTGGTTCTCTCCGCCGGAGGTCATCGCCTGCCTGCGCCGGGCCTACCGCGGCGCCGACAACCGCGGGCTGGTGCTCTGGCTGACGGGGCTCTCGGGCAGCGGCAAGAGCACCATGGCCGGCATGCTTGCCCGCCGCCTGGAGGCCATGGACCAGCGCACGGTGACCCTGCTGGATGGCGATGTCATCCGCCGCTTCCTCTCCAAGGGACTGGGCTTTTCCAGGGCCGATCGGGACGAAAACATCCGCCGCATCGGCTTCGTCGCCAGTCTGGCGGCCCGCCACGGCGGCATTGCCATTGTTTCGGCCATTTCCCCCTATCGGAACGCCCGGGCCGAGGCGCGCGCCCTGGTGGAGGACAACGGCGGCCTGTTCGTGGAAGTCCACGCCGCCGCCAGCCTGCAGACCTGCCTCACGCGCGACGCCAAGGGGCTTTATGCCCGCGCC
>NZ_RIZI01000023.1 GCF_003721225.1 Acidithiobacillus sulfuriphilus | reverse complement strand
CCCTGCCACAACGGCGTCGCCGCTACGGCGGGAAGCCATTGCCGCAGGTCCTGCCGCCACTGAGTGGAAAAACCGTAGCGCTGCAGGGCCGTATCAATATGCACAAGCAGGTCCTCCTCTCCCCGTTGGGGATTCCAGCGCTGGAGAATGCTGTGCAGGCAGATGCCGGCCTGGGCGCCTCGGGGAAAGGCCACAGGGCCGGGTCCGCTCAGGGGATCGGGAGCGGGGATGGTGTCATCGTAGTCCGGGCGCTCGCCGCGTCCACCACTGCTCAGTGCCGTAAAGCTGCCGACCCGCCAGCCCATGTGGAGATGCCTGGTGAAAGACGCCGCCCGGACCTTTTCCGGAGCGGTGTTGCCGGTCCAGCGGGGCGCCTCGGCACGGTCATCCAGGGAAACGACGGCTACGGCATCGCCGGCTGCGGCAGCGAGGCCCTCCAGGGCGACCCTCCAGGAAAAGTCCTTGCCGCCCCCGCCCAGCAAGCCGGCCAGGGGCGACTGCTGGCCCAGTCCCTCGGGCAGGTGCAGCACCAGCCGGTACTGGGCACGGGTAAGGGCTACATACAAAAGCCGCCGACGCTCGGCAGCCTCCTCCTCCCGGGCGATCTGACGCAGAGCCTCCTGACGGGGCGACCCGAAGTCTGCCAGGAGGGTCAAGGGGTCATCGGGATCATGGCAGATGACCGGACCCGCATCCTTGCGCCCTGGCTCGTCGGACCACAGGAAGGGGCAAAAGACGATGGGAAATTGCAAACCCTTGGCGCTGTGAATGGTGAGGATCTGTACCAGATCGGCGTCACTTTCCAGGCGCAGCAGATGTTCCTCGCTGCCCACCGGCGCCTGTCGCTGCCGGGCAAACCAGCGTAACAGGGCCTCCCGCCCCGGACCCTGGGCCTGCTCTTCCTGATGCAGGAGTTCCACCAGATGGAGGAGATTGGTCATACGCCGCTCGCCGTCGCTCCACAGCAGCATGCGGCCCATGACCTGCTCGCCCTGCAGCCATTGGCGGAACATGGCCATGCAGCCATCCCGTTCCCAGCGCCGTCGATAGGCGTCCACGCGCTCCCAGACGGCCGTCTCCAGGGTGTCGTTCAGACGCATGTCCTCCAGCTCCCGGGCATCCTTCCCCCACAAGGGGGTTGCCAGGGCCGCGCGCAGGCGGCCGTCGTTACCCGGCTCGGCGATGGCGAGGAGGATGCGTTCCAGATCCTCGGCTTCGGCGCTGGCAAAAACGCTGTCCTGGCCCTGCCGCGCACCGGCCACCCCGGCGGCGCGCAGGCTTTCCTGAATCAGCCGCCCCTGCTCGTGTTTCTGCACCAGAACGGCAATGTGCCGCCCCGCCACCGCCTGTCCCTGCAGTTCGGCTCGCCCCGCCCGCCCCCATTGCAGCAATTCGACCACCTCG
>NZ_RIZI01000022.1 GCF_003721225.1 Acidithiobacillus sulfuriphilus | reverse complement strand
CTGCCGCTGGCCTGGACGTAGAGGATGCTGCCGGCGTTGCTGGGAGGAACGCCGCCCGCCTGAATGGCGATGGTGCCGCCGGTATCAATGGTCAGATTGCCGTTGACCTTGAGGTTGACGCCCTGCGGGCCGCTGGGGCTATCGGCGGTGACGGAGACCAAAACCGCGCCGCCGGTGCCGGATCCGTTGACGTGGAAGCCGTTCAGGGCGATCACCGGGGAGATGATGTTGTTCACCGATCCCCACAGATTGGCGAAGGTCAGGCTGGGCGTGGTGATGCTGCCCGCGCCGGAGACATTGCCGGTGGGGGTGTTGGCGCCGCCGAAGAGCACGCTGCTGGTGCCGTCCACCGTGCCGTTCAGGACGAAATTGGTCGGGGACGCGCTGCCCTGGGTGCCCATGTACAGGTTCGCGCCGGTGATGCTGCCGCCGGAGGCGAGGTTCATCTGCGCGCTGCCGGACTCGGGGCCGTAGAAGGTGAAGTCGCCGGGGGTGGCGACCGTGCTGCTGATGTTGGCCGTGTTGGCCGCCAGGAGGATGCCCGTGGAGGCGGTGACCGGGGACTGGATGTTGACCACGGAGTTGGCGCCCAGGGCCGCCACCGTCAGGCCGCCGCTGAGGGGGTTCTGGATGCCCGCCAGGGTGACGCCGTTACTGGAGGTGATGAGGTAGGCGCTGCCGGAGACGTTCAGCGTGGCGCCCAGATCGTTCTGGAAGCCCTTGCCGAAGAATACGAAGCCGTTGCTGCCCGTCACGTTCACGGTACCGGCGTTCTCAAAGTCGCCGGTGGGGGCCGAAGTGCTGCCGCCGCCATAGATCGTCTGCGTGTTGCTGGTCAGACCGGCGGGGATGTAGTAGGCCGTGGTGAAGGTGTTGAAGCCCAGCACGCCGTAACTCTGGCCAGCGACCGGCGTCACGTCGAGGGTGCCGTAGTTGACGAAGGTGCCGACGGGCGCGGCGTCGATCCAGTTGATCTGCCCCTGGGTCACGGTGAGGCTGCCCATGTTGTCCAGCGTGCCGTCCACCAGGGCATAGAGATAGGGGTAGGGACTGGCGGTGCTGCCGACATTGACGACCACGGTCGTCGCTGCGTCGCCATATTGTCCGGTGGCGTCATGGGGGGTCATCACGCCGGTGGTGGTGTTGACGTTGGCGCCGATGCCGCCGTCGATGTAGAGGTTGCCGCTGCCGGGCGTCGTCGCCACGTTGACGTTGTTGTTGCCGGCCACGAGCAGGAAGGTGCCGACGCCGCTCAGGTTGGCGTTGCGGTCGACGGTGACGAATCCGGCGGTGGTGGTGGCGCCGCTGAAGTCGATGGCCGCCGTGCCGCTGGTGAAGCTGGTGGCCAGGGTGCCGGCCGAGCTGGCGTTGG
>NZ_RIZI01000021.1 GCF_003721225.1 Acidithiobacillus sulfuriphilus | reverse complement strand
ATAGCCACCTCTTTCAGGAAGGGCTGGGGCAGGCGGTGAGAACCATGCGGAACAACGCGGCGGCCAAGACCCCGCCTCCATCTGCAGAAGGCACTCCTCAATAACAGCGCCGATTGGATGTTATATGAAGGGGTGGGGCCGATGATCGGCCCTTGGGCACAACAGGCCGGAGGCGGACTGCACTTCCAGT
Source organism: Acidithiobacillus sulfuriphilus (assembly GCF_003721225.1). Classification (GTDB taxonomy): domain Bacteria; phylum Pseudomonadota; class Gammaproteobacteria; order Acidithiobacillales; family Acidithiobacillaceae; genus Acidithiobacillus_B; species Acidithiobacillus_B sulfuriphilus. Next base: position 1,165 of record NZ_RIZI01000021.1, on the reverse strand, counting down.
CTTTACGTCACCGCCAAATATAAGGGTTTCTGAACAAACACCCACCAAGCGAACAATTCCAGGCTGTTTTTTGGCTGTCGGACTGTTCACGTAACCATTCAGGGTCGGCCAATAGCTGCCATTCGGTACGTGAGGAGGCTAGGTCCGCTTCGCGGCCTTACCGGCCACTCGCGCTTTGCTATAGGGGTAGCCCCATGAGTCGTATCAGCAGCCGCCATCTGGCCGTGCCAGCGGTATTTACTCTTCCGTCCAATGCTTGGCGTGCCCGTCCATGCTCATATCGCAGCGATGAGCCGCCCAAGGATTGATGATGGCCACGCCGGTCGGCTCGAAGTCGGCTACATTCCGGGTCACGACGGTCATGCTATGCACAAGTGAGGTGGCTGCGATATACGCATCTCGCTCGGGGCGAGGATCGGGCGCATGTAGTTGGGCACAACGAAGTGCTACAACCTCATCGATCGGCAGCGTGCGTTCGGAGAATTCAGGAAGAACATGGTTGTCCATCCAAGTGCGCAGCCGCGCCCCTTGAACGGCGTCACGCCGCTCCACGCGGAGAATACCAAGCTCAAGTTCCATGATGGTCACGGCCGAGATGTAGAAACTCGTTGCGTCCGTGCCTGACAGCCATGCTGTAACGTTGGCATCGGCCTTGCCGTCGCCGGCCTTGCGCAGCTCGGAAATAACATTGGTATCGAGCAGGAACATCATTCAAAGGTCGCTGGACAGGGAAGCTCGCGTGAACGGGGGAACTCAATTTCGATATCGGCAATGCCTGGCATGGATAGCGCCTCAACGAGGTTCCTACGTTTGCCAGTAAGTCGCTGGTATTCCTCGATGCTCAACAGCACATGTGCTGGTTTGCCGCGATCCGTGATGAACACTGGGCCGTTCTTGGCCGCTTTCTTGGCACGAGTAACGTCCTGATTAAGTTCTCGGCTGGATAGGGTCGTAATGGTCATGGCGACACCTCCTAGATAGGATAATATAGGTACATTACTACATTTGCGCGATATTTGCAAACTCAATGAACTGTTCCAGCCAACCTTACGGTATGGCGGGAGTTTTTTGGTGCGTCCTGGCGGGCGCACCAAAAAAAACGGGCGAGGGTTTCGCCCGCCCGTTCAAAGGGATGTTCCATCGCTGGAGATCCTACATGCTCGTT
>NZ_RIZI01000020.1 GCF_003721225.1 Acidithiobacillus sulfuriphilus | reverse complement strand
GGGATGCCCGGGCGGCCCTGCCGGCGGTGGCGCCCCTGGGAGCGGCGGCGGAGTTGCGCTATCTGGAGACGGGGCGGGACCTCTTTTTCTACGACCGCGAGGCGGGAAAGGGATTTTTCCATGGGACGGCAGATCTGGTGGCGGCCTTTGGCGGCCTGGATCCCTGGCTGGAGCAGTCGCGCGTCTTCCTGACCCAGCGCGGTACCTTTCGGGCGGCCGTGGGCTTTTTTGCACAAGCGGCGTCCCTACGCCAGACCTTGGGCGTCGAGGCGGAACTGGTCTGGTTCGATTTGGGGGCGCGTTGGCTGGCCCAGCATGTGGACAGTGCGGCGGCTTATTTCCGCCTGCCGGTATTGACGCTTTTCGGTAGCGAGGGGGTGGCGGGTCTGCAGGCGCTCATGGCGCCGGCGGAGGCCTTGCTGCAGGGGCGCCTGGGGCTGGGGACCTATCTGCAGGGGGCGCTCCGGGTGCGTGCCCTGTGTGGCTTGGAAGGGGTGGCGGAATGGGCGCGGCGGGGCGCCGATGTCCTGGCGGCGGGCCGGGTGCGCGGCGAGGCGTGGTTTCGTCTGGAGAGCGATGAGGCGCGCAGCTTCCTGCTGGAGATCCTGCCCGGCTTTCGCTTGGGGGTCCACAAGCGCTTGTTTCTCTTGCTGCTGCAGGCCTGGACGGGTCTGCATCCGCCCCTGGAGGATGGCGAATGGAGCGCCGAGGGTGGGCGGGCCTTTGTGGAGACGGACGGCCGCAGTCTTTTTGTGCCGGCGGTGATGCCGGATGGGGAAGAGGCCCTGCTGGCCGTTTATCATACCGGTGCCCATCTGGCCTTCGGCAGCTACGAGGAGGGCGCCATCCACGCCCTTTTTCGGGAGTTGGGCATGGCCCATCCGCCCCTGGACGCCGAGCAGCGGGTGACCTGGAGACCGCTCTTTGCGCAATTCGGCCAGGATTTGCTGCGCTTTCAGATGATCTTCGATCTTTGCGAGGATCTGCGCGTGGATGCCTGTCTGGACCGGGAAATGCCCGGCTATGTGGCGCGTCTGCTGCGCTTGGCGCAGCAGCGGGGGAGGCCGGCGGGGGAGGCCGGGAGCTATTATGATGCCGCGCTTGGGATGCTGACGCAGTATCGGGCGGGGACCTTGCCCGATGATCTGGCGGCCCTGGCGCATCCCCACAGCAGTATCGTGGATAGCTTCCGCGTGGCCTTGGCCCGCTATGGGGAGACGGACTTGCCCTCCCTGGATTTGGCGGATCGGGCCCACGCCTATCTGCCGGGGCGCTCGCCCAATGCGGCGCGGCCGGTGTATCCGACGCGCCGGCATCTGCCACGGGACGAGATGGAACTGGATGGGGATGGGGG
>NZ_RIZI01000002.1 GCF_003721225.1 Acidithiobacillus sulfuriphilus | reverse complement strand
CCTTCGGTGCTGCCGTACAGGGTATCCGCCTCGAAGCCGGGCTGATAATAGTAATTGTCCCGGGAGTAATCGGTGGAGGTCCGGCTCTTCCAGCGGAACTCGCGCAAGCCGTAAAAGTGGAGATCCTTGAGGGGCGTCACTTCGGCATACACGGCCTGGTAGGTGGCGGGGAGGATGCGGGAGTCGGTGTTGTTCAACCAGGGGGTATTGATCTCCTGATCGCCGGCGCGGACCAGGAGCCAGGGTTGCTGGTACTGGATATAGGCCTGGCCCAGGGCGTTGATGGAGTTGTTGGGCCCGATCAGGGTCGCATCCAGGTGCGGGTAGTTGGTGAGGGCGCCGAAGGAGTCGGGGGAGGTGGCGCCGGACAAGTCGTTGGCGCCGAAGGAATGGGCGGTGAAAAAGGAGACGCCGACGCCGAAACCGCCCAGGAAGGGCGCGGTCTCCACGTTCAGCCGTCCGGCCAGGGCATAGGCACTCTGGTTGGGCACAGCGGGGTTACCGTACAGACGGCTGAAATAATA